>DAOTXM010000359.1:0-7055 GCA_034435215.1 Anaerolineales bacterium
GCCACGCTCACCCAAAACACCCCACCTACCTCGCCTCTTTTTTAGACGATACAGAAAACTAACGGTGAAACAATGACAAGGAGAACTTTCATGTCGAATAGGAATCGTTCGAAAACAAATAAAAAGAGAACGGTGCGCAGGATGGACAGCATGCAATATCTTGCCATCGGGATCATCCTGGTGGCCGTAGTGGTGGTGGCCTGGCTGGCCTTCCCCCGCGGACAGGGATCGGAACGAGAAGCCGCGGACGCGCCAGCTGTGACAGCCAAACAATATGATGCCCCGCCGCCCATGGTCATCGATGTGAACAAACAATACTTTGCCAGAGTCAAAATGGCCAAGGGCGGGGAGTTTGTCATCCAGCTTTATCCCGATAAAGCGCCCATCACGGTCAACAATTTCGTCTTCCTGGCGCGCGAAGGGTATTACGACGGCACCACCTTTCACCGCGTCCTGCCCGATTTCATGGCCCAGGGCGGTGACCCGACCGGCACGGGGGGAGGCGGTCCGGGATATGAGTTCCAAAACGAGGATAGCGACCTGACCTTCAACAAGGTTGGCGTGGTGGCGATGGCCAATGCCGGGCGCGATACCAACGGCAGCCAGTTCTTCATCACCTTTGGCCCGCAGCAGTACCTGAACGGCGGCTATACCATCTTCGGCCAGGTCATCGAAGGGATGGATGTGGTCATGGGGATCCGTCTGCGTGACCCGCAGCAAAATCCTGATTATGTGGGGGATGCGATCGAGCGTATCACCATCGAAGAGAAGTAGGGTTTGGGGTGAACAACGTACTTGTAACCGAGATTCCAGCGCTGTATAATAAAATTACAATTTCCGATACCATCGAATCGAACATCGGGGCATATTGAACTTCACTTTTGCTGCATCGCGGTACGGTGATCGCTAATTGCATCATTCGGATTTCGTAACCACTCAGCTGCCTTTAGAATGGCGGCAAAAACGGTGTGCGCGGGGAGCGTACGCCCTCCGCGCACACCGTTTTTGCCCTACCTTTTTGCATAGGTCTGAGTGGATGCCAGATTTCCTGGTAAGGTTCGAGGAGGTCGGGGATGGGACAGATCAATCGCACAGATCAAGTACAGGTGCAAATCGAGGGGGATGTGTACGGTCAATTGGCCATTGGAAACAATATCTTGCAGATTGGCGATGTGCGCGGGGGCATCGTCAACATCATCCAGCCGGACCAAAAACCGACCTTCAGCCATCGGTCGAAACCCGTGTATGTCCGCCCGCGCCCCTTCCCCGGCTTTTTGAACCGCGAACAGGAACTGGGTTCGGCGGTGGACGCGCTGCGCATCGGAACGTCGGTTTCTGTGCACGGGGGGAACGGCTTTGGCAAAACCACGCTCCTGCGCCAGCTGGCGTATCACGCGCCCGGCGACAATTTCCCGCATGGTGTCGTCTATTTTCCGGCGCGCAAGCGGGCGGTCGAGGATTTACTTCAGATCATCTTCGATTACTTCTACGAGAGTGACAGCGCAGGAAAACCGGGCGATGCGGAACTGCGCCAGTTCTTACAGGGAGTACAGGCGCTGGTTCTGCTGGACGATGTCCAACTGACCTATGATGAGGTCACGGAACTGGTCAATGCGGTACCGCAATGCGCTTTCGTCCTGTCTGCCACGGAACGCTGTCTCTGGGGGGAAGGCCGGTGCATCGAACTGCATGGGTTGCCGCTCGAAGACGCGTTGACCCTGATCGCGCGCGAACTGGGTCGAGGCTTGACGCCGGAAGAACGTGCCAGTGCGGTAACCCTGTGTCAATCCGCGGGTGGCAAACCGCTCTTTCTCATCCAAACAGCTGCCCTCATTCGGGGTGGAATGCCACTGGATGAAATCCTGGGCGCTTCTCAGGTTTCGGAAGGGAACCTGGTTGCCGCACTCCTGGCGAGGCTCAATGATACCCAGCGGGCTGTGCTGGGACTGCTGGCTGCCCTGAAAGATATCCCGGTACCTGCCCGCCACCTGGCTGCGTTGACGGGCGCTGCCGATATCGAAGCGCAGCTCAAACCCCTCCTGGACCTGCACCTGATCCAGGCCCACAGTCCTGCGTATAGCTTAACCGGCGCCCTGGCATTGCCTGCCGGCCAGCTTGCAGGCATGGTCGACTGGGAAGGACGCTGCCTGAACTACTTCGCCGGCTGGATCCGACAGAACCCGCCTTTGCCGGATGTCACTGATGTGCTCGACCTGGTCTTATCCCTGCTGGAGCGAGCAAACCGTGACGGCCGCTGGGACGATGTCATTGCCCTGGGCAGGGGCGTCGAGAAAGTCCTGGCCCTGAACAAGCGCTGGCAGGCCTGGCGGCAGGTTTTGGAATGGATTCTCAAAGCAGCGCAATCGCTGGGCGACCAGGCGACTCACGCCTGGGCGCTGCACCAGTTGGGCACGCGCAGCTTATGCCTGGGCGACCTGCCGGCCGCGCGGCAATCCCTGACCCGGGCGTTGGAGATGCGCGAATCGCTCGGGGACCAGGCCGGAGCGGCGGTTACCCGGCACAACCTGGGTTTGATCGCTGCGCCGCCCCTGCCGCCGCGCGAAACGCCTCGCTCCGGACCCCAGCCTGCTCCCCGCAAAGGATCGCCGCCCATGCTCAAAGCGTTGTTCGCCTTGATGGGGATCGCGGCCATTGCCATCGCCTTGTTGTTGCTCTGGGTATTTGTCATCCAGCCACCCGGGGACACCCCTCCCGTTGCGCCGCGTACCGCGACCAAGGTCTCGGCTCCGCCGGTCGCGCCGGCCAAGAAAACCCCCACGCGCACGCCGACCAAGATACGTACACCCACCAAAACGCGTACACCGACCAAAACCCGCACTCCTTCTCCGACCATCCCACCTTGCAATCCGGGCGTCTGGTACTGCGAAAACTTCCAGGATAACAAGGCACAGGACTGGGAACTGGAACCGGCCTGGTCCATTCGAAAGGAAGGCTCGAACTATGTCCTGGGTGGTTCCGGGCATAAATGGGCTTCTTTGAGAAATCACTCCTGGACCGACTATCGAGTTGTTTTCCGCCTCAAGCTGAATTCGGGAACGATTCATTTGAATTATCGCATCGTCTCAGGCATTGGGCACCCTACTCGCTACTTTATTGGCTTTAGTGAGAACGTCACTTCCATTTCCAAACAGGTGAACGATAATTTTACCCACCCGGCGTCTGTCAATACTTATCATTCTCTCGGTCAATGGCATACCGTCGAGATTGCCGGTTGGGGCGGCCATCTGGCTGTCTATGTGGATGGCCGGTTGGAGTTGCAATACAATGACGAAAATTTCCTGCGTGGTGGTTCGATCGCCTTCGAGACCTTGGATAATACCAGCGCCCAGGTAGATGACATCGAGGTCATGGGGGCCGGCGAGGAACCTTCGTTCTCCTACGAGCAGCCTCAATCGAGCACCAGCAGCGGAGGTGAACCCAGCAGCCCGGAGCAACCTCAATCGAGCACCGATAGCGGCGGAGTCGAAATCATCAACCCGGAGCCTCTGCCGGTCGTTTGCACCACTTCCATGACCTGGGAAGCGCAAACGGACCGTCCCGGCATGGATTATTGGAGCGGATGGGTGGGAGACCCTGATACGCCTCCGTCTCAGAAACCCGTCATCTGCCAGAACATGTGCCTGAACGACTCGAATTGTCAGGCCTTTACCTACGATACCAACCTCAACCGCTGTTGGTTGAAAAATGGCCAGCCTGCTGCGGTGTATAAGTATGAGGATATTTCCGGGATAAAAGTTTGCCAGTAAAGAAGACTACCATCCCTCTGATCGGGTTGAGTTTCCTGCGCTAAAATGGGGGAGTGCTAAAAACCATCCCTTACGACCCTGTCACCCGTCTCGACCTGGCGCGCACCCTGGCCGGGCGCGGGCGTTACTGGACGACCGCTTACCTGGTGGATGGCCTGCTGGTCGATAGCGGCTGTGCTCATAGTGTGCCAGAATTGCTTGCCTATCTGCGGGACAAGCCGTTGCGTTGCATCGTCAACACCCACACCCACGAGGACCATATCGGCGCGAACGGTCCTTTGCAACGGGAGAATGGCGGGCTGGAGATCCTGGCGCACCCATCCGCCTTGCCCGTGCTGGCCGAGCCGCGCGCAAGACAGCCGTTGCACCCGTACCGGCGATTGATGTGGGGCTGGCCGGAACCATCGCAGGGGGAGCCGCTCGCGGACGGGGAAAGGATCCGCACGGTGAATTTCGAATTCCAGGTGGTGTATACCCCGGGCCATAGTCCCGATCACCTTTGCCTGTACGAGCCCGAACGCGGCTGGCTGTTCAGCGGCGACCTGTTCGTAGGCGGTCGCGACCGTGCCCTGTCCGCCGATGCTGACATCTGGGGCGTGATCCAATCCTTGAAGAAAATCGCCAAGTTGCCGTTGACCCGGCTCTTCCCCGGCAGCGCCCGCGTACGCGAGCACCCGCGGAACGAATTACAGGAGAAAATAGCCTATCTGGAGAAAATGGGGGAAAGGGTTTTAGAATTGCACAACCAGGGTTGGGGCATGGATGCCATTGCCCGCACCCTGTTCGGCGGTCCGATGCCGATCGAGCTCATTACGCTGGGGCATTTTTCGCGGAAAAACCTGGTGTACTCTTATTTACGGTAGCGCGGATTTCCATCTATCTATACAAATCGAATAAAACGCACCTGGCACTGGATGCATCCAATGCCAGGTGATCGACCCTCGGGGAACCGCTAGAGCCAGGTTGACGTTTACGGCAGAATCGCAAAAACGCGCGCTGGAAAGCCTGAACCGTCTTTGGGCTTGGGGAAGGTCACGATCACCAACGCGCCCGACTCTGGCACCAGGTCAAGATTGGTCAATAGCTCGATCTGGTAATGATTGGTGCCCAGGATATAGGCCTCCAGGGAATAGTCACCCTGGCTGGTAGCAATGCCAGGATCGGTGTCGGTTGTTTCGTGACCCGAGGCGGTGATTTTCCGCGTCTCGTAGAGGTACGTTAACACCTCCAGGCTCCAGCCAGGATAATGAGCAATGCCAGCTGCGTCTTTATTTTGCATGCTTGCCATATCCGGCCAACGCTTGGACCAATCCGTGCGCATGGCGACGAACGCACCCTCTGGTATCTTGCCATTTTTCTTTTCCCAGGCGCGTACATCTTTCATAGTGATGGTGTAATCCGGATTGCTTTCCACTTTCTTGTGGACATCGAGCACCACCAGTGGCATGATCATTTCCTTTGGGGTAATCTGGTCCAGGGTACGTAATCCACGAATGAAATGGGCTGGTGGATCGGCATGGGTACCCCATTGACCAACATGCGAGAAATACTGGGCATAGAAGCCGGTGCCCAGTGTTCCCGGTCCAGGCGGTTGGTCATCGTACCAAAAAAGCAGTTCTCGTTCTTCATCCGGGAAACCTGGCCAATGGGGTATGCCAGGTTCGAAGGCATGGGTCAGATCGACGAATTCTTTCTTCTGTAGGATATTCCAGACCCCTTGCAGGCCTGAATTGTGTGGCGACCAACCCGTGGTGAACACCATCGCGAGCAACGCCACAAACAAGACACCAGAAATCACTTTCCAGTTTCTCATAGTAGATCCTCCTCACAGGAACATAAAACAACACCTGAAATAAGGTGTTTCACATTACCCCTGGTCTCGAGCAGTGGAACAGCAGCGAATTTCGTTTTTTCATGCCCCGAGGGTGAGAATGGGGTTCTGATAATAGAATACAAGTTTTTTCACTGCTATGCAAGTACGAATTCCGCAATGGGCGTGTAGCAAATTTACGGAGGCTTCCTGCGCTACAACCGCTAGGAATACCGCTGTAAATGCTTTTTACACCCTTTTAGCCGACTTTTCCGAAAAAATACTACACACCCCGCAAAATCCTGGAGAACCCAGCAATTCTCAATATAGCTTTGCAGGATTGACAAATCCAGCAAGCATGGGGCACCCGCGGGATGAATTACAGGTAAAAATTGCCTATCTGGAGGAAATGGGGGAACGCGTTCTGGAATTGCACTGCCAGGGTTGGAGCGTGGGGGAGATTGCCCGCGCCCTGTTCGGCGGCCCGATGCCGATCGAGCTCATTACACTGGGGCATTTCTTGCGGAATAACTTGGTGAGGTCGTATCTACAGCAGTGTGAAACAACAAGATAGATTGCTTTTAGTAAAACCTACTTTCTCCTTCTTTCCTTCGCCGCCTTGATCAACCCCAGGAACAATGGGTGTGGCCGCATCGGTCGCGACAAAAACTCCGGGTGGAACTGGCTGCCGACCATGTAGGGATGATCGCCAATCTCCGCGATTTCCACCAGCTTGCCGTCCGGCGACATGCCGGAGAAGACCATCCCGGCCTTCTCGAACTCCGCCTTGAAGTTGTTGTTGAACTCGAAGCGGTGACGGTGGCGTTCGTCCACGCGGGGCACGCCATAAGCAACGCCTGCCTTCGTCCCTTTCTGGAGCAGGCAGGGGTACAGTCCGAGGCGCATGGTGCCGCCCATATCGGTGATGGCGCGCTGTTCCAGCATCAGGTCGATCACCGGCGCTTCCGTCCCGCGGTCGAATTCGGAAGAATTTGCGTCTTCGTAATCGAGCACATTGCGCGCGAACTCGATACACATGACCTGCATCCCCAGGCACAGGCCGAGATAGGGAACCTTGTTCTCGCGCGCGAAACGGGCAGCCATGATCTTGCCTTCGATGCCGCGCGAGCCGAATCCGCCAGGCACCAGGATGGCGTCTGCGTTTTGGAGAACTTCCCAGCCCTTGTTCTTCTCCAGGTCGGCGGAATGCACCCAGTCGATCTCCACTTCCACGCCTTGCGACAGCGCGGCATGCTTGAGCGCCTCGCGCACCGACATGTACGCATCGTGCAATTCCACATATTTACCCACCAACGCCACCCTGACAGTTGGTTTGGGCGCGCGTACCTCCCGGACCAGTTTCCGCCAGGGTTTCCAATCAGGCGTTTGTGTAGCCTTCAACTTCAGGTTCTTGACCACGTAATCGGCCACGCCTGCCTGTTCCAACAGGAGCGGGACTTCATACAACACGTCTGTGG
>DAOTXM010000360.1:0-15362 GCA_034435215.1 Anaerolineales bacterium
GGCATCATAGTAGTTGAAGTCCGAGGCGGGGACAGGCACCGGAGCGCTGGCGACGATGCGTCCCATCACTGGCACGCGCATCAGATCCGTAACGACCTGGATCACTTCGTTGATCTTATCTGTCAGGCGCAGGACGCGTGAAACACGACCATCGCGCTCGATGTAGCCCATCTTCTCCAATTGATCCAGATAATAATTTACAACGGATGTGGATGAGATTTGGGCTGCATCGCCAATTTCCCGGATGGAGGGGGGACGACCATTTTCGCTCTGGTATTTTGTAAGGAATTCCAGAACGCGGATATGGCGTTCACTCAGACCTTTGCTTTTGCGAACCATCATCATAACAACCTCCTGCCAGAACCCGGCACGACGAGCATTATTCGCTCATTTGTGCTAGAAATATAACACGAACATCCGTTCTGTGTCAAGGTTCGCAAAAACCGATTTTTCCTCCTAAACCCACGTCCGGCGGCGCATCCAGAAGTACATCCCCACAGGCATAAGGGTGAGGAGCCCAAGTGTGAAGAGGAATGCCTCTCGGGTGGTCCAGCCAACCAGTTGCGCGACCGGCTCGAAGAAATTCATCCCAAAGAAGCCGGTGATAAAGGTGATGGGCATGAACAGGGTGGTGATCAGTGTCAGGGTCTTCATGATCTCGTTCATGCGGTTGTTGATGACCGAGAGATATGTGTCCAAAGCACCACCGACCAAATCGCGCAGGCTCTCGTTCAGGTCGTGCAGACGGACGAGGTGGTCGTAAATGTCGCGGAAGAAGATGCGGTCCTTGTGGTCGATGACCCGGTAATCATCCCGCGCCAGTTTGTTCAGGACCTCGCGCTGGGGCAGCAGGATGCGCCGCATGGCCAGGAGCACGCGCTTGAGGGCAAAGATGCGCTCCAGGGTGTTGGGAGCGGGGCGGTCGAAGACCTCGTCCTCGATGGCATCGATTGCCTCATCGATTCGCTCGACAATGGGCATATAATCCGCCACGACATTGTCGATGATCTTGTACAGCAGGTGATCGGCGCCTTCCTGGACATGTCGCAGATCGCGTTGGCAGGCGGTCCAGGTCGCATCGATGGACGGCAGAGGGCGGTCGTGGTGCGTGACCACATAGTTGGGACCCAGGAAAACATCCAATTCGTCCACTTCGGTGTCCCAGGTACCATTTACTTCCCCATTCAGGTGCATGTAATTGATGACGATATAAAGATAATCGCTCCAATCGTCCAGTTTGGGGGAATGGGTCTCCTGCAGGGCGTCGTCGATCGACAGGGGGTGGAATCCAAACTGTTGCAGGATGGGTTCACATATATCTGGGGCCTCGTTCGAAAAATCGACCCAAAGTACGCCGTTGCGATTTTGGATGACTTTGGGGAACTCATCCAATTGCACGTCAGTACGCAATGCTTGTTTCGGCTGGTAATAAAGTGAGCGGATCATACCGCCTCCGTTTACGATTGGAATTTTGGCAATTTTATCGCTTAATTGACCCGCAAAGATCCCGGAAGCGGCAAAAGCCGACTTTAAGAACGGATAATATAGTTTGCAGAAAATTCTCTTTAATAATCTTAATGGACTGGTTAAAATAATCAATATTTAACTTGACAAAATAAATACAATGACTATAATATGATTTAGAAAAAGCAATCGACATTAATATTTTATCCGAGATTTAGAGAAGGAGAACTGTCATGAACCACTGGTTGGCGGAAGAATTAACCTGGTTGGCCTGCGCGGAACGGCAGCGCGCACTGGAAGCCCTTCGTTTGCAGACTGATTTCAGCGTCTTGCGTGCCAACCGGACTGTTGTCGCACGCGTTGCCCTGCAACTCAGTGACTGGTTGATAACGACTGGCGAGAGCCTTCGGAAGCGATATGAAGAGACCGCTCCTGTTTCACCCTGGGTTAGCAACAGGAGATTCGCTCGTTAGTATAACAGCGCAAGGTTGCCTCGTTGCTGTGCATCCACTGCTAGTGGTAACCGAAAAAATGGTTGTGCGAGGGGACGCACGCCCCCATGCACAACCATTTTTTCGGGATTTTCTTGGAACTTTGCGTTTCAATATTAGCGTATAACGAAATATTCATGGAACAAACATGTTGAAGCAATTGGATAAAGCAAAAAGCGTTTACGCGGAATACCCGCGCACGTTCTGGACCCTGGTGTTGATCACGTTCATCGACCGGGTCGGCGGCGCGATGCTCTTCCCCTTCTTCGCCTTATACCTGACCAAGAAGTTTGGCGTGGGCATGACCGAGGTCGGCGTCCTGTTTGCTGTATTCTCGCTCTCCGGTTTCATCAGTTCCACCTTTGGCGGCGCGCTGACCGACCGCCTGGGACGTAAAGGGATCGTGATCTTTGGCCTGATTGCCTCCTCCTTCAGCGCGGTGGCGATGGGACTGGTCGATTCCTTCGAAGCCTTTTTCGTGCTGGCCCTCACCGTTGGCATCTTGAGCGACGTGGCTGGCCCGGCTCACAATGCGATGGTTGCGGACATTCTGCCGGAAGAGAAGCGCGCCCAGGGATATGGGATCATCCGCGTAGCCTTCAATCTGTCCGTAACGATTGGGCCGGCCATTGGCGGTTTGCTGGCTGCCCGGTCCTACCTGGCGTTGTTCATTGCCGATGCTGTCATCAGCCTGATCACCGCTGTACTCGTCTGGCGCTATCTGCCAGAGACCAAACCCGAAGCACGCCCGGGTACGCCGCAGGAGAGCATGGCGGGCACGTTCGGCGGTTATTTCCGCGTGCTGCGCGACCTGCCCTTCCTGTTGTTCATGGGCGCGTGCGTTCTGATGACGTTGGTCTACATGAATATGAATACCACCCTGGGCGTGTACCTGCGCAACGTGCATGGCATCCCTGAGTCAGGTTATGGTTACATTATCAGCCTGAACGCGGCCATGGTGGTACTCTTCCAGTTCGGCATCACCCGCCGCATCGAGAAACGACCGCCCCTGCTGATGATGGCGCTCGGGACTGCGCTGTACGCGATTGGCTTTGGCCTGTACGGTTTTGTGTCGACGTATGTCCTGTTTCTGCTGGCGATGGTTATCATCACCATTGGTGAAATGATCGTCGCGCCAGTAGGACAAGCGCTGGTCGCCAAGTTTGCGCCAGAAGAGATGCGCGGGCGCTACATGGCCGTCTTTGGCTATTCCTGGGGCATCTCTTTTGCGATCGGTCCTTATCTGGCCGGCTTGATCCTCGACAACTATGATCCGCGGTTCCTGTGGTATGCAGCCGGGATCGTCGGCGCGCTGGCCGTGATGGGCTTCCTGGGCTTGCATCGTCGTGTGGAGGCGGATGCGGTCCAGCCTGCAAGCATTCAACCTGTATAACGATTTCACTGGAGGTTATCCATGTATCCTGCCCTTACCCGCTGTCCGGTTTGTCAGAACGAATTGACCGTCAGCCGTTTGCACTGTCCCTCGTGCGATACGGTGGTGGAAGGCCGATTTACGGGCGGCCATTTCGCCAACCTGACCCAGGAGCAGCTCAATTTCATTGTCACTTTCGTCCGTTGCGAAGGCAAGATCAACCGCATGGAATATGAACTCAACCTTTCATATCCGACCATCCGCAACCGCCTACACGAGGTCATCCGCGCGCTAGGCTTCGAGCCTGGTAAAGATGAAGCACCCGAGATCGACGACGAGAAGCGCCGTAGCGTGCTTGAAGACCTGGATGCCGGCAGGATCTCGGCGGAAGACGCCATGCGCATCTTGCGTGGCGAGGAGGAGTAATGCCATGTCTCAGCAGATACCAATCAAGCCTGAAACGAAAATTGTGATCGAACTCGCAGGCGGTGACCTCAGCCTGGTCGGTTGGGACAACTCCGAAGTCCTAATCAAGGCGGATGAAGATAAAATCCACTACCAGCAATCCGACGATCAATTCACCCTGTCTTGCGATGGCGATCTGTCCCTGCGTGTACCAAACGCTGCTGACTTGCTGATCCAGAGTGTGGGCGGGGATGCAGTCATCCGTAGCGTGATGGGGAAGTTAGAAATAGATGAAATTCATGGGAACCTGTCGCTCCGGGAGGTGTATTCCGTTTCCATCGGCGCGATTCAATCGGACTTCAGCCTGCGAGGCGCGCAGGGGGATGTTTATGTCAAAAGCGTGGGAGGCGATGCTTCGCTGCGCGATGTAAACGGCAGCCTGACGATCGACTCCGTTGCGGATGATCTGGCGGTGCGCGGCGTAGGCGGAAACCTGAAAGTGGACGTGGACGAGGACGTTGTCGTCCATCTCGACCCCAAACCGGGACAGGAATATTCGGTCGTTGCAGGCGATGATATTTTGCTGGTCTTGCCGCCCGAAGCCAACGCCACCCTGACCCTGCGCGGCGACGAGATCAACGTCGATTGGCCGGGCATCCAGCCGGAAGACAGCCTGAGCCGCGTGGTTACGCTGGGGGATGGTTCCGCGCAAATCAGACTGGATGCGGGCGGCAACCTGGTGATCACCAGCCGTGCCGATGCGGCTGAAACCGCGGACGAATACGGAAATTTCGCCGGCATGATGTTCGACTGGGGCAACTGGGGCCGGGAAATCGGTGAACACTGGGGCAACTATGGCCGTGAGTTAGGCGAACGCATGTCCCGGCGGGCACAGGAGGCAGCCGAACGCGCCGCACGCAAGGCGGAAGAGGCCGCCCGACGTATGGAACGCCATGCTGAGAGAAGGATGCGTCATGGTCCACATATGCGCGGTAAAGTGGAAGTTGGCCGTTGGAACTGGGATTTCCCTTCCGGCAGGCCTGTGAAGCCGGCGGCGCCTGTCTCGGATGAAGAGCGCATGACGATCTTGCGCATGCTGGCGGAGAAAAAGATCACGGCTGAGGAAGCCGAAAAATTGCTCTCGGCGTTGGAAGGAGGTAAGTGATGTCCTCGGAAGAACAGAAACAGGTCCTGAAAATGGTCGAGGACGGCAAAATCTCGGCCGATGAAGCCATCCAGCTCCTCAAGACCCTGGAAGAAAACCCGCTGGAAGGGGAGGTCATCGAAACGGAGGCAGGTTCAGGGTTGGGATCTGAGGCGGCGGGAGAGCCCCGCTCGAGCGCCGGCCCGGAATTCGAAGAAATCAAAGCCCGGGCGCGCCGCTATGCCATGATCCCATTGGGGATTGGCCTGGGTATCACCGTCCTGGCGGCGTACTGGATGTATTCCCTGGTGCAGAATTCGAATTACGGTTTCTGGTTCTTCTGTGCCTGGTTCCCGCTCCTATTGGGTATTATGTTGGTCGCCCTTTCCGCCGGTGGAATGGATTCGCGCTGGCTGTATGTGAACGTGGATCAAGAAAAAGGCGAATGGCCGCAACATATCACCCTGGCTTTCCCCCTGCCGCTTGGGCTGGTGGGCTGGGTCATCAGGAATTTTGGTCATTACATCCGCGGCCTGGATCGAACCAACGTGGACGAGGTGTTAATGGCGTTATCGCTCGCAAAGAACCTGGATGAACCGCTGGTCGTCAATGTAGACGAAGGGGAGCACGGCGAGCGAGTACAGGTCTATATCGGGTAGTACCGCGCTACGGTACATGGAGGTATTCAATGGCAAGCGTCGAAGAACGAATGAAAATCTTGAAAATGATCGAGGAGGGGAAAATCAGTGCGGAAGAGGGAGCCAAGCTGCTGGCGGCTCTGGCGGAGGGCCGCCGCGGCTCCCTCGGTCCAACTCCACCCCGTGGGGTGGGAGCGCCGCGCACGTTGCGTATCCGCGTGACGGATATGGGATCGGGGCGTTCGAAGGCCTCGGTGCAGATCCCGCTGGCGCTGGTGGACGCCGGGATGAAGATCGGCGCGCATTTTGCCCCGGAAGTGGAGGGCGTTGACATGAGCAACGTGATGGATGCGCTGCGTTCCGGCGTGACCGGCAAGATCATCGATGTGACCGACGAAGAAGACGGCGAGCACGTGGAAATCTTCATCGAATAAGCCGTATTCGATATCGCGGGTATTCCCCTGACCTGGTAGGAGAAAAAACCCTCCCCTGGAGGGATGTGCTGGGATTTGCGTGGTGCTAGACTGGTAACGGTGCAGAGATGGCTAGTTATGATTAGCCATCTCTGTTTCTGGAAGGCTGCATAAGGAAGATCGAATGGAATCAGCAAAACGCCCATCGGGTATGTTCGGGTTCACGATCGTCTGGCTAGGGCAGATTGTTTCAGTGCTGGCCAGCCTGATGACCCAGTTTGCGTTGACCATCTGGGCTTTCGAGAAGACCGGCAGCGCGACTGCGTTGGGTTTGATCCAGGTGTTCTTCGTCACGCCCTTCCTGCTGATTTCACCGCTTGCGGGCATCATGGTGGACCGCCACAACCGCAAGTTGATGATGATGGCCAGTGACCTGGGTGCTGGACTTGCTACGGTGGGCATCCTGATTTTGCAGGCCTCCGGCGTGTTGGAGGTTTGGCATTTGTACCTGGCGGCAGTGGTCAATGGCCTGGGGAATACGTTTCAATGGCCGGCTTATTCCGCGGCGATCAGCACGATGCTGCCCAAGGAACAGTACGGGCGCGCCAATGGTATGATGTCCCTGATCGAGGCCGGGCCGGGCGTGATCGCGCCGCTCATCGCCGGGGCGCTGCTGCCTGTGATCGGTTTGGTGGGCATTTTGTTCATCGATGTTGCTACATTCTTGTTGGCGATCGGGGCGTTGCTGATCGTTTACATCCCACAGCCGTCGCGTACGGAGGAAGGCGCGCAGGGGCAGGGGAGTCTCTGGGAGCAGGCGGTCTATGGCTTCCGCTATATCTTTACCCGGCCCGGGTTGGTGGGCCTGCTCACCATCTTCCTGCTGGGAAACCTGTTCTCCGGCATCCAGTGGACTTTGCTTGCGCCGATGATCCTATCGCGCACAGGTAACAACGAGGTAATCTTTAGCAGTGTACAGTCCGCGGGAGCGATCGGTGGAGTGATCGGCGGGGTGCTGATGAGCCTGTGGGGTGGCTTCAAACGCCGCATCCACGGCGTATTGTTGGGTTGGATCCTGGCCAGCCTGGCGTTGGCTTTTCTTGGGATTGGTCGCGACCTGTCTGTCTGGATCCCGTCCATGCTAATTGGCGCGTTGTTCTTCCCGCTGATCAATAGTTCCAGCCAGGCCATCTGGCAGGCCAAGGTCGCTCCTGATTTGCAGGGACGTGTCTTTACCTCGCGGCGACTGATCGCCTGGGTGACGCAACCCGTCACGCCTGTCATTGCCGGATTATTGGCTGATTATGTGATGGAGCCTGCCATGCAGACCACCAGTTGGATTTCGCGAACGTTCAGCGGCCTGGTCGGCAACGGTCCCGGAGCTGGCATGGGCCTGCTGTCGGTTTTCTGCTGCCTGGTATGCGTCCTGGTGGGATTGGGGGGTTATTACGTCCCGGCGATTCGTAACCTGGAAGATACCCTGCCTGATCACGACCAGTTGCAAAAAGCTGAAGCTGTACCTGCTGATTAACAGAAACCTGACAGGTTTTTATAATCGCATCCTTCTCGAAGGGGGAAGGAGCAAAACCTGTCAGGTTTTTGCTTAGATTTTTCAGGGTTACTCAGGTTTTCTGGCGGTAATCCGAGCGCTGTAGACGGTTTTGTACAACTCATCCGGCGAGACAGATTTCAGGTCGATCTTGTCGCCAAATTCTTTGATCGCCTCATCGACGGTTTCCTTGTCGAAGAAGGTCGGTGTAATCGAAATATCCGTGAAACCTACGGATTCCATCATGGCGACGTAATCGCCCGCATCCACTGCCCCGGCCACACAACCAGCCCACATGCTCAGGCTCTGCTTGATAGCGTCAGGCAATGGCCCGTCGGTGACGATGTCCGAGACGGCCAGCTTGCCGCCGGGTTTGAGCACCCGGAAGACTTCATTGAAAACCTTGCGCTTGTCTGGCGACAAGTTGATGACGCAATTGGAGATGGTCACGTCGATACTGTTGTCCTCGACGGGCAGGTCTTCGAGGAAGCCATGGCGGAATTCGACATTGGTCACACCCATGCGTTTGGCGCTGGCGCGCGCTTTTGCCAGCATTTCAGGGGTCATGTCCACGCCGATAACGTGGCCGCTTTCACCGACTTTTTTAGCCGCCAGGAAGCAGTCCAGGCCGCCGCCGGAGCCGAGATCGAGCACAGTCTGCCCGGGTTGCAATCCAGCCAGGGTGATCGGGTCGCCACAGCCGAGGCTGAAATTAGCGATGTCATCCGGGACGCTGGCAAGCAGTTCCTCGGGGTAGATGACATTCTTCGTGTCGCAGCAGGCCGAAGTGGAGTCCGGTGCGCAGCAGGAGTCCGCTTTGCGGGCACGCTCGGCATAGTGTTCACGGACTGCATCATGGACAGGGGTCTGGGTCATTTTATCTCCTTAAATAGATGATTGTCTATGTATTTGGTCAAAATAGACGGGATGCCGCTGCGGACGGGCATCCCGTTCGTTAGATTTCGATCGTTTTCTTGACAGTTTCGGCTGTCTCCGTTTCGGGAGCGAATCTGACCATCAACTGGCCACAACAAAAAGCGACGCGTTCCTGGTTGAGGGAGTAGAATGTCTGCTTGCCTTCCTCGCGCACATCAACCAGCCCAGCCTCGCGCAGGATAGCGAGATGGTGCGAGACGGTCGGCTGGGTGACGTTCAACTGCTCGACGATCTCATTGACCGAGAGCCACTGACAACAGACCAGGTTCATGATCTTCTGACGGGTTTCATCGGCCAGGGCCTTGGCAAAGTGGACAGGGTTGATCGTTGTCATATTGATGACCTTCTATTTGATATTATATAGATAATTATCTATTTGTCAAGGGTTAAATTCGTTCGATGCTGACCTTTTCCGGCTCGATCACGAACTCCCAGTAGCCCAGGTCGCCGAAGTTGTAGACCAGGCGCAGGTAGTCAGGTTCGCGCTCGACTTCGATCAATCGCATGGAGCGATAAGGTTCAAATGTCAGGACTTGCTCGTCCCATTCGCCCTGTTCCGCAGGATCGTAGTTTTCAGGCGGTTGGTACAGGCGCTGGATTTCGGTCTCGCCGAGCAGCAGACGCAGAATGGCTTCGGGCGCGTCCATGGTCCATATCAGGGAAGCAGTGGCTTGTTCGTTGATGGCTTCGACGCGTTCATCCTCGTTTAACTCCCATTGGATGGGCGACCAGATGGGAGGCAGGTCGTCCACATGCATAGTTTCGGGGTCGATGACGGATGGCATATTTCTCTCCTGTTCGATGATGTTCAAAGTATACCCGCTTGCACATAAAATCCTTGAGTCACGTGAATATTGGGTGAAACCCGAAAACAAGGTGCAGGGCAGGCATAGGCCTGCCCTGCACCTTGTTTTCGGGTATTCTTTTACAGGTACGATAGCTTCTAACAGGTTCGACCTGCGACTGAGCTTTCAGCCTGCATCAATGGTTGCCGCCGCGGCCGTTGCCTTTTCCATTTCCGCCGGCCCACAGCGGACGGCCGAGTTCATCGCGGAAGGCGTAGGTCTGGCCGTTCACGGTGACGTTGATGGCGCTGAATAAACCCTGGTCGCCGGGAAAACCGGTCACGCTGACAGCTGCGCCGATGGCCGGATTGAATCCGATGGCCTGCGAATAGAACGAGTTGCCGAGCTGCACGACCACGCTCCGCCCGTCATTGGTGAGGATGGTCAGGTTGACCAGGTCGTAGGCGCTGACCGTACCGTCGATGGTACTGACGCCTGCCAGGTTGGCTTGCAGCTGTGGGAGACCAGAGCCAGTGGACGGAGCCACGGCGTTGTTCCCGGCAGCCGAGCCGTTCTGCCCGCCGCGGTATCCGCTTCCGCCCTGGCCGGCTGCCTGCCCGCCGTTCGAATAGCCGTTCCCGCTCTGGCTGGTCACGATGGCGGCATAGGCCTCGGCGCTCAGGTATTGCGGCTGGTAGACCTCTCCGGTCTGGGTCAGCAGGGCGCTGGCAAAGGCGTTCAGATGGTTGTAGGAGCCGTTCATCAGGTTGTTGAAGACCTGTTGCAGGTCGGCGTTATCGGTCTGCGCCAGGCGCTCCTGCAGGTCGAGGATGTCGATCTCTTCGATGGCAGCGCCAACCTTGAGAGCCTCGCTGAGGGAGATGGAACCCCGGGCCACGAGCTGGTCATAGAGGGCTTGCAGGCTCGGGTCCGTGAAGGAACCGGGCGCCAGCGCCGGGTCTGTCAGACTGTAGCGGTCGAGCAATAACTTGACTTCGTCCATGTGCATCTGTTCGCTGGATGCAATGTTCGTGAAGGTGGACTGCCCCCAGAGGGCGTACAGGGCGTTGTAGACATCGCGGGCCAGTTTTTCTTCTTCACGCATGAAGAGCAGGGCCGCGGCTTCATCGGGACTCAGGTCCGAAGCGGGGATATCCAGCACCAACGTGCCGGTGCCATTGCCAGCCTGGTTTATGCCAGTATTATGATTGCCGTTTCCGTTACCCTGGCCAGCATAGTCAGCGGCTACAGGTGTTGTGGCATGGTCTGTGCCAGGGGAAGCGAAGGCTGTGTAAGCGCTTGCGCCAACGGCGACGACGATGATGGCGGAGAATACGCCGATCAGGATATTTTTCAAATTGTTGAACATGGTTACCTCCAAAGGGTTTATCTGGAGGTGACAGTCACTGTGGAAGTGACTGTCACCCTTTTGTTTATTCGGTTGCTTTTCCTGAGCAACATGTCCCTATGGTAGCAACCGAATGTAAAGGAAAATTAAATTTTCCGGTAAGGTTGCGCAAAATTTGTGACGCTCGTGTTTTGGGACTTCCTTGATACGAATAGCGCAAAAAACGAATTTCGCGAAATTCGCCTCATTCGTGTCATTCGCGTTAGAAATCGTCTGCCCCTCTGAACCCTCTCCGTTCACTTCTTTACAAAAACTTCAAATGATCTTCACGGTCCGTCCAAGTTCAGTTGTTAAAACTGTCCCATTATTGTTACGACCAAGGAGCGACCTATGACTGAACAATCGATAGAACCAAAATCCCTGCTGGAACGCATGCGCGAACGCCTGGTGCCCGAAGCCCTGCCCGATGACGACCGCGGGCGCATGCGCCGCGTGGTGGACAGCCTGGTCCTGCACCTACATCCCACAAAGGTTCCCGTCAGCACCCTGCGCTGGACGTATACCTGGGGGCTGGGCGGCCTGTCGGCAGTTTTGATGATGGTTTTGGGCCTCACTGGTGTGGTCTTACTTAACAATTACACGCCTGCTGCGCCGCAAGCTTACCTCGACATTCTGGAACTACGTTCGAACGTCTGGTTCGGCGAACTGGTGCGCAACCTGCATCACTGGTCGGCCAACCTGCTGGTGGTGATCGCGGTGCTGCACCTGGTGCGTGTCTTCCTGACCGGTTCCTATCGTCCGCCGCGCGAACTCAACTGGCTGGTCGGCGTGGCCATGCTTGCCCTGGTGCTGGCGGCCAATTTTACCGGTTACCTGCTGCCCTGGGACCAGCTGGCCTTCTGGGCCATTACGGTCGGCACCAGCATCATCAGCTACGTGCCGTTGATCGGCGAGTGGCTGGTGCGCCTGACGCTGGGTGGGCCGGAAGTGGGCGCGAACACGCTGCTCAATTTTTTCTCTATGCACATCTCCTTCATCCCCATGTTGATCTTTGGCTTGATGTCCTACCATTTTTGGCGCGTGCGCAAGGATGGCGGGCTGACCCTGCCCAGGCCTTTGGATGAAGTCGACGAACCGAAACCAGAACGCGTCACCACCATCCCGCACCTGGTCAATAAGGAATTGGTCTTTGCCATCGGCTGGATTGCGGCGCTGCTGGTCTTTTCTATGCTCGTCCCTGCGCCCCTGGAGGGGATTGCCAACCCGGACGTGAGTCCCAACCCCGCCAAAGCGCCGTGGTACTTTCTGGGCTTGCAGGAACTGCTGTTGCACTTTCACCCGCTGGTGGCGGGCGTGATTCTGCCCCTGCTGGCGGGATTGGGGATCTTCCTGCTCCCGTTCATCGATGTGAACCAGACCAGCGTGGGAGTCTACTTTCGTTCGCGGCGTGGACGGGCGCTGACCGCCCTGGCGGCGGGACTGGCGGTCATGCTCACGCCCATCTGGGTGTTGCTGGATGAATTCGTGCTCGATTGGACCGCCTGGCTGCCGACCTGGCCCGTGCTGATCTCAAACGGATTGATCCCGCTGGCTGTGCTCTTGCTCCCGCTCGTCCTGCTGGACGAATGGCTGGTGAAAACCTTTCAAGCTGTCGCCGAAGAGCGCGTGATCTTCATCGTCACGTTCATCTTCATAGCCTTCATCGTATTGACCATCATCGGCATCTTCTTCCGCGGTCCGGGCATGAGCCTGTACTGGCCATGGGCGATGCCGGTAGTGGTTCATTAACTTTGTAATTTCACCCAGAGCGGAGTGACGAGTGTCGCGAAGAATGCAGTCGAAGGGCAGGTTTCTCGTATAACGTCCTTCGACTACGGGTTTCGATACACCCGCGAAGAACATGCGGGGCTACTCGACCCTCCGCTCAGGACGGAAATTTACTGGAGTCCATTTATGTCCGAAATAACCACTCCCGAACCCAAAGTCTCCCGCCGGGACTTCCTGAAAACCGCCTGGGCCTTCTTCGGCGGACTGGCTGCGCTCGAAGTCGGCGGCGTGTTCATCGCTTATTTACAGCCGCGCCTGGTTGAAGGCGAGTTCGGTTCAATCATCACCGCCGGCCTGGTGGACGATTTCCCGCCCAACTCGGTCACGCATATCACCAACGGTCGTTTTTACATCGTGCGCTCCCCTGATGGCGGCTTCCTGGCCGTCTACCACCGCTGCACGCATCTGGGTTGCACCGTGCCGTGGGACCAGACCGCCCAGAAGTTCGTCTGTCCCTGCCACAACTCGCAGTTCGACCAGCAGGGCGCGGTCGAAAATCCGCCCGCCCCGCGTGCCCTTGACCTGTTCCCCGTCAGCATCGTAGACGGCCAGGTGAAGGTGGACACGGGCGCGGTGGTCCAGCGCCAATCCTTCGAAACGTCACAGTTTGTTTATCCGTAGGACAAGTTGCCAATATGCCTACAAGGAAAAATCTTATGAACCGAACCCGTTCTCATCGCATCGAAATCCTGCTCGGTCTGCTTGGTACGGCTATCATCGCCTTCGCGCTCGCGTTCTACATCGCCAGCGAGCCAGCGCGCATCACTTCTGCACAGGGCAAAATCCTGTCCGTTCAGCTTGACGACGCCATGACACTTTACGCCGAGAACTGCGCCGTCTGTCATGGCCTGAACGGCGAGGGCATCGGCGCCACGCCGCCGCTCAATAATCCCGCCCTGCAAAGCATGCCCTATGACGAAATCTTCAAGACAATCGCGCGCGGACGTTTCGAAACGTCCATGCCCGCCTGGAGCAAAGACGATGGCGGTCCGCTGAGCGATTACCAGATCGGGGAACTGGTGGCCCTGATCGAATCCGGCGACTGGCAGGAAACGGGCGACCGCGTGGTCAACCTGGGCCTGGCCCCGTTGATCCCGTTCACCACGGACCCTGACCCTGCGCTGCTCGAAGCAGTCGGTGCCCTGCCTGACGGGGAAACCCTGCAAGCTGCTATCAAGGTCTACGCGTCCCAATGCGTGGCCTGCCACGGCGCGGACGGACTGGGCACAGGCATCGCTCCAGCGCTCAACGATCCGGCCGTGCGTGAGAAACCGGTCGAAGAACTGGAACGCACGATCACCTACGGCAACGCGGGCACGCTGATGGCCGGCTGGGGCAATGTACTGGCTCCCGAAGAGATTTCCGCTATGTTGAGCCTCATCCAGCGTTGGGACGAAATGCCGACAGGCGTCATTCCAGCTCCCGACATACCTATCCCAACCACCGAGGAGAGCATAGCCCTAGGCGGCGAACTCTACAGCGCTAACTGTTCGCGCTGTCACGGCCCTGACGGGCAGGGTACGCCGCGTGCACCGTCCCTGAACGTCAAATCCTTTTTGGTTGATACAACTGATCAGGCTATCCAGCAGATCGTCACACTGGGCGTGCCCGGCACAGCCATGCCCGCCTGGGGCGACCGTATGACCGATGCCGAGATCCAGGCCATCGTGGGTTTCCTGCGCCAGTGGGAAGCGACCGCGCCTGAAGTAGCCCAACCATTGGGCCCGCCATCCGGTGTGGGCGGCCCACCCTGGCTGCGCAACAAAGCTCAGCCGACAGTAACACCTTCCGTCCAGTCCGTTGTACCCACCCAGACGCCGCTGCCAGACCAGCAGCCGTCCAAGCAGGAGGCTGTTCAGCCGACGCCGACAGCCGCTATCGCGGCCCACCAGCCAGGGGCAGATGCGGGGCAAACCGGTCAGGGTGGCGGACCGCCCTGGGCGCGGGAGCAGGCCCAAACATCCACAGTGGAGGCGCTGGACGGGCGCGCCCTGGTTCTCATCGCGGCGGGACTGTCGGTTGCTTTCACGTTGATCGCAACTGGATTCGCGTCGTTGAAGCGCTTACGCCAGGGTCCGCCATCCACATAATTTACACATAATCCCTTGATATCTCCATAACAAGTCTCTCTTATCATAGATGCAGGTCGAAGGTACGATCTGCATCTTTTCTCGAAAGGAGATTGTTGTATGAACAAGAAGTTTGGATGGATCATCGCAGCGGTTGTGATCGCGCTGTTGGCAGTGGGCGTATATGGAACAACGACCGTTTTGGCCGATGACAACATCCCCCCGCTTCCGTCTGGTGAGCGCGGACCTGGAGGCCCAGGCGGCCCACACGGCGGACGAGGCCTGGATGGCGCAGCGCTCGAAGCTGTAGCCAAAGTGCTCAATATGAGTACGGACGACCTGTCTGCTGCGTTGAATGGTGGCAAGACCCTACAAGAACTGGCCAACGAGGCTGGCGTGGATATGCAGGAGATCAAGGACGCGTTAAGCGCTGTCAGGGAGACAACAATGCGTGAACGCATTGCCCAGGCCCTGGAAGACGGCAGCATCACCCAGGAACATGCCAATTGGTTGCTGGAAGGCCTGGACAAAGGCTTTCTAGATGGGCCGGGGTTTGGCTTTGGTCGTGGTTTCGGCGGTCATCCCGAGAAGGGAGTCCCTCCCGCAACTTCCACCCCAACCGAATGACATTTGAAATAAGGAGGTGAATATTGACAAAAAAGAGGAGCGCATGAGCGCTCCTCGATTTGTTATTGAGCTGCCACCATGCAGGTTCTCCGGGCGCGGCTGTCTTTGTCCTTTTACGATGAGCAGGGTGAAACGATCGCCTCCTGATGAAATCGGTCAGGATTCCCTCTGAATATACATTATACTGGTAGCTCTTGTTGGTTCAACAATTCAGGCTCTCTGGGAATTTCCGTAGTAGATACCCGGATTTTTTAGGGGTGCTAGCGTGCGTACGCACGCTCGCACCCCTAAATC
>DAOTXM010000361.1:0-5883 GCA_034435215.1 Anaerolineales bacterium
GGCTAGAACCTTAGGAGGCAAAAAAATGTTTCAAAGGTCAATTAGGTAACCATATGGCAAAAAAATATTCCATTCAGGTAGAAAATGATGAGGTGATATCGGTAGAGGTCGATGGCATCTCATATGACAGCCCCGACCAGATCCCCAATGAGACGGATCGCGAGAAGATCCTGGAGCTCATCGCGAAGTCAGGCGAGGCAGACTTTGGCAAGGATTTCGACAAGGAATTCGAAGCCGATCTCCGCGAGCTGGAGCGCCAGACTGCCAGGATGCCGAAGATCATCATCTCGATTTTCCTGGGGATCGGGCTGCTCCTGTCAACCATAGCCGCAATTTCGACCGTAAGTACCATCCGGAAGCTCACCGCCGAGGTTAGCGCGCCAGGGCAGGTGGTGGATATGACCGTGCGCCAATCCTACGACAGCGAAACGAAGGTTGTCAACGAATACTTCTATCCCGTGGTCGAGTTCGACTTGCCGGATGGGACTTACAAGCGTGTGCAATTATCGGAAGGAAGCTGGCCGCCGGAATATGAAATCGGCCAACCGGTCACTATCTTGTACGATCCGGCGCATCCGCTCGATGCGCGCATCAAATCCACCTCCAGCACAGTGCTCCTGTGGATCCTGCCGGGCATCACGGGGATACTTGGCTTCAGCTTCCTGGGTGTTACGTTACTTGTAGCCCGGTTCATGAGACCAGAAGATTCAACGGAATAGACCGAGAATGACAAATCGAGGAAGCCTTAAAAAAAACAACGTCCCGCTTCACCTGCGGGACGTTTGCTCTTACATTTACTGAAACTCACTCCTCGAATACCCAGGGGTCCACGGCACGCGTCCAGTTCACCAATTCTTCCGCCTGGAACCACAAGGCGACCTCCTTGCCACCGTTTTCAACTGTATCTGAAGCGTGGGTCAGGTTACGGCCGACTTCCAGTGCAAAGTCATGTCGCAGCGAACCGGGAGCAGCTTCGGTCGGGCGGGTGGCGCCCATCGTCTGCCGGATGGCAGCCACGGCGTTCGGTCCTTCCCAGACCATCGCCATCACCGGCGCGGAAGTAATGTAAGCGATCAGGCCTTCGTAGAAAGGTTTCCCCTTGTGAATGGCATAGTGCGTCTCGGCTAGTTCCTGGCTTACGGCCATGAATTTGGCCGCCACCAGGCGCAATCCCCGGCGCTCCAGGCGGGCAATGACCTCACCGATCAATCCACGCTGCACGCCATCCGGTTTGACAAGTACGAGCGAACGTTCCACGATTTCCTCCAAAACATAAAAAATTAGTGCCACACACAGTCTGCAAAAATATCCGAAAGCAGGGCACGGCGCGGGCGTGCGCCTGCGCTGCGCCCTGCTTTCGGAACTCATTCAGGTGTAAGTTAAAATCGGCAGGCGATCTGGGGAATCAGCCCATAGATCAACGCAGCAATTCTTCCGCCTTGGTATAGGCGTCCAACGCATCCTGCAAACGGTTGGCGCGCATGTAGGCATCTCCCAGCGCCTGCAAGATGGACACTTCCACCGGATAGCGATACAGCGCTTCTCGCAGGTCGAAGATGATCTCCTCCAGCAGCTTGCCCTTCTTGATCAGCTTTCCATAACTCTCCATCGCACCGGGGATGTTGCCGCGCGTAAGTTCGATCTGCGCCTGGGTCAAAGCCGGATCCTGGGCGGCGGAAAGCATGCCCGTCATCCCGGAACGGCTCCTGGTCACCGGTTCACGGTAGGGTTCACGTTCCGGCATTGCAGGGGGTGCCGGTTTCGGCTCAGGTCTGGGCACGGGAGGCGGTGGAGGTGCTGCCTGCAACGGGGGTTCTTCCGCAACCGGTTCGGGCGTGAAAGCGATCTCAGGACGTTCCTCAGGGATTGGACTGGGGATGTCAGTAGGCCGCCACTCTGCCGAAGCAGTCGGCTCCGCTTGAACGGCCTCCTTTTCTTCCACCTCCCGTAACCAATCCGGCAAACCTTCATCGCTGCTCACAGCGCTTGCTGGTTGTTCAGCCTCCACATCCAGGCCGGCCAGCCAGGATGGCAGATCGCCAGACGGTGCCTCTTCGGTGGTCGTTGCTTCGAATCCTACAGCCGCCTCTTCCGGCGTGACACTCTGCAACCAGTCTGTCAAGCTGGGCTCACCAGGTTCCGCAACCACCTCGGTCCCACGGAACTCGACAAGTCCGCGCAGCTCATCGATGGTCGCTGGGCCAATCCCGGCAACATTGCTCAACTCCTCGATGCTCGCAAAAGCGCCAAACGCCTCACGATGGGCAACGATATTTTGCGCCAGTAAACTCCCAATGCCGGGCAATGCCGCCAGTTGCTCGATGGAAGCGGTGTTGATATCGACTTTGCCAGGGAACTCCTGAGCGGCCTCCCAGCTTGGTTCTTCGGTGGAGGGAACCGCAGGGAAACCCTCCGTCGCTGCGGGTTCCGTCTCTGCGCCCAACAGCCAAGCAGGTATCTCTGGCGCTGCCTCATCGGACGCCGGGCCTGCTTCCGCCTTCGAAGCCTCTGCTTCCATCTCGCGCAACCAATCAGGCATCTCTTCGCCCATGGCAGGGGTCTCGACCTCGCCAGCTGGCTCCTGTTCGCGCATCACACCGGTCTCTTCACCCAGGTCACGCAGCCACATACCGGTCTCATCTACGCCCGCAGAGGGGATCGCTTCTTCTCGCGCTTCTTGCACTTCTTCAGCGTACGGGGGTTCCCCTGCCTGCTGGACCGGTTCCCTCCATTCCAGTTCACTTTCCATCGGCTCTTCCGGCAGCGCCGGTTCTTCCACAGGAAGCTGCGCGGCACCGGCCTCGGCCGCTTGCTGCACCCACTCCGGCGCGGTTTCTTTGCGGGCTTCGGGGGCAGTCACCAACTCTTCCGGCTTGGCTCCGTGCTTGGCCGCCAGGCTCTCCAACCAGGCGATGGCATCATCCTGTTCCTGCGCAGAAGTGCCAAGCTTGCCCGTATCGATCGGTTCAACCATCGCTTTGGCTTCTTCTGTCGGTTCGGCCGGCACCTCAGCCAGGAAATCGGGCAATCCCGCAGAAGGTTCCTCAAAAGGCTCTTCTTGTGGAACAGGCTCTATCAAAGTCTCCTGCTCCTTGACCGCTTTTGCTTGCTGCACCCATTCCGGTTCGGTTTCAGAGCGATCCTCCGGTTTGGTTACCAACTCCTCAGGTTTGGCACCGTGTTTGGCTGCCAGGCTCTCCAGCCAGGCGATGGCATCGTCCTGTTCAGCGACAGATGTCCCCAAAGCGCCGGTATCGGTTTCATCGAACGCGACCGTTTCCGCCGCCGCTTCCTCTTCGATCTGCCAATCGGATAAAGCCTCCGGACTCACTGCCGGAATCTCTTCTACTGGCTCCGGTGGCAATTCCTGGGGGATCTCCGGTGGTAAAACTGCCTCGTCTTCCGCCTGTATGGATCGCAGCCAGTCAGGGAGGCCCTCATCACCACCGGCAGGCTGTGCCATCCCCTGTTCCTCCGGCCGGAACTCTGGCATTGTTTCATCTGCCGGCTTCATGGATTCCAACCAATCCGGCAGGTTCCCCGGCGCCAGGGGTTGTTCTTCAGAGGCGGGTTCCTGTACATCGCCGAGACCTTGCAGCCAATCGGGGACGTTGTCTTGAGACAGAGCTTCATCCATTTCAGCCTGCGGGGTCGAAGCTTCCAGATCCACACCAGTGGGCGCCATCGCCTTGATCCAGTCAGGCAGGTCGCCTTCGGCAAGCGCGGGCTCCTCGGTAGGTTCTTCGACAGCGTCGAAGGAGACTGGACCTTCCTTGAAGGTTCCGGTATCTTTGCCCCAGCCCGCTTCCCGCAGGAAAGCGGGGATTTCTTCCTCACCGCCCGCAGAGGGGACGGGCAACCCTCCTGAAAGGGAAGCAGGCTCCTCGGTCGGCATTGATGCGTCGAAAGCGCCAGCGGAAAGGTCGGTTTTCAGCCAATCAGGTTCTTCGTCACCAGCAGAAGCTTTTTCGCCCGATCCGATGCTCAAAGAATCACGCCACCCTGGTCCCAGATCCACAGGCTGGCCGTTCCAATCCAGTCGTTCGAGGCTGACGGCCGCATCGGGAACCTCTTCCGTATGGAAGACGGAACCGGTTGCAAAGGCGGCATAGGGATCAAGTTCATTGACACGGTTACGATATACCTGAGTGCTTTCACCTCGCTCGGTTTCAGGTAGCAATTCGACCAAGACGCGATTGGCATCGAAACAATAGGGGTAACGCCGCAATAGCTGCGAACATATCTCGGCTGCTTCGCCCTTTTGACCGGCATGGAAATAAGCGCGCGCCAACAGAACCTGCATATCCTGTCGTTCGCGGTCTTCTTCGAGCACGGCTTTGATTTCAGAGACTGCCTGGGGATACAATTCGCCCTGCACGTACATATGCGCCAGAGCTCCGCGCGTCAGGCGGATCTTGGGAGGCTCAATGCCATCCCGGCGACCAAATAAACGTTGTAATTCAGCCTGGATGGCGGCATTGGAAGGCTGCACCTCGAAGGCGCGCTCCATGTGCCAGATGGCAGCATCCATGTCCTTTTGCTCATCATGGATGATGCTCATGCCCACATGCGCCACGAAGTCATCCGGCACGGCCATGAGCAGGCGCTCGAAGATGTCGGTGGCTTCTTCGTAACGTCTGGCCTCGAGGTATGCCTTGCCCAGTAGACGATAGGTTTCCAGTTCCTTGGGGAAGGCGTTCAGGATATGGCGGCAATGTGCAATCGCTTCTTCCAATTGACCGCGATCTACCAGGGATTCTATCTCTCGGTTATATATACGCAATGATACTTTTGCCATACCCATTACTCCTTACAGCCTGCTTCTGAGCTCCTACAGGTGGAGAAAACAGGCTCTTCTTTTGTAAGTATGCCCGATTCTTAAATTTTATGCAAGGCCATACACAATATTTATTCATAGAACAAAGGTAATGCCGCTACAGGCGCATCGCTCCAAACATGCGCCGCCAGAACCTTCTCGCGCGCTTGGGCCAGCAAGCGCTCGTCGTTGGCATGGATGGTGAAGAGCGGCTCCCCTTTTTCGACTTTATCGCCCACTTTATGGTGGATGACGAAGCCGACCGCATGGTCGACAGGATCGCTTTTCTTCGCCCGGCCAGCGCCCAGTTCCACGGCCGCCACCCCAACGCTTCGCGCCTGAACCTCGGCCAGCCAGCCGCTACGAGGGGCTTCCACGACCTCGATCCATTTCGCCTGTGGAAATTTTCCAGGATCATCCACATAGGTTACATCCCCTCCCTGAGCCTTTATCAAAGCGCGAAATTTCTCGATGGCGCGGTCTTCGATGATCGCCCATTCAGCAAGCTGGCGCCCTTCAAGCAAATCACTGGCGCGCTTTCCCAGCACCAGCATGTGTGCAGCTACATGAAGACAATGTTCACGAAAATCCTCCGGGCCGCCGCCCTGCAGCGTGTCGATTGCTTCCATCACTTCGAGCGCATTTCCCACCGCATTACCGAGCGGCTGGTTCATATCCGAAAGCAGCGCAACGACTTTGCGACCGGCCAGTTGACCGATCTGCACCATCAAATCGGCCAGTGTGCGGGCATCCTCGAGGGTCTCCATAAAAGCACCCTGCCCCACTTTTACATCCAACACAATGGCGTGGGCGCCTGCCGCGATCTTCTTGCTCATGACGGAGGAAGCGATCAAGGGAATGGATTGCACCGTCCCGGTGACATCGCGCAGTGCATACAGCTTGCCGTCCGCCGGGGCCAGGTCCGTGGATTGACCGCTCAAAACAATGCCGATTGCCTTCAACTGTCTTTTGAATTCCTCGGTGGATAAGTCCACCCGGTATCCGGGGATGGATTCCAATTTATCGAGAGTCCCGCCGCTGAATCCCAGTCCGCGGCCAGACATTTT
>DAOTXM010000362.1:0-2037 GCA_034435215.1 Anaerolineales bacterium
TGGCTTCTTACGAGCAAATGATGGCAACCGGCTTTTTGGCCTACAATCTCTGCGGTCAAGGACGTGTAGAGGAGGCCCGTCAGCTCACGGAAGGGGTGCTCTGGTCTTATGCGGGTAACCCCGATACCTACGAAGCCTATGTCTGCCGCAGCGTGCTGGCTGATGTCGCCCTCGAAAACCGTCAACTAAGCAAAGCAGAATCCTTGTACAGGGAGCTGGTCGAAGTCGGGGAGCGGCGGCAATTCCGTATCCCGCTTGCAATGGTCTATTTTGGGTTGGGCTACATCCACCTCGAGACAGGTCGCCTTAAGAGTGGCCTGGAATTTGCCCGGAAAGCATTACACCTGATCGAGGCGGCCAAAGTTTTTCAACTCTTTTTGGATCAAGGCGACCGCAGCCGGGTAGTCAGCCGCGCCCTGATCGATGCCGGTGAAAATAGCCCGTTTTTGGAACGCGTGCTCGCGCATTTACCGGGGGAACGATCTGCTGCTCAGATTTCCATTGTTGATGAACACACGATCAATGTGGAATGCCTTGGTACCTTCCGAGTTTTTGTGGGAGGAAATGAAATTTCACAGGACCGCTGGATCTCTGCCAAGGCGCGCGATTTGCTGGCCTACTTCGTTACCTTCCGTGCCGAGCGTATCCCGGCGGAACGGATCCTCGACGCCATTTGGGGAGAAAAAGGTTCCAGCCGCACGGCTTTCCATACCGCCCTCTCCCGCTTACGAAATGCCTTGCGGAACGGGGAAGACGCTCCGCGTTTCATCTTCGTCGAAACTGGTGAATATTGGTTAGATGCAGCTCGTTTCAGGATCGATGTAGATGAATTCAATAATGCGATTTTAAATGCACGCTCTGCTACTAATGTCGATGTCGCCATGACATGGTATGAGCGCACAACTGACTTATACAAAGGGGAATACCTGCAAAATTTGTATTATGAGTGGGTTTTTCCCGAGCGACGCAACCTGGTCCAGACTTACCTGGGTGCACTACAGGAACTGGTCGCTTATTACGCCTCCGGCCCGGACCCTCAGCCTGCGCTCCGTTATTTCGAAAAAGCCCTGCTGATCGACAATTTGAACGAAGACCTGTATTGCCAGGCGATGCGCGCCTACGCAGCCCTGGGGGATCGAGCCAATCTCGTCAATCTCTATAACGAACTCAAAAGACTTGTACATGTAGAACTCGATTCGGAACCACTGCCTCGAACGACCAATCTATACCACGAGCTCTTGGAAAAGATCAGGTGTTGAGGGTGTGTTTCGTACATCCAAAGGTCGCCAAGGATTTAAATTGAGACGCCGGAGCAGATTTTAGAAAGGCATCCTGACCATCACGATGTCCATTGCCGAAGAGGTCGAACCGAAGTCCAGCATGATCAAAGTGAAATAGAAGTCTCTCAAGTCCCTACATGATGAGACATCCAAAGTTTCCAAAACTTCGGAGGTCCTTGTCTTACTACAGGCTCATCACTGGCGGTTTCTCTTTTCCTAGTTTCCTATTTTATGACTCCTTATTTTTAATGTGGCATCAGGTTAATATTCTTCCATTGAGGGCTATATATTGATGATCCGGTAGGCTTATGGACCCAGGGTTGTCGCAATTCGTAGATATGCCCATAAAACAAAGGCAGGACAACGGCTTCCTCCGTAAGAATTCGGTCTGCTTGACGGTACAAGTCTACCCGTTTGACTTGATCGATGGTGCGCCTGCCTTCTTCAATCAACCTTTCGAAAATCGGGTTCTGCCAGTGGCATTGCTCGATCAGGTAATTGGTCTGAAGGAATGAAGCCGGATCTGGATAATCAGCAAACCAGCCGATGAAGAAAGAATGGAAATCTTGGCTGGTTTCAAACATCCTAGCACTAGGATCTTGCCGCAATTTCTGGATCGTGACGCCCAAATTCTCTTTCCACATTTTTTGTAAAAGCGCGAAGACGAGGTTATCCCCTTTTTCCAATCCTACAATTTCTATGAGCAGGCACACCGGGGGGAAGCCGCGCCCCTGGGGATAGCCTGCCGCAGCCAGAA
>DAOTXM010000363.1:0-4494 GCA_034435215.1 Anaerolineales bacterium
TTTCTTCAAACTGGAATGCCTGAAGATCAAACGGCGACTCAATCATTTTGCCTTGCGCGCACATTTGTACCTCAAGGCTATTCGCGTGGCCTATGACGAACTCCAAGTCCTCAAGGCTGCGTAACATCAGTTAATAATTGTAATTGCATTAGTGAAGAAGGGAAAAAACTATGGCAGACATACAAGAAATTCGTCTAGCTTTTATAGATATCACAGTTTATTCCGATGGCTCGATTAGAGGTGGGATTTTAACAACAGACATAGAAACCAAACCTTATGAATTTAGAGTTACAAGTCCAATTAAGCCAACTCAGATTCAACAAATACTTTATGGCTCCTCTTTAAAAGAACATGTATACGGCGAATTGATTTGCGCTCCGCTGATAAAGGCAACAAAAGAAAAACTGAGTATTGTACTGATAAAAGAAAATTATTTGATGGCTATGAGGCCACTTGTCTCTGTACCAGTGATATATATACATCCGAATGATGCAAAAGTAGGTGATGGGATTAAGTCAGTGAGCCTTTCTCCTCATCGAAATTTTCAGAATGAATTGGCATACGCTCAAACGATTCTTACCCCTATTATGCAGAAACATGATCTCTTAGAGCCATTTGAGAGACTTAGACTTGCTTTAGGCGAAGTTCATAGAGCTGGTCTTGGTGAGGCTGAAAAAAGTGGCTGACCTTCGGGCAAGCATAGCTAAGGAAATATCCAATCTTCCTCGCCCTAAGATTTCAAAGCCCATAAATTTATGTATTGAGATACCAGAAATCTGGGACAAAACACAAGATATGGAATTTAGCGGGGATGTAGAAATTCAAATCGAGGAAGCGAGGATTCCACAGCCATCTTATGATGTGGCTTCCACCGCAATTCCCCTAAAAAGTTATATCTCAAGAGAAATAAATCCATCTTTGCAAATGGGCTTATTTAATCTCAATATGGCTTTTATTCCAATTAACATAGATGCTTTCGATTCCCGAATTAATTCTGCTGAAATAAAGATTTTCCCAATCCCTTTTGTGGCGCTTACTCAAATCAAACCCAATATTTTTGGGATGAATTACGCTGATAAACATTGGCATAAAATTCTCCTTCCCGAAGAAGATAGTTTAACTAAAGAAAAGGTAAAGGGTAGTAACAAAGAAAGGAGTGAAGTCTTCTACGATTCTAAAAAGCGAGGACGCAAGTCAAAAAATCGGCAATTGCATCTTTCAATGTGGGATTTGCTTTTCGCTGTATTACAACCTCCTTTGACAATTGGTCAGTTTGAGAATCTTCTATTGCCAAGTTCACCATATCCTTATCAATGGCAGGGTATAAAGTTCTTAATTGATAATGATCATGCTCTACTAGCTGATGATATGGGAACCGGCAAAACTGTTATGACAACGGTTGCCTTGAAGATTCTGATTCAACAGACTAAGGTTCATCATGTGCTTATTTTGTGTCCACCAAGTGTTTTGTACGAATGGAAACGGCACCTTGACGATTGGTCTCCAGAATTGACTGCTTATTTGATTCGGGGTTCACAGGAAATTAGAAAACCCTTGTGGCAAATGCCCATTCATATTTATGTTACAACTTATGACACTCTAAAAGGCGATATTGAAAGTGGGGTTCTGCCAAAAGAGAATTTAGGGCAGTTTGATATTGTTATTCTAGATGAAGCTCATCACATCAAGAATATGAAAAGTAAACGTTTTCGAGCAATAAAGAAATTACAACCGAGGCGACGATGGGCATTAACTGGTACCCCTATTCAAAATAAGATTGAAGACTTAGCATCTATTTTTGAATTTGTTTATCCAAATTATTTGACATCATTTGATCTTCGCCCTGAGCAGGTGCAAGCTAGGATTAAGCCATATTTTCTCCGTCGTCGCAAAAAAGAGGTTATGCCTGACTTACCACCTAAAATATACGAGCCGATTGAGCTTGAATTGGATGACGAACAGGGCATTGCATATAGACTAGCGGAAGCTGGAATACGTGATGAGTTGTATGCCCTTGGCGATAAGGTTACAAAGCAACATATTTTCGCCAAATTAACAGTGTTAAAACAGATATGCAATTTTGCTCCAAGAAAGTTTACCAGCCCAAAAACCGATTCGTTGAAAGAGCGGGTTGAAGAAATCATTGAAAGCGGTAATAAAGTTATAGTGTTCTCTCAGTATGTTGATGAAGGCGTTAGTAAACTGGAAAAGATACTAGAGCCATATGGGGTCGCCAAAATTGTCGGTGGGCAAACTGATGCAAATCGTAAAAGTGAAATTGAGAAATTCAAGAAAGATCCAAATATTCCAATATTAATTGCATCAGTTCGATCAGGTGGTGAAGGTTTGAACCTTACAGAAGCCTCTTATGTCATACATTTTGACCACTGGTGGAATCCTGCTGTGATGTGGCAGGCTGAAGATAGAGTCCATCGGCGTGGACAAACAAAAGGTGTCAATATTTATTCATATTGGATGAAGGATACGATTGACGACCGTATTCGTCAAAAACTCCATGAAAAAGGCATTTTGTTCGAAAAAGTGGTTGATGGCTTAGCAGAGGAAGGAATAGACGAATTATTCACGGTCGATGAATGGTTAGAAGTGTTTGGCGTAAAAAAAGTGGATGTTATGAAAAAGCCGGTGGTTGATAGCAAGGTTTGGCAATCTATGAGTCTTTCAGAAATTCGAGAAAAATTGTACGAAATTACACCATCTGATTTTGAAGGATTGGTTAGAGAGTTAATGCATTATCTGGGCTATCCGAATGTCAAAGTAACTGGAAAGAGTCATGATGGTGGGGTCGATGTTCTTTCTACTCGTAATACAGCCACTGGTATAGAACGCGTTGCAGCACAATGTAAACGGTATCATGGAAATGTGTCTGTACATACGGCAAGGGACTTCTTTGGCGCAATCTCGAATGATAAGAGTATAAAACAGGGCTATCTTGTAACAACTGGGGAATTTACCTCTGAGTGTTTGCAATTTTGCCAAAGCAGTGGGATGATACGAGCAATATCAGGTCTTGAATTAGCAAAATACGTTAAACAATTTGGCTTGCGAGTATAGCACCGGAAGTTTCGAGCCAGTCATCACTTATGCCCTTCCAAACAAACCACGCCATCCTTACCCACCAGCGCATCATGGACGGTGCCGGCCGGCAGGTCCAGCCGGTCGCCGGGGAAGAGGGTTACGTTGCGCTGGAGCTCGGGCAGGCCGAAGGTGATCGAGCCGCTTACTACATAGATGTCCTTATTGAAGCTGTGCGTGTGCGCGGCGTAAATGTCATGCGGACCGTTCGACCAGGCGTACGGATCCAGGCCCTCGTTCGTCATGCTGAGCCAAAGTTGGTCGCGCGAGGGTGGATCGTTGTCAGGCCAGGGTGTGACTCTTACAGGATCGGTCATGTGTTGCTCCTGTCCCGGACAGGCCGGACCCAAGAATTTCACCGCGAAGATCGCAGAGAGCGCGAAGAATTCTTAAAGATGCCCTTCGCACGGTTAGCGGTTCAAAAGTCATTACAAAGTCCATGGATTTCAATCGTTTGTAGGGAACTACTATTTTACAGCGCAAGGTTGCATTGCTGATACGCATTCACTCCCGGGGATAACCGAAAAAATGGTTGCGCGTGGGGGGGCGCGCCCCCACGCGCAACCATTTTTTCGGGATATTCCTGGAACTATGCGCTGTAATACTATTGAGCGATTTCCACCAGATACCCGGCATTTACCCAGCCAGCGAAGCCGCCCAGGATCGGGTTGACACGCGTAAAGCCGTTTTGGAGCAGGATTTCCGCCGCACGGGCGCTCGACTCTTCAGCATGTCAGGTGCAGTAGGTGATGATCCACTGGTCGGGGTCCAGTTCCCCGATGCGCGCTTCGAGTTCCCCCAGCGGGATGGACAACGCGCCCGGGATGTGACCTGTGGCGTACGAGCTGGCGCTGCGGACATCCAGGAAGACAGCCGCACCGCTATCAAACGCCGCCTTGCTCTCTTCGAGCGTGACGCGTTGGACTGCCTGCGGCGCTGCTACACTTGGGCTGGATGGTTCAGCTAGTGGGTGCGTAGTAGGGGTGTTGGCGCATCCCGACAGTCCCAGCGTTAATAGGATACAGGCGGAGAATAGCAGAAAAGCTTTTTTAAGACCTTTCACACCCATCATCGACTCCCATTGCGTAAAACGTCCCGAAGGTTTCCTGGAAAAGCCCGGTTGTGCTGCTTCAACCTTCGGGACGGTGCATTATTTTCGGCATCTTTTTGCGTACGGCGTAAATCCTACAAATGATATGCTTATTCTATCATTTACCAGTAATGATGCACCAGCGGGCGGATGCGCTCGTCGTACAGGGCGCGGACCGCGTCCATCGTTGCAGGAGGGAGCGGGGGCAGGTCGGCGGCGCGGACATTGTCTTCTGCCTGTTTGGGATTCTTCGCGCCGGGGATGGCGCAGGAAACAGCCTCGAACATCGTGATCCAACGCAGCGCGAATTG
>DAOTXM010000364.1:0-2532 GCA_034435215.1 Anaerolineales bacterium
GCTCGGTGGAAGAAGCGCGCGCCTATGCCGAGTCCTTGCGCGAGATATTACGCTATCTCGAGGTCAACTCCGGCGATATGGAAAAGGGCGTCATCCGCTTCGAGGCCAACATCTCGGTTCGTCCCAGAGGTACAGACGTGCTCAACACGCGCGTCGAGATCAAGAATCTGAACTCTTTCCGCGCGCTGGAACGGGCGACTGCCTTCGAGATCGAACGTCAGAGCAAAATCCTGGCGAACGGCGGGATCGTAGAACAGGAAACCCTCGGTTGGAACGAAGCCAAAGAGACAACCTACTCCCAGCGCAGCAAGGAAGACGCGCACGATTACCGCTACTTCCCCGAACCGGACCTGCCTCCGTTGGTGGTGGATGAAGCCTGGCTGGAACGGATCCGGGCGGAGCTGCCGGAGCTTCCCCGCACCAGAACCCTGCGCTTCATCGAACAGTACGGTTTGACAGAATATGATGCCAATGTGCTGATAAGTGAGAAAGCGGTGGCTGAGTATTTTGAAGAGGCAGTCACTCGCAAATCGAAAAGCGTAAATCCAAAATCGATAGCAAATTGGATGACGGGCGACCTGTTCGGGTTGATGAACCAGGCCAACATAACGGTGGCAGACCTGAAAGTCCGGCCGGAGGCGCTGGCGGAGCTGGTTGAGCTGGTGACCGTAGGCGAGATCAACCAGTCCACGGGCAAGGCGGTGCTGTCCGAGATGTTCGAGTCGGGTAAAAGCGCAACAGAGATCGTTGCAGCGCGCGGGCTCAGGCAGGTCTCGGATGAAAGCTTGATTGCAGATCTGGTCAGGCAGGTGCTGGATGAAAACCCCGAACAGGTGGCCAGCTTTCAGGCAGGTAAAGAGACCGTGGTCAACTGGTTGTTCGGTCAGGTGATGCGCAAGGCGGCTGGCAAGGCCAACCCGCAAGTGGTGCGGGCGGAGTTGGAGCGACAATTGCGGGAGTGAGTTTTGTCTGACAAATTTATGAACTTCTTATATTGACTGGGATCGAAATCTCGTGTAAGGTTAAGGTGCACAACATAATAAGGTAGTGACCACTATGATATTTGTGTGTGCCATAGGCGAGAAATAAAGCGGGCTTCCTGTTCCGGGATGCCCGCATATATTTTTCCAATATCACTTAGCTACTCTTAGGAGAAACACATGTCAGGACAAATCAACGCTTTTGAAATGGCGCAGAAACAATTCGACGGCGTCGCCAAGCTGCTCAATCTCGACCCCGGCATCGCCGAGGTGTTGCGCTGGCCGGCGCGTGAGTATTCGTTCCGCATTCCGGTGCGCATGGACGATGGCTCGCTGCGCGTCTTCCAGGGCTTCCGCGTGCAGCACAATGACGCGCGCGGCCCCAATAAAGGCGGTATCCGCTTCCACCCGTCCGAGACGATGGACACCGTGCGCGCGCTGGCCACCTGGATGACCTGGAAATGCGCCGTGGCCGATATCCCGCTCGGCGGCGGCAAGGGCGGTATCGTGGTCGATCCCGCCACGCTCTCGACGCGCGAGAAGGAAGAACTGTGCCGCGGTTGGGTGGACGTGATGTGGAAAAACATCGGCCCGCGCCAGGATGTTCCCGCGCCGGATGTAGGCACCACCCCGCAAATGATGGGCTGGATGATGGACGAATATTCCAAGCTGGTCGGCCAGTACACACCCGGCGTGTTCACCGGCAAGCCGTTGGGCGGTGGCGGTTCTGAAGGCCGCACCGAAGCCACTGGCTACGGCGTGATCTACACCGTGCGCGAAGCCATGAAGCACCTGAAAATGGACTCGACCAAGTCGGTTGCGGCGCTCGAAGGCTTTGGCAACGTCTCGCAATATGCGGCCATCGGTTTCGTCGAGATGCTGGGCGGCAAGATCGCTTGCGTCTCCTGCTGGGACCGCCATGATAAGAAAGCCTATACCTACAGCCACAAGAACGGCGTCGATCCGCGCTTCTTGCTGACCATTACCGACCAGTACGGTACGATCGACCAGGCCAAAGCCAAGGCGGCCGGCTACGTCATCGAAGACGGCGAAGCCTGGATCACCAAGGAGGCCGACGTGCTCATCCCGGCGGCCATCGAGGGTCATGTCAACGCCGAGACCGTCAAGCAGATGTCGGGGCGGGTCAAGATCGTGGCCGAAGGCGCCAACGGTCCCTGCACGCCCGAAGCCGATGAATTCTTCAAGGCCAACGGCATCTTCAACATCCCCGATTTCCTGTGCAACGCGGGTGGCGTGACCACCTCCTACTTCGAACAGGTGCAGAACGACATGAACTTCTACTGGCCGAAGGATGAAGTCCTGCAAAAACTCGACCAGAAGATGACCTCCGCTTTCCACGCTGTGCTGGCGATGAGCGAGAAGGAAGGCGTTTATATGCGCGATGCAGCCTACATGGTCGCCATCGACCGCGTGGTCAAGGCCATGGAGTTGCGCGGCTGGTTCTAGGTACTGCCCTGTGCACGATAGCTTTAGGAAAGGGGAAGTGGGGGGGGGGGGGGGGGGGGGGGGGGGGGGGGGGGGGGGGGGGGGG
>DAOTXM010000365.1:0-13397 GCA_034435215.1 Anaerolineales bacterium
CAGTAAGGCAGGACACGTTCCAGGGTGATTTTGAGCGATTCGGTCGCCGGTAATTGATCCGCCACCATACCCGCATAGCGCCGATCAAAACGGGGATGGCGCTCATCGTCCAACTCAAGTGCAGGTGGGGGAACATCATAACTGCGCCTCCAGACATGCACCTGCTCTTCGCCAAATTTTGCGGCCATCTCCGCCTTGTTCAATCCTTGAAGTGCGCCGTAATGACGTTCGTTCAACTGCCAGGCGCGATAGACGGGGAGCCACTCGAGTTCCATCTCTTCCATCACAATCCAGAGCGTCTTAATGGCACGTTTCAATACGGATGTGTAGGCAACATCGAATGTATAGCTACCTTCACGCAGCAAACGACCGGCCTCATGCGCTTCAGCCACACCCTGTTCCGTCAAACCGACATCCGTCCAGCCAGTGAAACGGTTTTCCAAATTCCAGGTGCTCTGTCCATGACGAACTAAAACTAGTTTGAACATTTTTCATCTCTCTTAGTGTGTGATATTGTGACCGAATTATAGCCCAAGTTATCGGCTCATAGTAAAATCAACCCATGTCCAAAGACGACGTCACCCCCATCCGTAAACAATATCTTGAAATCAAACGCCAGTACCCTAATGCCATCCTGTTCTTTCGGCTGGGAGATTTCTATGAAACCTTCGATGAAGACGCCGAGATCACCGCGCGCGAACTCGATATTGTCCTGACATCCCGCCCGGTCGGTAAAGGTATCCGTGCACCGCTGGCGGGTATTCCTTACCACGCGGTCGACAATTACATGGCGCGCCTGATCGAAAAGGGGTACCATGTCGCCATTTGCGAACAGGTCGGCGAGACCCCCCAAAAGGGTCTGTTCCCGCGCGAGGTGGTACGTGTGGTCACGCCCGGGACAGTAGTTGAACCAGGATTGCTTCCGGGCGATGCCAACAATTATCTCGCCGCCATCATACTCTCCGGCAGTTCAATCGCAGGAGAAGCAGAGCGCGCGGGCATTGCCTACACGGACATTACGACCGGGGAATTTGCTACGACAGTTCTTCCGCTGGAAACTCTGCGGGCCGAGTTGACACGACTTCACCCGGCGGAAATCCTGCACCCGGATGATTTATCGCTTAATAATGGGCTTCCGGGTCATTCCACCCCCTGGCCTGCTTGGCGCTTCGAACAGGGTCGCTGCGAAGAGGCGCTATTGAGGCACTTCCAGGCATCCACGCTGGACGGGTTCGGGTTGAAAGAGCGCGGGCTGGCTGTCCGTGCAGCGGGGGCTATCATCCAGTACCTAAAAGAAACCCAACCGGATGCACTTAAATTGCTAACCAGCTTGCGCACGTACAGCCTGTCCGAGTTCATGACGCTCGACAGCGCCTCCCGTCGCAACCTGGAACTGACAGAGACGCTGCGCGGTGAACGCAAAGGCTCACTCTTGCATATCCTCGACCACACGGTCACCCCGATGGGTAAGCGCCTGCTCTTCCAATGGATCAGCCAACCGTTGCTGGATTTAAGCAAGATCCACAAACGCCTGGATGGCGTCGGCTATTTCTTCGAGCGCGGTATGCAGCGCGCCGAACTGCGCGCAGCGCTCAAACCCCTGGCGGATCTCGAACGCCTGACGAACCGCATTGTCACCGGGCACGCCCAACCACGCGATCTGGTCGCTCTAAGAGAGACGTTACACCACCTGCCGGAAATACGAGAGCTTGTAGAGAGAGATAGGATAGGTCAAACAGCCCTGCCATCTATCCAGACCCATGGGACAGAATTGACGCTGCTCGAAGCAGCCATTTCCGACGACCCGCCGGCTACCACGCAAAATACGGGCATTATCCGCGTTGGATATTCTGCTGAGCTGGATGGTGTAATGGAAGCCTCGCAGCACGCTCGTGATTGGATCGCCAACCTGGAAGCTGCAGAGAGGAAACGAACGGGAATTAAAACGCTCAGGGTGGGTTACAACAAAGTCTTTGGGTATTACATCGAAATTTCGCGCGGTGCGGCAGATAAAGCCCCCTCCGAGTACATCCGCAAACAAACATTGGTCAATGCAGAACGATTCATTACCCCAGAGATGAAGGAATACGAGACGCTGGTGCTAAATGCAGAAGAACGCATCCGCGAAATCGAGTTGCGCCTGTTCAAGGAAATCTGTGCCACGCTGGGAAAGTCGGCGCACAAATTGCTGGACACAGCATCCGCGCTTGCGGAGCTGGATGTGCTGTCCGCATTGGGGGAGGCGGCAGCCCTCGGAGGCTACAGCCGGCCTGAGGTCCGGGAGGATGCGGTTCTGGATATCCGCGAGGGGCGTCATCCGGTTGTCGAGCAGCTCTTACATGGGGAACGCTATGTTCCCAATGATGTCACGTTTGAGCAAGGTGAGATCGTCAGGATCATCACCGGTCCTAATATGTCTGGCAAGTCCACATACTTGCGACAGACAGCGTTGATCGTGCTGATGGCCCAAATGGGGTCGTTCGTTCCTGCTCTCTCAGCCAAGATCGGGCTGGTCGACCGCATCTTTACACGGATCGGTGCACAGGACGAGATCCATGCCGGGCAATCCACGTTCATGGTAGAGATGATCGAAGCGGCCAACATCCTTCACCATGCAACGCAACGGTCGCTGCTCATCCTGGACGAAATCGGGCGTGGTACGAGCACTTACGACGGAGTCTCGATCGCCTGGGCAATGGTGGAATACGTGCATAACCATCCGCAACTACGCGCCAAAACATTGTTCGCCACCCATTACCACGAACTGACCCAACTGGCCGACCTGCTGCCGGGTGTCCGTAACTATAATGTGGCCGTCAGTGAAGCGGACAACAAAGTGGTATTCCTGCACAAGATCGTGCCTGGTGGTGCCGATCGGTCATACGGTATCCATGTGGCGCAACTGGCAGGGTTGCCATCCCCGGTCATTCAGCGCGCCAATGAAATCATAGGTTTACTGGAGAGCTCCTCTGGTAAAGCCGTCAAAATCAATCCCAACGCTGCCTGGCAAGTGGCTTTATTCCCAGAGACAAATCCTCTGCTAGATGAATTGAAAGGCTTGGATGTAAACAGCTTATCGCCAATCGAAGCACTGAACAAGCTATTTGAGTGGCAGAAGAAATACTTGCAATGAACGAGAAGAGAAAATTATCGCAAAGCGAAATTGGCTTATTCATAGCGCTCACCGCCTGTATTCTTGGAGGAGCGCTCAGGCTCTACACGGCATATCAAGCCGGCTTTCCCATTAATGATGGGGGCTTATTTTTTTTAATGACGGAATCCATCCAGAAAAATGGGTACGCACTTCCAAAATATGTCTACTATAACGGTCTCGAAATACCCTTCGCCTACCCTCCTTTTGGATTTTATTTTGCAGGATTGACCAGTGATATCCTGAAAATCCCCTTACTTGAGATGTTCCGCTGGCTCCCGGCAATAGTTTTGGCGGTATCGATCTATGCTTTTTACCTGCTGGCGACGCGCTTAATGGGTTCGAACATCGAGGCGGGAATCGCCACGATGATTTATGCACTACTACCGCGCTCGATCACCTGGCTTATCATGGGAGGCGGGATTACCAGGAGCTTCGGACAATTATTCCTGATGATAACTGCTTATAACGTTTATATGGCATTTACGGATGGCAAAAACAAGTATCTTTGGTTCTCGATTCTTTCCTGTACACTCGTTTGCCTGACTCATCCAGAAGCCACCGTTCATACAATTGCAATTGTCATCTTGATCTGGTTTTTCAAGGGCAGAAACAAAAGAGGCCTCCGGCTTGCATTGATCATCGCTGCCAGCACTCTTGCTCTAACATCGATATGGTGGTTGCCAATCATAGGCAGGTTTGGGGCTGCTCCTTTTTTTTCAGCAGCACAAACCAGCTTGCACGATTACTTATTCGTTGTATATTTTTTAACCATCCCATTCAGTGATGAACCATACCTGACGATCATTATCCTATTCGCGATTCTCGGAATTGCTATAACAATCGCAAAAAAGGAGTTTTTGCTTCCACTATTTTATGTGATCCCTTTCATCATCGAGCCGCGAAATGCAGCAAATGTAAACACACTCCCAATGTCAATGCTTGCCAGCATCGCTCTGTGCCAACTGATCTTACCCGGTTTGGCAAATTTTGAAGAAAAAAGGCTAAATCTTAAATATCAGAATATTTTTCAGAGTCGAAGCGGTAAATTATTGATTGCATATTTGTCCATAATCATGTTTGTAGGGATGGTATATTTTTCGCTCTTGCTATCCAACAGGAGGGTTTCAAATGAGAATTTAAAGGCGTTTGCTTGGGTCTCTGTACATACCCCTATTGGCAGTCGTTTCATTATAGTAACTGGTAACACAGATTTGTTCAGGGATTGGACTCTTGAATGGTTTCCAACGCTCACAGATCGAACGAGTTTGACGACGATCCAAGGACGCGAGTGGTTGGATGGCAATCTTTTTTCAGAGCGAGTCAGTGATATCCAGAGATTACAACGTTGCATTTTGGATGGTTCTCCCCTTGCATGTGTAGAAGTGCAGGCGAAAAAGCTTGGTTCAGAGTACGAATATATTTATATAGCCAAAAAAGCAGTGCAAGAAAACGGTTCAACGACGACGAGAGGCGATGGACTAATTTTCGATATATTTCAAGATCGCAAGAACTATTCAATCGTGTACCAGACCGATGAAGTCGTCATAGCTAAAAAAAAGATGATGTACTAATTCTTGCCCACTGAAATTCTTGAAAAAGGTGTAAACAACAGAAATATACATATCAACCAGATAAACGATTCGGTTTCCAAAAACATACTGAAACTAAGGTTGACAAAAAATGTATATATAACAAAAATGAAAGGAAATGCGCTGGCAACTGTTCGTCGGGTAATTGAATACCGAAACGACGCAATCCAAGTTCTAGTGTAAACGACAAGAAATAGAATCAAACCGAAAATCCCCCCATTCAACAAAATATCGATAAAACCGTTGTCCCCAATCATCACAGGGTAACCCCATCCCACTACTGCCTGGGTCGAAAGCCGAAACGATTCCAGTGTCCACAAAGATCCAAAACCGTAGCCGAAAACGGGTTTCTTCGAATAGACCTGTTCAATGAGATATTGCCAAAGAGGCACTCGTCCAGTCAAAGTTGTTCCTCGGTTAAACAAGCCAAAGATGAAATCCAGATTGGAAGCGATGAACGTAACTCCGACCAATAACAAGGCAAGCGCAACCCAATAATGTGCAGGCTTTAAACGCGCATGAATTCTCACCCACATCGCGAAAACCAAAAAACCAAAATGCACGATCAGCGTCAGAATATATCCTGAGGCTGATTCGGCCTGATATACCAGCACCAGGGCAAGAAGATAGAAAACAACGGCTATAATTTTCTTGAAACTACAAAAATGAGTGCCTGGTTGAAAAATCTGCACCAGGAATATCATGTTAAACAGAGGGATTATGTTACCAAGATGATTCTTGTGCCAAAAGATACCTCGCCAGGCACCATTGAAAGGCGGGTTGATATCTGTGCCTACGCCAGGATACATGATTACGAGGTAAAGACTGGCAGATATGAAAAGGATGCCAACCCAGGATAGAATTTCCATGAATTCTTCCAGTGAATAACGCCAGCTGAGGTATGCAGCCGCCAGGGTTGTAAACAGAAGACCTAAACTGCGGTAAAGTGTTCCAGTCCAAGTAATCGACCAAAGTGTTGAGATAATTGCATAGAGGAGAAAAACAATCAAAAAGGGTTGGCTCTTCCAACTTAAGAAATAATCTCTCCATAAGTTTTGTTTATAAATTAAATAACCAATAAAAAGCAGCAAAAACAACCAAACCAATATCTCCCGCCAGGCCGGGTCTGAGAATCGAAGTGTGGCGGGGAACAAGTCCCACAAAATAAAAGAGCGCAAACTGGTAAGAATAAAAACCAACAACAAAACGAGAAATTCAATGAAACGCTGGATTTTCAACGCCATGTTCATCCCTCAAAATTGCAGCATAGAAACGGGCATAATCTCTTAATATGCCCCATGGCCAAGAAGAACAGTCCATGCTGTTCGGACAAGGATTTGGATATCAAGCCATAATGAATAATTATTGATGTAATAAAGATCGTCTTCGGTGTTCAGATGCATTGGCTTGTTGCTCCGACCCGTCACCTGCCACCAGCCTGTAATGCCCGGAGGGACAGCAAAGCGCTTGCGTTGCCATGGTTGATACTTTTCCACAAGATAAGGTAATTCCGGGCGTGGTCCAACCAGACTCATGGAACCCAACACGACATTAAAAAACTGGGGTAATTCGTCCAGGCTTAAACGCCGCAAGAGTTGACCAGAACGCGTTAAACGCGGATCGCGTTTCATTTTGTGGATCAGATTTCCATGCTCATCGAATCGTTCGACATGCGCTCTCAACTTCTCTGCATCCTTGATCATGGTTCTGAATTTATACATATCGAAGATACGGCCATTCTCGCCGACCCGCTTTTGAACGAAAAGGATAGGCCGCCCATCATCCATCCAAATGACGAACGCAATCAATCCCATCAAGGGCAGTGCCAACAAAAGGGCAATCGAACCAAACAGTAAATCAAACCCGCGCTTGACCAGCAGTTGGTAATCGCTCAACGCCGTAGCGCGTAAATCCAACATCGGGATTCCGGCAAAATCTTCGATCCCCATTTTGTATAAAGCCAGATCAAAAAAACCCAATGCCACCCAAACTTTGACGGGCAGATCGGTTGTCAGTGCCACGACATCGCTCATGCGTTGGTAAACCGAGTGTGGCAGGGCAATGACGACATCTGTAATCGCGGAATCAACGATCACGGTGCGGACGTCGCTGAGGTTGCCGAGCAGGTGCGGGCGAGTCTGAAGCGCGGGCGAGTCCATGTCGTCTATAAAACCGATACAGGACATATTTGCGATGCCGGCCTCCACAATTTGTTCCCGTACGCGCATCCCGAGCGGGCCAGCTCCAACAATCAAAACCCGGCGCGGCGCATCCGGCCAATCCCTCCGCAAACGGAACCCGAGCCTGGTAATTGCTCGCCAAGCCAGCAGGAGGAAATAAGCCAGCAAAACGAAAAACAGGAACATAGCACGCGAAATCTGGCGGTAGGACAGGTAAAGAATGCCCGCCATTGAAATGGACGCGATGAAGCTGGCTAATGTAAGCATGGCAAATTCATCCACAACGCGGAAATATTTGCGGCCGTCATAAATTGCATATGCGGAAAGGAGGCTAACCCAGATAAGCGGGAAAACGACATACAGGGAAGCCGGCAGGGTAATCACGTCTGTGAGAGGTTGAATAAAAGGAAAATGAGGAAAGAAGGGTCGCAATAGGGTGGCTACCTGCAGGCTTACGGCAACGCACAATGCGTCCAACAACATTGAAAGGATTGCAAAATTGATCGAGAACCGTCTGAGCATTTTAAATCTCTTAAGTTGAATTTAATCCTCAATCTGGTAAAGCAAATTTCAAGATGTCATGAACAAATATTCGCCAAAAAAACAGAGGATTTCCTATCAAGTACCGTTTCCACAATCTTCCAGGTTCCACCAATAACCTACCCAGCCATTCAAATCCATGATCTGTCATCAAACGAGGCGCTCGTGTTAATTTGCCTGACAAATAGTCAAAGATAGCACCCGCAGGAAATAGGATATTAGTATTAAGATTTTCATAATTTTCTTTAATCCATTTTTCCTGTAACGGCATACCAAATCCCAGAACTAGTATTTGCGGTTGAAATTGAGCAATCTTCTCAATTACAAAATCATTTTCTATACTGTTGATGGTCTTATCAAAAAAACCGTGATGAACCGCAACCTGTAAGTTATGATATTTATTACGTAGTTTTTCTGCGGCCGCTTCCGCAATACCGGGTTTTGCACCAAGAAAAAATATTTTCCAACGATTTTGTAATGCAAGTTCGCAAATAGTATCAAAAAAATCCGGCGGGGTGAATCGGTACTCTAGCTTTTGCCCTGAGATCCATGCTGCAAGTTTTACTCCTACCCCATCACAAAAGGTCAGGTAACTTTGATTCAAAAATTCCTTAAACCATGGAGTTTCATAGGCGATATTTAACGCATGGATATTGACATTCGAAATAACGATTTTGTCGCAGCTATTAATAGTAACGGAGAATATCCGAAGCATTTGTTCTAATGAAACACGATGAATCCTTACACCCAATAAATTTACATATTCCATATTTTTACCTAAGTTGTTTTCGAACCCTTTATTGCGTAATTGTAAATGTCTATTAATTTTACATAATTTCGGTCGATAGTATATTTTTCTTCGTAAATCGACCTGGCATTCCTGCCCATCTCCAGCCTTAATTCAGCTGAGCGCCATAATTTAGTCACCTTTTCTGTTAGATCAACTGAGCTGCCAGGAATAAAAAATAAACCCGTTTTACCATCATCAACCAACTCTGCGGAAGTACCGTGATAAGGCGCAATTACCGGTTTTCCACATGCAAAAGCCTCTACGAGTGTGCGTCCAAATGTTTCATACCATAGAGAAGTAAAAACAAGGAATGCTGATTTTTTAATCACATCCATTGCCTTCACATTTTCTAGACGTCCCAAGAGTTCCACATTAACTTTGTTAGTTTGAATAAACTTTTGAACGCTGGTTGCTAATGGACCTTCCCCCACGATCTTAAGCGGAACATCGGGAAGATCTAGCCAAGCTTCCAACAATAGATCAATACCTTTTTCCTCAGAAAGTCGTCCTACATAAACGACATATTTTCCTGGATAATTCCCTTTTCCAGGATCAGAAATATAGTTCGGTTTCACCACAACCTTTTCTGGTGGCAAGCCGGCCTGAATAAATTTATTACGACTGAATTCTGTCAGGGCAATATAAAGATCAACTTGAGAATCCCACGTATGGATGACGCGATGATAAGTGAGCATACTCGCTACAGCGATCGACTGAGTTCTGGACCTGCGGTAACATGCATGAATAACTCCTGGCCATGGCAATGATTTACCCAAACAATCCTCACATATCTTTCCATTCCGAAAGAAAAAACCATTGGAACAAATCAAACGATAATTTCGCAAAGACTGTACAACTGGAACGCCCTCATCTTTACAAGCATAATAAGCTGAAGGGGAAATAAGAGGAAATATGTTTTGAAAATGAGCAATGTCCGGTTTTGTTTCTCTTATCAATTGAATCATTGTGTGATAACTATCTTTCGACCAGATTGTATTAAGGAAAAGTAGAGCTTGATTTTTAACCCCACCCACTTGAATCTCATCATTAGACCGTGTATAAGTAATTACCTTATGTCCCTTATGCAGCAACATTGTATTTTCAGCGCGAAAAGATTCCTCTTCCCCGCCATGGATTTGATAATAATTATGTGCCATCAAAATCTTATTTACAGCCATCGCTACATCCCAGGGTTAATTTCCAAAGCTTTGCAATTTCCACAACTGGCAAGTTATTGATGCGAGCAGGCCCTAAACTCCGTTCGCAACCAAACCATAATATATCTTACTTAACTCTGATCCCTGTCTAGAGGCATCAAATCTGGTTTCCACATGTCTTCTTCCTATAGTGACCAATTTTTTCCATTCATTTGGATTTTCAATTAGCCACATCAGCTTAGCTACCAAGCCGGCGACATTTCTCTCTTCAACGAGCCAATCAGGAATTCCATATTGAACTACCTCGGGGATATCACAATGTTTCGTGCTTACAACAGGCATTCCGGTTGCCATCACTTCAATCATGGAAACAGGAGCACCACCCTCGGTATCCCCATCCGAAGCAGTAACACTTGGGGAAAGATAGATGTGATTATTGTATGCTTCTTTGAAAAAGATAGAATAAGGTTGATAACCTAATAACCTTGTCTTGGATTGCAACCCACTGGTTCTAATAATATTCACTATACGTTGCTTTTCTTTTTGATTCCTCAAGCCTGAATTTGCATCACCAATTAACGTTACCTCGATAGGAACTTCATGCTGCAATTTCCGTAAAGCTTCCAGCGCATAAGGGATGCCTTTCTTTTCGCGAAAACTGGCCGCGATAAGAATTCGCAATGGTTCATTTGTTTTCCAATGCCTGGGTTTGAATGGAAGGGCATCGATATCAACCCCCAAGTGGTGAACTTTGATTTTCTCCTGTGCGCATCCCAGTTTTACCAACTGATTTGCCATAAAGGGGCCTTCACAGAGAAATAAATTTGCAAGATTGAACAATTCTTTATACCGGGACCTCCATTGTTCATTCCGATTCGGTAGCTTATTTACATCAGCACCATAAAAGGTCACTATGTGTTTTGTTCTTGTACAATTTGCAACCACCAAATCTATCCAGCCAATATGACCAAAATGAGAGTGAATGATTTGGGCTTGAACTTTTCTTATTACAGAATTTAGGTGTCCCCACCTATGTCTGATCAAGAGCATGCGGAGTACTTTTTCTAATAGAGACTGAATTTGAGATGCATTTTTTAAGCAATGAATGTTTGGTAGGTAAAATTGATCAAGATTTGCCGTTTGTTCACATACGATGTGCGTTTCAACATTGCTGGGTAAAAATTTCACCTGGTTGTACATCCAGGTTTGAGTTTGTGGCAACCAGACAGGAAAATTGTGAATTACTCGGATCGTTTCAGTCATCAGATTGATGAGACCTCTGCCAAATTAATAACCATAACTCCTGAATCTGTTCACGGTTTGTCAACCAATTCAAAAGAGCATATATTGTTGCTCCAACAACAATCGACAGACTAAATATATTTTCATCCGACAGTTCATACCATAAAGTATATCGACAGAGCATAATTACTAAAAATATAACACTACTATACAACAAGGGTTTGTACAGTACCTGAAATAACTGGATCACTTTTAGGTTTATCAATCGAAATGGAATTGCAAAACTTGGATACATAAGACTAAATGATGCTAATGCATATGATGTGGCTACACCGACAATTCCCCATCGCAAACCAAAAAGTATAGCGACTATAACAAATGTGCCAGAGCCTATCCCCCATTTAAACATCCAATCTGTTCTTCCCTTAGCCTGATAAATTGTGCCAACAGTTGTACCTATTGATTGTATCAATCCTAAGGGAGCAAATATCATGGTGAGCAGAATGACTGGTTCCCACTTTTCTCCAAAGATTATGAGAATAAATGGTCTGGCAAGAGCAAGGATTCCCGCCATGAGAGGAAATGTAATTAAAGCTATATTTCCAACCACTTTTAGGTAGGTAGAGGCAAATCTTTCATTATCATCTTGGATTGTAGAAAAGATCGGGTACAAAACTCGACCAACAACAGCAGCAATGCCTTGTACAGGGAATAAAAGGATGCGATAGGCCAGGGTGTAATACCCCAAATCATCTGCGCCCAGATAACGGCCAATTAATAAATAATCCGCGTTACGCGCAAAATAATTGAATACATTAAAACCAGTGAGATTCAAACTAAAACTACTGACAGCTCTGATCTCATCCCCAAAAAATACCCACCGGGGACGCCAAGAGCTTGAACGCCAAAGCAAAAGCGTTGACAAGAAGGTTGTTGCTAAAGTTTGTACGACTAAACTCCAGACACCACCTCCAACCAACGCAAGGCCAATACCAATAATTGCCCCAGTAAAAGCTGAAGTGATTTCCAATTTTGCCAGCGAGTCAAAGGCTACTGAGCGCTCCAATAATGATTGGTGCGTTATTCCAAAACCTGAAAAGAAGAAATTTATTGAGAGAATCTGAAGAACTGATACAACACGAGGCTCTTGATAGAGTAGTCCGCCTAATGGCGCTAGCACACACAATACAATCGTCGCGAGCGAGCCAAATCCCACATTGATCCAAAAGATACTGGAGAGCAACTTATCAGATAAATTTTTCCGCTGAATAATAGCCGAAGAAGTGCCCAAGTCTTTGAAGATACTAACAAAGCTTATCACCACCATTGCCATTCCCACAAGACCAAAATCGGAAGGCAATAATAAGCGGGCTAGTATAATGGTAGTAATTAACTGCGTTCCAAGTCGGCCGGTTTGCGAAACTATCGACCACTTGACCCCTGAGACAGCTTTATGTTTTAATCCACTCATGATATTTTTAGTGATGCCAAAGAGGTTAAGATCAATTCTCCAGAAATGTTTAAAAACGGTATCGCTTACCTGACTGTCTCATTTGGCAATTTCTTTACAGGCACATATTTAGCTCTTGGTAGAAGAGAACGAATTAGAATGATTTCAAGCATGGAGCCTGTCTTATAATATTTTCTTGAAGAAACATCAATGATGGTTTTTTTTCGATCCCAACTCTGCGGTAGCTCGGTAGTCACTTCTACATAATCCCAGACATTCTTAACATCATACTTAAAGGCAAAAGCTTCTATCATTTCCATGAGTTTTTCTTTTCGAAAATCTGGTTCTGTATTAGAAAACTGAGCGCCGAATTTTTCTGTTTGGTCTGTTGCAGGAACTCCAGCAAATATTCTATCTGGAGGGATATTTTTCACAATTAGTGACCCCAACATAACAAGAGAGCGATCTCCAATCGTAACTGGTGAAACCAAGTTATGACCAACCAACCAAACATCATCCCCTATCGTGAGGGACGAACTGCTATCAAATCGACATCCTGCCACTATATCTCCAAACTGCATGTGTGTCCACAACTGGCTGTGAGCCCCTATTCCAACATTATCGCCTATCACAGTACCGCCTTGTCCATCAATAATGGAGTTGTTTCCAAGCCAAAAATTATGTCCTATTTTTATTTTCCCTGGTCCCGGGAAAAAACAACCGAAATATATAGTGCCAAAATCTCCAATTTCAAATTCATCAACATCAATTCGGATATTGTCCTGAAAGATGACGCCATCACCAATCCTGACTTTCCTACAATTAAATCTTACATTCTGACCAAAAATTGTTCCACGCCCGATTTTGACATCATTTGTTGTGAATTTTGGACGGTACAAAACTCTTTTAACTACTAATTTTATAAATTGATTGTATATTCTTCCCATTAGTTTTCAAACTCCAATATCACTCAAGCAATAATTCAATGCGTACAAATTCTAATTCTATAACCATAATACAAATACATAAATAACAATTTCCATTCAAAACGCTAAAAAATAAGAGAACCCACCTTTAACATAGTGGGTTCTCTCAGAAATTTCCGTTTAGAGTTTACTTCATTTCCGGCGCCTCCGCCTTCGAACGCATGATTGCCCAGGCCAGCACGCCAAGCAGCATAAGCACAATCACCCAGCCGCCGAAGCCAAGATCTTTATAAGTTACAACAATGGGAGCCACGATCAATGCCACCAGATTGACCACTTTGATCATCGGGTTCAAGGCCGGGCCAGCAG
>DAOTXM010000366.1:0-8909 GCA_034435215.1 Anaerolineales bacterium
CGTTCCACCTCTGGACCGATGACTGAGTAATGCTCGGTAAACGAACGGTCTCCTTTGACCTCGAAATGGGGTGGCGACAAACGCGCAATGGAATGGAAGAAAAGCGCCTCTTCCACCGAGGATACCAGCGCATGGCCGATGCCACCCAGCATGGCATGGTACGGCCAGATGGTCAATGCGTACTTGCCCTGTCTTTCCAACTGGGCAGTGTAGTGTTTCAGGCGTTCCTGGCCTTCTTCTGCAGAAATGCCGAAATGGTTGGCCAGAGCCGGGTTGAAATTCCATTTGCCTGCGCGGACGGCTTCGGCGCTCACATTCGTGTATGGCGCAGGATGTTCTCCGTTTTCATCCACCAGGAAGATGGCATGGAAAATCTGCATGGCCTGGTGCGTGTCCATCGTGGCTGTGATATGGGTGATGAGGCCCAAATTGCGATAGATGAATTCGCACAGGCGGCGGTTGTCGTCCACTGCGCCTGTCCCACTGCGACCGGCCACATACAATTCGAAGCCCGGGATGCAGAACGTGTTTTGCACGTCCACCAGCATCAGCCAGGTTTTGGTCCGATCAGCGGAAGCAGGCTGAAGTCCGTGTCGATGCGCCCAGTCCCGTGCCTGTTTCGCGCGCTCTTCGTAAGGCACACGCCAGACCTGGTCCAGTTTACCCGCATCGAAAAATTCAGGAATCGGCAAGTTTTTCATCGAATCTCCTACGCCGAGACGAAAAGAAGCGGGTGCCCGCCTGCAGCACCCAATTTCTCGACATCCAGATTATATCAAGCTTGGAGGATTCCTCAGACCTTGCCGAGAAAGGAAGTATGTACCACAAGAATTCCCGAAGAATCGCTTGGAAGCAAACAGGCTCCGTGTCGTTCGGGACCCGGAGCCTGTTTCCATTTCATGAAGGCTTGATTAACTGTTGCCTTGCAAAGCGGAGGGAGAGGTAGGATAGTTGGGAAGCTCGCGCCGGAATTCGTAGGCATCCATCATCTTTTCGAGGACCGCTTTTTTCTCTGGGTTCACATCCAGAAATTCAAAACCAATGTTATAGAAGGCGGGATTAATATCCGGTTCGCAATGCGCCACACGCGCAGAGATGTCCAGCTGACCGGTACTGAAAAGCTGCAAATCGGGCAGGTCAAAACGCAGTGGGAGCACGCTATTTACCGTCTGCGGTTGCTCGCTGATGATCATGGCGCCAGATAGACTCAGGTCACCCAAGTAGCCAAGCATCCTGCCCAGATTGCGTTCGAACACGCGTGAATACACAATCAAATATTTGCGATCGAGTTTACGTCTTTCGTCCATCGAGGCCTCCGTTTTCACAGTGTACCTGAGTTATGGACTAAATTCGATTTTTGAAATTGAATTATAACGTTTTTCGAAACCGAATTCTCAGCATACTGCGATCAGCTTCCGTTCGGCCAAAGCCTTGATTTCATTATCACGCACTCCGATTTCCTGCAGCAAGGCACGTGTATCCGCGCCCAAGGCTGGCGCAGGCGAACGTTCCCTGCGCACGAATACAAAAGGGGAGGCCATCCCAACCGGTTTTCCATCCTTCAAGTGGACATGGCCGCGCGCCCACACCTGTGGGTCAGCCAGCATCTCCTCCACCGAGTTGACCGGTTCCACGCAGGCGTCGCTGCCAGCGAACAAGGCCAGCCACTCAGCGCGCGTTTTCTGCCGAAAGATGGCCTCCACTTCTGCGCTCAGTGTCGGGTCATACTGGCGTTCGATCCAGTCCGCCCGGCCCATCGTCCTGCAAAAATCACCCCAGAAATGTGGCTCGATGGCGGCCAGGGTAAGATATTTTCCATCGGACGTTTCATAAATGTTGAAGAAGGCACGCCCACCCAGCAGAGGATGCGTGCCCGCACCCACCTCCAGACCGCTGAAGTAGGCGCTCAAAGCCAGGGGAGTCATCCACGAAATAACACCATCCAGCAAGGCCATATCCAGGTACATACCCTGCCCGTTGCGTTCCCGGCCTACCAGTGCACCTAGAATCGCAATCGCCGCCAGCATGCCGCCGCTAAGGTCCGCGACGGGCAGGCCATACGGGACCGGGCACTCGCCGGGTCGCCCGTTGAGTGAAAATGCCCCGCCAATGGACAGGTAGTTGAAGTCGTGCCCGGCGCGCTGTTGGTAAGGCCCCTCCTGTCCATAGCCAGATAGAGAGCAGTAAACAATATTTGGCTTCACCGCTCGAACAGCTTCATAGCCAATGCCATATTTATCGGCGATGGTGGGGCGAAAACCCTCCAGGACCACATCCGCAGTCGCAGCCAATTGCAGGAAGAGCTCGCGCCCGCGCGGGTTGCGATAGTTGAGCGCCAGACTCTTTTTGCCCTGGTTGATGGTTTCATACATGTTCCCCAGGCCCATTTCTGGCGGTGCCAGGCGCGCGTGGTCCCCGGCCAAGGGGGTTTCCACTTTGATGACCTCTGCTCCCAGATCTGCCAGCAGCTGGGTCAGGTATGGCCCTGGCAGCAAACGCGACAGGTCGAGAATACGGATGCCGGATAATGGTTGAGCAGTCATGTGATCTCCATATCGATTTCCATTTTACTAACTTACATTATATAATCCCGCCCATGCGTTGGATATATATTTCTCCCCACCTCGACGATGCTGTTCTTTCTGCGGGCGGATTTTTGTACGAACAAACCCGAGCCGGGAACCCGGTCGAAATCTGGACCATCGTATGTGGCTTCCCACCGCCGGGAGAATTGACGCCCTTCGCCCAGGTGCTTCATCATGTTTGGGGTACGGGAACCGCCGAGGAGACCGTAAACTTGCGCCGTGCGGAAGATAGGGAAGCTGCGCGCATCATCGGGGCAAAACCCGTCCATTTCGATGTGCCAGATTGCATCTACCGGCGTGGACCGGATGGGGAACCGCTCTACCTGGATATCTACGCTCGACCCCACGCAGCGGAAGCGCATGTACCCGACCAGATTGCACAAAATATCGTTCCCCGCCTGCAAGCGGACGATCAGGTCATCTGCCAACTGGGGATCGGCGGCCACGTGGACCACGTCCTGGTGCGGCAGGCCGCGGAACGCCTGGCCCGCCCGTTGTGGTATGCAGCCGACCTGCCATATCTGTTCAAACAGCCAGGGGAGCTGGCCCCCCAAGTAGCCGGGATGAACATGTCTCTGCATGCCATAACGGAGGCAGGCCTGGAGGCGTGGATCGAGGCGGTGTTGGTTTACAAGTCCCAATTGAGTTCCATATTCGAAAGCATAGAAAGATTCGAAGAAGATGTCCGTTCCTTCTATTTCGAACGAGACGGATTTCCACTCTGGAAGATTAAATAGCCCATATTCGTCTTGATTCTGTCTCTGAATCGTGATATATTATGGCCGATTTTCGGGACAATTGATTCATTTACCAAATTGCATCTCTGGGAAAGAGATGCAAATTCTATTCGTAGGAAGAAAATATGCCAACCACATTCCTGACCAAGGAAGGCTTCGAAAAGTTACAAGATGAGCTCGAATACCTGCGCACTGTCAAGCGACAGGAAGTTGCCGATCGCCTGCACGAGGCGATGGAAGGCGGCGAACTGATCGAGAATGCGGAATACGAAGCCGCCAAGAACGAACAAGCCTTCGTAGAAGGCCGCATTCAGGAATTGGAAATCCTGCTTGCAACAGCGCGCGTCATCGAAGAAGACAAGAAAAAGAAGGTTGATACGGTCCAGGTTGGTTCCACGGTGACGATCCAGGAAGATGGTTATGAGGAAGAAACATATACGATCGTCGGCGCAGCGGAGGCCAACCCACGCGAGGGTAAAATCTCGAACGAATCGCCGATCGGGAAGGCTATTTTGAATCATCGCGCTGGTGACGAGGTGCAAGTAGAAACACCAGATGGCTCCTATGCCGTCCGCATCATCAAGATCGGATAGCCAGGGGCAGCTATCATCGCCCCGCGCACCTGCCCAGGGAAGCGCGGGGTTTTTTTAATTGAGGTCGCAACTATGCCAGAATACACATCGCTCGAAAAAATCCGTTTGGAAAAAATCGAAGAACTGCGCGCCGAAGGGATCGAACCCTACCCCACGCGCGCGGAGCGCACGCACACCAGTGCGCAGGTCATAGCAGAATTCGAAGCCGCTGAAAAGCAGGCCGTGGAAGGGGAGATGCCTGTAGTCAAGGCTACGCTAACTGGGCGCATCCGTGCCTCCCGCCCGATGGGCAAGCTGACCTTTGCGCACATCGAGGACGGTGACGGCAAGATCCAGCTATTCTTCCGTGTCAACGAGCTCGGACAGGACAGGATAACTTTCTTCAATGACATGTTCGATCTGGGCGATTTCATCCAGGCAACTGGCGTGATGATGCGCACCCGTACCGGGGAGCCCACGCTTCAGGTCCACGACTTCAAACTGCTTGCCAAATCTGTGACCCCGCTCCCGGCGGCAAAGGACGAGACGCTCGAAGACGGCACCGTCATCCGTCACGCGGCGTTGGAAGACCCGGAACTGCGCGCCCGTCAACGCTACGCGGACCTGGCAGTGAATCCCGATGTCCGCGAGGTATTCCGCAAACGCGCTGCCCTGATCAAGGCCTTGCGGACCTTTCTGGATGAGCACGGCTTTCTCGAAGTCGAGACGCCTATCCTGCAACCGCTTTACGGCGGCGCGGCAGCCAGGCCTTTTGTGACCTATCACAACGAGTTGGATCAGCAGATGTACCTGCGCATCTCGTTCGAACTGTATCTCAAACGTCTGCTGGTCGGCAACCTGGAAAAAGTCTACGAGATGGGCCGCGACTTCCGCAACGAGGGCGTTTCCTTTAAGCACAACCCGGAGTTCACCCAGTTGGAATTCTACTGGGCGTACGCGGATTATTTGCAAGTGATGGAACTGACCGAACAGATGGTCTCGTACACGGCCAAAGAAGTGACCGGGGGCTACAAGATCACCTACCAGGGTCAGGAGATCGATTTCACCCCTCCCTGGCGGCGGCTGGAAATGCGCCAGGGCATCCTCGCAACCAGCGGTATCGACATGGCGGAACATCCCACGGCGGAATCGCTTTTCAAGGCAATTAAGGCCAAACACCCCGACAAAGCGCCGGACCCGCATGCCACGCGCGGCAAACTGATCGACTTTCTGCTCTCCGAGTTCCTTGAGCCGACCCTGATCCAGCCGACCATTCTGTACGACTATCCGCGTGACATTTCGCCGCTGGCCAAGTCCAAGCCCGGCGACTCGCTGACCGTGGAACGCTTCGAGGCCTACGTTGCTGGCTTCGAGCTATGCAATGCCTTCACCGAATTGAACGATCCGCTCGACCAGGAGCAGCGTTTCCTCGAAATGGGCCGTGATTATGAAGTCGACGACGAGGAGCGCCACCCGCTCGACGAAGACTACCTGCGCGCCATGCGCTACGGTATGCCGCCCAACGGCGGCTTCGGCATGGGTGTGGACCGGCTGGCCATGCTCCTGACCGACAAGCACTCCATCCGCGACGTGCTGCTCTTCCCGGCGCTGCGCAAGGAAGAGAAAGATGGATAAATCTAAATGGACTCTCATCGTGGGCGACATCCTGGCCCTGGTGGTCATCACCGTCATTGGCTTTGTTTCCCACGGCGAGACGGACATCTCCTTCGTGCCACGTATGGCCGCCACTTTCCTCCCGCTGGTGGTGGGCTGGTTCCTGATCGCCCCCTGGCTGGGATTATTCAACATCAAGATCGTAGCGAATCCCAAGCAACTCTGGCGTCCACCGCTGGCCATGTTACTGGCCTCTCCCATGACCGCCATCCTACGGGCGGCGATTCTGAATGCGGTTGCTTTGCCATTGTTTACGCTTATCCTGGGCGGCAGCGCGGCCTTGGGAATGCTCGTCTGGCGTGGACTATATCTCTTCTTGCGACAGAAATCTGACCAGGGATAAACAGAGATGAACGGAGATAACAAATCTCTTCATCTCCGTTCATCTCTGGTGAGTGATACAATACCTCTCATGGACGAACCCGCCCTCATCCAGGCAGCCCAGCGCGGCAACCTGGACTCCTTCAACACCCTGGTCCTGGCCTACCAGGACACGCTCTTCAACGCCGCCCTGCGCATCATGGGCGACGAAGACCTGGCCGCCGATGCCACGCAGGAGGCTTTTCTCTCGGCCTTCCGTGCCATCCAGTCCTTCCGCGGCGGGTCGTTCAAGGCTTGGCTGCTGCGCACCGTCACCAACGCCTGTTACGACGAATTGCGCCGCCAAAAGCGCCGTCCCAGCGTGCCGCTGGAACCCGACACTGATGACGGCGAGGAAATGGAAGCCCCGCGCTGGCTGGCCGACCCGTCCATGAGCCCCGAAGAAGAAGCCGAAACCGATGAACTCGAGCACGCCATCCAGCATTGCCTGGAAGCCCTGCCTGTCGAATTCCGTACCGTGGTGGTGCTGACCGATATCCAGGGCATGGATTACCAGGAAGTGGCTGCCGCCATCCGGGTACCGCTGGGCACCATCAAGAGCCGCCTGGCGCGCGCCCGTTTGCGCCTGCGTGAATGCCTGCAGGGCTTCTGGGAACTTTTACCTGCCGCCTTTCGTCTGGAAGAGGAGGGTATCCGCACATGACCCCAACACCTTCCTTCCGTGATGTAGAACAACTCTCCGCGTATCTGGATGGACAACTCAAGCCGTCCGACATGACGCGTCTCGAAGCGCGCCTCCAAACGGACCCTGAACTTGCTTCCATTTTGAAAGAACTTCGTCAAGCCCGCAGCGCTCTCCGCCAACTCCCCCAGCGACGCGCCCCGCGCAACTTCACCTTGACTCCGAAAATGGTGGGGCAGAAACCGCCCCTGCCGCGCACCTATCCGGTCTTTCGCTTTGCAACCGTGCTGGCCACCCTGTTGCTCTTCTTCACGTTTGCCACCAACTTCATGGCGCCCCGCCTGGTACGCACGGCTGCGCCGTATGCGTATGGAATGGGAGGCGGCGGAGGCGGGGAGCCCGATTTGGCGCTGGAAGCCGCGCCTGCCGAGCCCGCGCTGGAAGCGCCCGCTGCCACGGTAGAAGCGGCCGCACCGGAATTACCCGCCCCCGCGCCGACCCTGGTAGCCCCTTCCGTCGAAGACAACGCCCGCATCGAACCAACGCCCCAACCGTCCGAGAAAAGCGGCGTACAGGAAGCACCTCCCGGGGAAACCTTTGCCCAGCAGGCTGCGCCGGAGGAAGCGCTGCAGGCCAAGGCTCCGGCGCCACCGATTGGTTCCAGTGTGCAGATCGTGCTGGCTGGCATTGCCCTCCTGTCCGCAATCATTGCCTTCAGCTTGCGTTACCACGCAACCCGCAAATGGCGCGCGCAAACCAAATAAAGTTCTGCCCTCGCTGCGGGACGCCCGTCAGCTTGCAGGAACGCTTCGGCAAGGTCCATCCGGTCTGCCCGCAATGTGAGTGGATCCATTTCGACGATCCGAAAGTCGCCGCGGCCGTCCTGATCGAACAGGATGGCCGCGTCTTGTTGGTGCGGCGAAGCAACGAACCGTTTCGCGGCTTGTGGACATTGCCTGCCGGTTTCGTCGACGCAGGCGAAGATCCGGCCCGGGCTGCCGAGCGGGAATGTTTGGAGGAGACAGGCCTCTCGGTCCGTGCCAAGCGCGTGCTGGATGTCATCGCGGGGCAGGAACACGAACGCGGCGCGGATTTCGTCATTGCATACCAGGGAGAGATTCTTTCAGGGAGTCCCTCTCCCGGCGATGATGCGGATGCGGTGCAATGGTTCGCACGCGAAAATTTGCCGCCGTTGGCATTCACGGCCACACGAAAAATCCTTGCGCTGTAAACAAAATAAGGCTCTACCGTTTATAACGGGAGACACAAAATAGTCAGATTGGGCTAGGCAATTCGCTTGCGATGGATGAATTTGGTGTGCTATACTCCACTTTATCCGACTCAACTCATATACTTTTGGAGGAGAAAAAATGTACGTCAAGACCCTGAAGCCATTTCTTTTTCTTGTTGTGGTGATTGCAATGGTAAGCCTGGCCTGCCTGGGTGGGGGGGAAACGCCGGCGACGGAACCGCCCCCGCCCCCGACCGAGGTCCCGCCGCAGCCGCAACAACCTGAACAACCGCAGCAGCCTGAACAACCTGCGCCAACAGAAGAGCCCGCTCCCCCTGCCGCCCAGGCGCCGGATTTCTTCACAGAGGAGTTCGAAGGCGATATCGGCAACTGGTCCTACTTTAACATCCTGGGGTCGAAGGAGACAAATGAGTCTGGCCTTACCCTGGAAACCGATAGCGGTTATCTGGTTTTCAATATTGCTACCAAAGAACTTTATACATACGTGATGTACGATCCCTATGAGTACAGGAATGTTGCGATAGAACTCCGCGCTGAGAATCGTGGGACGAATAACAATGCGATCAGCATGGTCTGCCGCTACAGCGATGAAGGTTGGTATGAAATCAACATCCAGAATAGCGGGTTGTACAATATCATGGCTGCTACGTATAACCCCAGCGGTGAGATCGTCTATGCGCGCCTCGCGGATGGAGGTTCCAATAAGATCAAGGTTGGCAAAGACATCAATGAATATAAGATGATTTGCAAGGAACGCACCATCATCCTGTACATCAACGGGTATGAAACCCGCACCATCGAGGACAACCAGTATGTTTTGCGGGATGGCCAGGTGGGCTTCTCGGTTTCATCATTCAGTGATCCAACCGTGAAAGTCGAAGTCGATTGGGTTAGAATTAGCGAACCGTAAACTATCAAAAAAAGGCCACCCGTGAAAGGCGGCCTCTTTTATCACGATTTGTTTGGACATATCCCGGCTCAGTAGCATATCGAGCCGGGATTATTATTGCAGCGCAAGGTTGTACTGCTGATGCACATTCATTACCAGGGATAACCGAAACAATTGTTTTTGGGGGGGGGGGGGGG
>DAOTXM010000367.1:0-8157 GCA_034435215.1 Anaerolineales bacterium
TGATAGACTCATGCATGGTAATGGGCCTCCTGTTTGGATTCTCGGAATTTCCTTTACAGGTAGTCCCATTACTCTTTTTTGGCTAGCCCTTTTCGGGCTCTATCTCGCCTCTATTTCGGGCGAAATTTAGGTACTTATGAAGCAGGGGATAGGGGTAATACCCACTTTCTCCATCATACAGACGATACAAAGAAAGTATAGTTTCGGACTATAAAGAAACTACGGGAAAATTGTGAAGAAATTATGTGGAATTAATTTGAATGTCATCCTGCCAGCCTTTTATTTTTGTCAATCGTGTAGATTACATATGACAGGATTGACTTTGGATTTCCGGTGATATACAATGAAATCGAAGTGTGATATTTGTCACAAATCTGTCTGTGTTCGTGCCAAAGGTCAATTGGAGGGAGCATCTTGGAGTGCCATCTCAGATTCTGTAGCCTTTGAGACAGGCTACTGGGAGGGCCTATGCAAAGAGCTTCCATCGCGAGTGTCTGCCCGTATTGCGGGGTCGGGTGTGGTTTGTATATCGTTACCGAAGCGGGCAAGATCACCGGCCTGGAATACATGACTGAGCATCCCGTCAGTGAGGGGGCATTATGTCCAAAGGGAAATGCCAGCCTGGACATCGTTTATCACCACGACAGATTGCTTTACCCCATGCAGCGCGTGGACGGCCACCTCGAGCGCATCTCGTGGAACGATGCGCTGGCATCCGTTGCTGCGAACATTCACCGTATCCAGGCGGAGTCCGGGCCGGATGCACTGGGCTTTCTGGCTTCGGCCAAGGCAACCAACGAGGAAAATTACCTCTTCCAAAAACTGGTGCGCATGTTGGGAACCAACAACATCGACCATTGCGCCCGTTTGTGTCACAGCCCCACGGTGGCTGGTTTGGCTGCTACGCTGGGTTCGGGGGCCATGACCAACCCCATCGTTGACCTGGCCAATGCAGATTGTATTTTTGTAATCGGTTCCAACTTTGCCGAGAACCATCCCATCGTTTCGCGCTGGGTGCTGGATGCCAAGCAACGCGGCGCCACTCTGATCGTGGCTGACCCGCGCTTCACGTCCACCGCCTGGTCCGCGGACCTGTTCCTGCCACTCTTGCCCGGCTCTGACACTTCGCTCATCAATGCAATGATGAACGTGATCATCGCAGAAGGACTGTGGAACGAGGAATTTGTTCAGGAACGGGTGGAAGGCTTCGATGGGCTGTGTGATGTGGTCTCGTTGTACCCGCCGGAACGTGCTGCGAAGATCACAGGCGTCCCGGCGGAGGATATCGTCAAGGCGGCGCGGGCTTATGCGACAGCGGAGGCCTCGTCCATTGTGTATTGCATGGGCATCACCCAGCATACCTGTGGCACGGAGACGGTCAAGAATTTGGCTAATCTCGCCATGTTGACCGGCCAGATCGGGCAGCCCGGCACGGGCGTCAACCCGCTGCGCGGACAGGATAATGTACAGGGCGCTTGTGACATGGGCGCATTGCCTAACGTATTTCCCGGATACCAACCGGTAAGCGATGAAATTAACCGCGAGAAGTTTGCCAAAGCCTACGGCAGGGAAGTCGAACAAATGTCGCTCAAGCCTGGGTTGACTCTGGTTGAGATGACCCAGGCTATCGACGAAGGCAAACTGCGGGGCATGGTCATCCTGGGCGAGAACCCGATCGTAGGTGACCCGAACGCCGCCCATGTGGCTGAAGCGCTCAAGAAATTGGACTTCCTGGCTGTCATCGAAATCTTCCCCTCCGAGACAAGTGAACTGGCGCATGTGATTCTGCCAGCGGCTTCATTTGCCGAGAAGCGCGGTACCAAAACCGCCACCGACCGCCGCGTACAGTGGCTGGAGCGCGCCGTCGAACCGGTCGGTGAGGCTATGGCCGATTGGAAGATCATCTGTCGCTTGGCGGCGCGCATGGGTTTCGAGAAAGCTTTCACATATCCACATGAGGAAGCCGTTTTTTACGAAATTCGTGCCATGACGCCCAGCTATGCGGGCTTAAGCCCGGAGCGTTTGCAAAACACTCCGGGCGGTATCCCCTGGCCATGCCTGGCAGCGAACCATCCCGGTACGCCGATCCTATATACCCGATCCTTCAACCGCCCGGGCGGGAAGGGCAAGATGATACCGGTGGAATACCTTCCGCCGGCTGAAGCCACCTCGGATGATTATCCGTTGGTGTTGACCAGCGGCAGAGTGGTGGTACATTACAACGCCGGAGCGATGACGCGCCGTACACGTGCCCTGCGAGAGCGCGAGCCGGAGTTATTCGTGGAGATCAACCCGCAAACCGCTGAATCATATGGGGTGCGGGCAGCGTCCTTGAAAGGGAAGCAGGCCGAAGCGTTGGTTCAAACGCGCCGAGGAGAGGCCAGGGCGAAGGTGCGTATCACTCGTCGTATCCCGCCCGGGGTGCTGTTCATGCCATTTCATTTCCCCGAAACGAACCTTCTAACCAACGACGCGCTTGACCCGACTGCCAAGATCCCTGAATACAAGGTGGCCGCCTGCCGCATCCAACCGGTTGATGAAGGAGATGGCCATGCCTAAGGTCTTCTATCTCGACGTAACGCGCTGCACCAGCTGCCGCGCTTGTGAGGTGGCCTGCGAGCGCGAACATCACGGTCGCCCAAATATATTTGTGCAAGTGATCGATGAAAGATACGCGGTGCCGATCAATTGCCGCCACTGCGAGGAGAACCCCTGCATCGAGGTCTGCCCCACGCAGGCTATCCATCGCGAAACGCCCGATATTGTCTCGATTGCTTCCATGAAGTGCATCGGCTGTCAATTGTGCACGCTGGCCTGCCCTTTTGGCGCGATCTGGTTCGATACGTTGAACAAGGTAGCACGCAAGTGTGACCACTGTCTTGAGCGCCTGGGGCGCGGCGAAGAGCCAGCTTGCGTGGTGACCTGCTCGGCACGCGCCCTGCTCTACGGCGAAATGCACGAAATGGTAGCGCTGGCTGAAAAACGCGGGGAACACGCCATCTTCCATCGCTCCAGCGGCAACTTTGGCACGCTAGTGACGATACCACGAAGTTGGAACGGAAAAGGAGAGTGACATGCTGACCGATACCAAGACGACCATCACTCATGATCTACAAAGGCGCTTAAGAAATCCTTACATGCGTATTGATGAAATACGTGAGGATATGATCATCGCCAGCGCTTCGGTCCAGGACTTTGTGCCGGCTGTCAGCTTTATCCACGATAGGCTGGGCGGACGGTTCATCACCTCCGCTGGTGCGGACACACGCCAATTGATCGGCATGTACCAGGTCACGCAGTTGTTCGCGCTGGACACGGATAAAGTTTTCCTGGTGCTGAACGTGGAAATTGACCCGGCGCAAGCCAGCATCCCTTCGGTTGTGGACATCATCCCCGGCGTGGGCTGGGCCGAACGGGAGGTGCGCGACATGATTGGCGTGGAGCCTCTCGGTCACCCCGACCCGCGCCGCCTGGTGCTGCCCGATGACTGGCCGGACGGCATACACCCGCTGCGCAAGGATTTCAAGGTGGATGAGCGTCCGAGGGCCGTACCGGAAAACAAAGTGCGCATCAACATCCCGCCTAAAGATGCCAGCGTGTTGCCGATCGGTCCGTTCTTCCCCACGCTGGAGGAACCGGTCTTCATCAACTTGTATGTACATGGTGAAGAGATCGTTGGCATGGACTATCGCGGTTTCTACGGCCATCGTGGCGTGGAGAAACTGGCAGACGCAGAGTTGACGTACCAGCAGGTACCGTACATCGCCGAACGTATCTGCGGCATATGAGGGTGCGTGCACAGTACGTGTTACTGTCAAACCATTGAAAAAGCCGCTGGGATCGAAGTTCCCCGCCGCGCACGTTATATCCGCACCATCCTGCTCGAGCTGGAACGCATCCACAGCCACTTGTTGTGGGTCGGGTTGGCCTGTCACTTCATCGGATTCGACACGCTCTTCATGCAGACCTGGCGCATCCGTGAACCGGTCATGTGGCTGACCGAATACCTGACCGGCAACCGCAAGACCTACGGCATGAATAAGGTCGGCGGTGTGGCTCGTGACCTGCCTCCCGATGCGATGGAACGCATCCTGCCTGTGGTGGGCAAAATAGAAACTGAAGTATTGGGAGCAGTGGATGCCATCCTGGGTGACTCATCCCTGCAAGCGCGCCTGGCTGGGACAGGTATCATCACGACCGAAGCAGCGCGCGCCTTCTGCGTGGTGGGTCCCACCGCCCGTGGTTCCGGCGTCGATATCGATGCCCGCCGCGACCATCCTTTTGCGGCCTACGACGAAGTGGAGTTCGAAGTCTGTGTGGAGCAGGGCTGCGACATCTGGGCACGTACGCTGGTGCGCATCCGCGAGACGATTGAATCGGTTAAGATCCTGCGCCAGCTCCTGGATCAAATGCCCGGTGGCCCGGTGATGGCCGAGTTCGATGAAATCCCACCTTACAGGGTGGCTGTCAGTTCGGTGGAAGCGCCGCGCGGTGAAGTCCATCACTACACCATGACCGGCCCGGACAACCGTCCATACCGCTGGCGCGTTCGCGCCCCATCCTACAACAACCTGCAAGTCGTCCCGTCCATGTTGCGGGGGCAAAAGATCGCAGATGCGCCCATCAGCGTGGGCAGTCTTGATCCATGCTTCTCCTGCACCGAGCGCATGGCGGTGATTGATACGGACAGCGGCGCGGCCAAAGTGTATAAGCAGGAAGAATTATTGGCAATGTTCAGGAAAAATGTCATTGCGAGGAGGCCGAAGGCCAATGAGGCAATCTCCTCGGCGAAGGATATTGCTTCGATGTCTGTTTTCCCTCCCAATGACAATGGGCAAGGAGGGTGAATATGTTCAAACACACGATTTCCGAACTCAAGGAAGCCTTGGTCTGTCTCAAAGCCGGACAGGTGACGCTGCATTATCCCTTCGAACCCAGCCCGGTGGAAGATACTTTCCGCGGCCGGCCGGTGTTGAACACCCGCAAGTGCATGTGCTGCGGCGCTTGCGCCAACGCCTGCCCGGCCCGTCTGATCACGCTGACAGACAATGATGGCATCCGTGCTTTGCATTTCGAGCTGGGACGTTGCACATACTGTGGCAATTGCCGCGACGTTTGCCCACAGGAAGCGATTGAGATGTCCACCCAGTTCGAGACATCCACCGCCAACCCAGAGGATATCGTCATCCACGCCGAGTTTTTCTTGCAGACCTGTCGCGAATGTGGCGGCGTAGTTGGCACGCAACGCGAAGTAGCAGTTGTGCGTGAGAAACTTTCCGGGAGCCCCGTGCAGACGAACTATGCCGATTATTTCGATCTCTGCATTACCTGCCGCCGTAAACATGCCATCCATACCCCGTCCCTGACGCTGGAGGTGGTGCCATGAATGAATCGATGAACAAATCTCTTGAGTGGTGTTTCAAAAAGTCCATCTGGGTTTACCACGTCAACGCGGGCGGATGCAATGGCTGTGACATCGAAATCCTGGATGCGCTCACGCCTTATTACGATGTGGAACGCTTCGGTATCAAGCTGGTACATACCCCTCGCCACGCGGACGCGTTGCTTGTGGCTGGTCCGGTCACCCGCCAGGTGCGTGAGAGGGTCTTACGCATTTACGATGCTACGCCGGACCCAAAGCTGGTTGTTGGGGTGGGATCCTGCGCCATGGGCGGCGGCATCTGGCACAACTCCTACGCCACCCTGGGTGGACTGGGCAACGTGTTACCGGTCGCCATCTACATCCCTGGCTGCCCGCCCCGCCCGGAGGCGATCCTGTACGGCGTGGCGCAGGCGCTCGGACTGGTACCGCAACAGGTGAAGAAGCAGGAATACGTGGAGGTGACATGAACCCCCTCACCCCAACCCCTCTCCCGGTGGAAGAGGGGCAAGGGGTGAGGGAAAGGTGGTGCCTATGAACATGACAGACCTTTCTCTTTCCTTGTTTTACACGCTCATTTTCCCCGGTTTCCTGTTCACAGCAGTGGTTGGATTGTTGCTGACCTGGGTGGACCGCAAAGTAACGGCAGTCATCCAGAGTCGCATGGGACCACCCTGGTTCCAGCCTTTTGCTGACGTAGGCAAGCTATTGTTCAAGCGCATGATCGTCCCGAAAGGCGTGCGGACAGTCGGTTTCATCGGCGCACCGTTGCTTTCCATAGCGGGTGCGACGCTGGCATCGGTAATTGTCTTCCTGGCACTGATCAACCCGTCTGTCGGCTTCGTGGGCGACCTGATCGTGCTGGTCTATCTTTCGATGATGCCCGCCATTGCGCTGATTATCGGTGGGGCTTCGTCACGCAGTCCATTCGGCGCGATTGGCGCCAGCCGCGAGATGAGCATGGTGCTGGCTTACGAAGTCGGCTTTTTGCTGGCTATTGTGACTATCATCATGCAGACCGGTTCGATCCGCTTTGCTGAGATCCTGGCTTACCAGGCGCAGAACGGTGCAGTGCTTTGGAGCCTATCCGGTTTCATTGCTGCGGCGGTCATGCTGCTGTGTTTGCAAGCCAAGCTGGGCTTCCTGCCTTTTGATATTAGCGAAGCCGATACCGAATTGATTGGCGGTCCGCTGGCCGAATATTCCGGCGTGGGACTGGCGCTCTTCAAGCTCTCGCGGGCAATGATGTTCTTCTTCCTGCCTGTCTTCATGGTGCTGATCTTCACCGGTGCGCCGCAGTTGAGCCTGCTCTCCATTTTGGGTTTTCTGGTGAAGCTGTTGATCGTCCTGGTGTTACTGATCGTGATCAAGATCACCCACGCCCGTCTGCGCCTCGACCAGGCCCTGCGCTTCTTTTGGACGAAAGTCGGCTTGGCAGGTTTGGTTGCTGTGGTTTTTGCCCTGCTAGGTCTGTAGGTTACGTTAAAACGTGAGCTACATTCGCGCTTGTAGAGAAGAATGATGATCTGCTAGTCCGCGCGAATTCACGCTAATCTTTAGAAAGTTTTAATGAAGATTGGCGAAGATTAGCGGATAGAAGAAAAGGAAATGCCTATGCTTGCAATCGCTACCTTTGGCATCCCCATCCTGGGCTCCATCTTGACCTTGTTGGCGGACCGTGTAAACGGCCTGCTGCGCAACCTCCTGGCTGTATTGACGGTCGCGGCGACACTGGCCTGTGCCCTCCTACTCATCCCGATCTCGACCAAAGCAAGTACGGTCATGCTCGGTCCTTCTACCATCCCTGGATTTGGCTTCAACTTCATCATTGATGGGTTGGGTGTATACGTGGCCATTATGTCAGCGCTGATTGGATTGTTGATCGTGGTGTACTCGATCGGCTACATGCGGCATTACGAACACCTGGGTGAATACTACTTCCTCGTGGTGCTCTTCCTGGGCGCCATGATGGGACTGGTGCTTTCTGCCAACTTGCTGCTGATCTACATCTTCTGGGAAATCACTGCCATCTGTTCGTGGCGTTTGATCGGTTTCTTCCGTGACCCGGCTCACCTGCGCAGCGCGGATACCGCCCTGCTGATGACAGTCTTTGGTTCGTTTTTCATGCTGGTTGGCATGGAGATGGTCTGGCATGAGACCGGCACGCTGACCGTGGCTGCCATCCGTGGACATACTGTCAGCGATCTGGCGATGTTCTTCATGTTCATCGGCATCCTGGCTAAATCCGCCCAGGTGCCGCTGCAAATTTGGTTGCCCGCTGCGGGCGTGGCGCCTTCTCCCGTCACAGCTCTGCTCCACGCGGCAGTGCTGGTGGTGATCGGTGTCTTTGCCTTTGCACGTATCTTCATCGGCGCCTTCAACCTGCCCGTCAACTGGCAAGCTTACACGTCCATCGTCGCCACGCTGACCATCCTGATCGCAGGCGGCGCTGCCCTGGTGGAAAACAATGCCAAACGGATCCTGGCCTACTCCACGCTGGGACAGTTAGCGTACGTCTATCTTGGCTTTGCCAGCATGACTACCATCGGGATTGTCGGTGGACTGGTCTTCCTGCTGGCGCACAGCCTGGCCAAGGCGGGATTGTTCTTGTGCGTGGGCATCATCGAGCACAAGACCCATACCAAGGATATCCGTGAATTGGGCGGTATGTTCAAAACCATGCCGGTTACTGCTATTGCCTTCATCTTATGTGCACTGACCATCATTGGCTTCCCACCCTCGGCTGGTTTCGTCGGCAAGATGATGATCATTATGGG
>DAOTXM010000368.1:0-6136 GCA_034435215.1 Anaerolineales bacterium
ATGCCGGCGATGCGCGGCATCCAAAGCAGAATTCGTTTGAGGTTTTTGCGCATGGCGTTCTCCTATCTCATCATAGCACGCCATTTCGATTAATCAAGTGGTGGAGTTCTGCGCCACCGCGCCCGCCCTCCAAAAACACAAGGACTTGATCGGCATCCAGGTGGACGAGTTGGACACGGAGTACTGGTTCCCGGCCTACAAAAACGTGGACATGGATACCCAGTTGCGTATAGGGACGCAGTAAGAAGAGCAGGGGGATTGATTCAATAAAAAACAGGATTGTCTACAAAATAGCAAAGACAATCCTGTTTTTTACAGCACTAAGGTTGTAATGCTTCTGTAATTAAGTTCTTTCCAATAAATTCGGCTATCTTTGGTTGTTCTTCTTCCAGTACCACCACCAACGCCAGCGGCGTGCCAGCCCAATCTGGCAGCGTACCAGCCAGGTGCCAGGTGAGCGAGGGATTATTTGCGGTGCTTGTAAAACTCCAGTATGGGTTTTCGCCTACCAGGGATGAGGCGATCTCCCTGGCAAACGGACCGGGCAGGGCTTCCACAGATTTTTCCAGAGGGGGCAGGCTTACCCAACCTTGCTGCGGTGTGTTCACTGCCAGTGTGATACGCGGGGCCGGACGGATGCCATTGTTGCTCAACGCGGCAGTTGCCAGCGCCATCTGCAGAGGACTGATGCGGAGTTCTTCCACGGCTTTGCTTGTTTCCGCAACTGGCATGCGGATTTGCGGTTTGGTAAAAAATCCGAGTGCTTCATAGAGCTGGATCCGCTCGTTATTTCCAATGGATGCACTTTTGCCGAATAAGGCTTGAGAGAAAGGTTCGATCGCATTACCGGGCAGGTAACGTCCCTGTGCAGCGCGGTTGAGCAGGGGGGCGTCCTTGTTGCTCGCAAGTGTGTATCCCAGTTCATCGAGCTGGTTGGGATCGTATGCCGGATGGGAGGCCATAACCAGTATTTCGCCTGTTTCCGCGTTCAACAATACAATCGCACCCTTATGTTCTCCTAGAAGACGATCGGCCTCTGCTTGCAGATCCAGGTCGAGGCTGAGGCGTATATCCAAACCGGGGGGCGGGGTGCCGTAAAGCAGGCGATCCCACCAGATCATGCTGGCAGGATTACCTTGCATGCCGCGCAGGTAATTGTCGAGTGAGGCTTCCAAACCGGCCTGTCCAAAGATGGGGTGCGTGTAACCAATAACGGACGCCAGTTCAGGATAGAGGTAGACACGGGTAAGATGACCAGTTTTTCCCTGGGTCAGATTGATGGGTTCATTCTCGCGATCGATCAGTGCGCCACGCCGGACATAACGATCGGAGATCGCGCGACGGGCATTATCAGTGCGATTGAGTAGGTCCGTACCACGCACCAGTGTCCACCAGCCAGCGCCAATTGACATGGCGATCACTCCCAGGCCGACCACGAGACTGACGGCGTAATAGGGAGTCGGATTGAGCAGGGGAGCAGGCTCGTCATCGGTACGATTGCTGATCAACAACAGGATAAGCAGTGCGGCGAGGGAAGTGAGCAGGGATGAACCGCCATAGGAGACGAATGGTAATGTTACTCCGGTCAACGGCAAGACCCGTAAGTTGCCACCGATAATCAGCAATCCTTGAATCCCGAAATAGGCTGAGACGCCCGTAGCCAGGAGCCGGCGAAAACGATCAGGAGCCAGCAACGCGATCCGCATCCCACGGCTGATGAGCAAAGCCAACAATGCCAGCAAACCGATCACACCGACCAATCCGGTCTCTTCTGCAATTGCCGTAAAGATGAAATCAGAATGCGAAATTGGGACGAGCGTAGGGCTACCCAACCCGGGGCCACGCCCAAAGATTCCACCGTTTGCAATCGCCAGGATCGATTGCACAATCTGGTAGGCGCGCCCGCTGGGGTCGAGCCAGGGATTAAGCCAGGCATCAATTCGCAGACGAATCAGGTTGACTAGATAATACCCTGCCAGTCCGGCCAGTAGAAGCGTCCCGGCGCTGATGATCAGCACACGTTTACGCCCTAATGCAATATATACTATCGTGGCATACAACATGATGAAGATGGATGCCGTACCCAGGTCACGTTGAACCAGCAGGAGCAACAGGGCCAGGCCAGTGACAAACAGGGTTGGAAAAAGCAAAGGGACGAGGCGGTCACGGGCGGGCAGCCGGTCGGCCAGATACGAAGCCAGATAACCCACCAGTAACAATTTGAGTGGTTCGGACGGTTGCAAGTAAATGCCACAACAACCCAGCCACAGACGCGGTCCAGAGCCGGCGGGATTGCTGCCAAAGATGAGGGTCAAGGAGGTAAGGATCAGACCCGCAGTCAGGATGATGTACTTATAGCGGCGAAGGATTTCAAGGTCCGGGTTGAAGCGCATACAAAGAGCAAACAACCCTACCGTTGCAAGCATCCAAATCATCTGACGCATTCCAAATTCAGGCGTCAGTCTCCAAATCGTGAGCAGCCCCCAACCTGTCAGCAGGGCGGCAATGGGTAGCAGGTAAGGGTCGCTTTCCGGCAAATGTCGTTTGGTTTCCCGGTAGGCAAAGGCGAAAACAACCACCCAGGCTGCAAAGCCAACCCAATGTTGCCAGCGATATTCCACATCCCAGCTTCGTTCCCGGACAGACGGCGAAAGGGTGAGGATGATGGCAAAGAACACCAGGAACACCCCAGCTAGTTTCATCAACACACCTTGGTTGCGTTCGATCATCGTATGTAATACCGCATCATGCGGGAAGATAGTGGAGAGTTACCTTTAGTAATACTTTTTGATGAGCAGGTCCACTTTTTCGCGTATAGCCGGCGGGATGATATCCTTGCGTGTGATGAGAGCGCTTGCTAAAGCGTGCCCACACTCGCAGAGACGGGTTTCTGTAAGCTCCCTGGCAAGGTTTCGAATGGCTTCCTGCGCAATTTGTGTGTTCTTGTTGAGCGTTTGCACGACCATCTCTACGGTGACAGGCATTTCACTGACATGCCACACGTCATAATCTGTGACATGCGCCATGACCGTGTAACAAATTTCCGCTTCGCGCGCAAGAAACGCTTCCGGGGAGGCCGTCATGCCGATCAGGGACATTCCCCAGGTGCGGTACGTGTTCGATTCTGCTTTCGTCGAAAAACGCGGTCCTTCGATTGTAATAAACGATCCACCCTTATGGACAACAGCGTTGGTCTTGCGAGTCGCTGTTTCCAATTGCGTCGACAAGTCAGGACAAAACGGGTCTGCTACGCTGACGTGGACGACCAGTCCTTCGCCGAAGAAAGTGCGATCGCGACCTTTGGTGTTATCGAATAACTGGTCAGGGATGACGATATGTCCGGGTGCATAATCTTCCCGCAATGAACCGCAGGCGGAGATGCTGACCACCCGCTCTGCCCCCAGTTCTTTCAGTGCATAAATGTTGGCTCGGTAATTGACTTCACTTGGCATGATATGATGGCCAACCCCGTGGCGAGCTAGGAAGGCTACGCGCTGGCCTTCTAATTCCCCAACGATGATGGGAGAGCTGGGAAGTCCGAAGGGCGTATTTACCCGTCGTTCGTGCGTGTTCCTCAGATCAGGCATGTTGTACAAGCCAGATCCGCCAATCACGGCTAGGGTTACTTTTTCATTCATTCTGTTTCTCCGAGGTTTTGGATCCGTTGTGTAGGTGGATTGGTCGCATTCAATGAACCAAGATTGATGACGATCGACGCCCTTCCGCACTCGACCAGGTCGCCGTTGATGACTACGGTGGGGATGGACACTTTGTCGTGATTCAAGCGAGTCCCGTTCGTGGAACCCAGGTCTTCCAACCACCACTGACCGTGATGATGAGACAAGCGCGCATGTCGGGCAGAAACTGTATCATCCTGCAGGGGAAGATCACAGTGGGTATCGCGACCGAGCAGGATATCGGATTGTGTATAATGGCGTTGAAAGGTGGGTTGATCACCAATTTGGATGTTCAAATGAATGCCCGGGACTTTTCTTGTTGCCAGTAGCGTTGCTTGCGTACGGAATTCGCGCCACAGAGTCAGCAACGCAAATCCCAAAAACACATACAGGGACATAGCGAGGATGACTCGCAATGCCAGAACGATAGGAGCACTCATTCTTGTTCTTTATCGTCGAATTTGCCGGTTTTTCGATTGAGAAAAGCGGTTGGGCGTTCCCCCGAAGCTTCGTTGAATGGGCCTGTGTCTGCCAGGTCTGGGCGGGGCGGGGGATTGTCCTGCCCGAAGACAAGTGGTACACCGGCCAGCGAGATCACATCCCCAGGATACAAAACCGATTGGCTTGTACGTTGACCGTTGACAAATGTACCTCCAGTTGAATTCAAGTCGAAGATCACATAGCGCTCTTTGATGGCACGTAATTGTGCATGATTGCGTGAAATACGTGGATCGTCTATTACAAGTTGATTGTCCAATCTGCGACCAATATTGATTACAGACTCCAACAGCGGAAATACCTTTACACCGTCCACGATCAAAAAGGCGTTTTGCGGGAAAGCATCCTTGGTTGCGCTTTCAGAAGTCTCTTTCGCCGAGGGCATGCCACGTGTGTCGGCAGCTGCTTCCAGTTGATGGGATGCAACCACATCCACTACGTTTTCCTGTTGTTGGGAATTTTGCATGATCGAGATGGTAGGGGCAGCTGAAAACGTCAAACCGGCTTCCTCACCAACGATCTTAAGGGAGTTGATCATTGCGTCCAACAATTTTGGTTGTTGCCACCGCTCGACAGATTTTGGGCTCAGCACAAGCGTAAAAATATTGGGCGCAATTTTATTCCCATCTGCATCTTCTACCAGGTTGTTTTTCATAGCGGTGGCAAGTTTTTGCACGACCAGGTCTTCTATTTTAAATCCTGGAAGCGCGCTCACCAGCCTGACCTCGATCAATGCCTGCAATCGCGACTCAAGTTGCTCGAGTTTTAATTTCATAGCTCAACCACCCGCTCAAAACGATCATTTTCCTGTTTATTCCTGTTTACTGATATTTGCCATAAATATTTCTAACAAGCATACCACGAGAATGGGAAAATCTTCATATCAATCAGATTGTGCGCAATTCTAAATCTTTTGTCCACAATTTGGGCAACTTCTTTCGTTCCTCAGGACAACAAATCCACAATTTTGACAACTGGTCGGATGTACATTTCCCAGGGGAGCACCACAAGCGATGCAGGCTGGTTCCCCCAGAGGGTTGGCTGTTCCGCAGAATTCGCATGTCAGCCGGCTCATGCGGTCGGTAAGCTGGTGTGAGGCGCCGGCGCTTGCAGCCGTGCGGGCGATGATCTGCCACACTTTTTCGCCGAGCTGCAGGCTTTCGATATCCTGGGCCAGGTCATCCAACCTGCCGATCAAGCTGATCGGGTTGCGAAGCAGTGAAAAAGCTGTCTGTCCGAGGCTGGCGGCGACCCCGAGCCAGGCCTGTTGTCCGAGCTCGATCATAACGCCGTCTGTCAATTTCTGTATGGTGACAGTGAGTGCTGTCTGGCCGCCGGAGGCTGTGCCAGGGCGCGTCCCGATTTGGACGGCCATTTTATCACTGTTGCCCAGTACCTGTGCGCGCATATTTCCCTGGTTGAACTCAGCCAGAAGCGCCTGTGCAATATCAGTGGGTGATAGGATGCCATGAAAAATTCTTCGTTCCATATTTTCGATTATAATCGCCTTCGCGATTTCCTAATAAGGTTCTTCAGACTTTGTCGGAGCGAGGGTAAGATTTGGGAGTGAGAACGCATGTACGCAAGTTCTCGTTCCCAAATCCGGCCTCTACTACGGGAATTCCCGACGAGCCCTCATTGTATACATACGAAAATGAAAAGTAACTGGTTTAAAGTGACATTTTGGATTGTACCGTTGGTGTTGGTTTTGGCAGGCTTGCTGAGCGTCTCCATCCGGACCCGTGTTCTGGCACAGGAACCGACGCCGGCCCCCCTCGGTGTTTTTGTTACTGTGACTTACACAGAACAGATCAACGTTCGCAATGGGCCCAGCACCGTGATTTACGACATCATTGGCAATATGCAACCTGGAGAGACTGCTCCGGCTTTGGGCGTTTCACCCGGCCGGGATTGGGTACAGATCGTTTTTCCTGCTGGCCCCGGGGGGGTCGGTTGGGTAC
>DAOTXM010000369.1:0-3396 GCA_034435215.1 Anaerolineales bacterium
GCGGGAAAAATGCCGAAACACCCTAAATTTCGGACTCCCGTCCCGTCATAAACGGTAGACCCCAAAAACCGATAACGGAAACAGGGCCTTCCATCTGAACTTGAAGTACAAATCATAAACATTTATACAAACAGATATGGTAAGGTAGATAATGATGACAAAAAGGAAAATCGCGATCCTCACGAGCGGTGGAGATGCTCAGGGCATGAATGCAGCGGTTCGGGCAGTGGTGCGCACCGCATTGGACCAGGGAGTGGAGGTTTACGCAATCTACGAAGGGTACCAGGGCATGGTGGATGGGGGTGAACGCATCCGCAAAATGGATTGGGATTCCGTGGGCGGGATTTTGCAACTCGGTGGGACTGTGATCGGCTCGGCCCGCTGCCAGGCCTTCCGGACCCGTGAGGGGCGCCGGATGGCAGCCCGTAATCTGATCGAACACGGTATTGACGGGTTGATCGTCATTGGCGGTGACGGATCACTCACCGGCGCCAATGTTTTCCGCCAGGAATGGCCATCCCTGGTGAATGAATTGCTCGAAAGCAGCGAGATCAGTGCTGAAAAGGCTGCCCAGCATCCAAACCTTTCCATCGTTGGACTGGTCGGCTCGATTGACAACGATTTTTATGGTACCGATATGACCATCGGCGCTGATTCAGCCCTGCACCGCATCACGGAAGCTGTGGATGCCATCACCAGCACAGCAGCCAGCCATCAACGTACATTCGTTGTCAAGGTCATGGGACGCAACTGTGGCTATCTGGCTTTGATGGGTTCCCTGGCCAGCGGTGCAGATTGGGTCCTGATTCCCGAATCACCGCCCGATGTGGAAAACTGGGAAGATGTGCTGGCGGAACGCCTGCGGGCCGGTCGAAAAGCCGGTCGGCGCGATAGTATCGTCATCCTGGCTGAAGGAGCGCATGACCGCGACGGGAACTACATCGGCAGCAGCGATGTCCAGAAAGCGCTGGAAGAACGTCTGGGTGAAGAGGTACGCGTCACCGTGCTGGGGCATGTCCAACGTGGAGGCCGGCCCAGTGCGTTCGATCGTACCCTGGGTACCTTCATGGGCTATGAAGCCGTCCAGACGATGCTCAGCATAAAACCTGAAGACGAACCGGTCATTATCGGCATCAAAAATAACCGTATGACCCGCATTCCTCTCATGGAGTGCATCCAGAAGACCCAGGCGGTGGCTGAGGCAATCGCCTCCAAGGACTACGAACGCGCCATGGACCTGCGCAGTTCATCCTTCAAAGATGCTTTCCGCACGTTGAAGACCATGGTGCGTGCCCTGCCACATCCCGTCGAGCCGGGACAGAACCGTTTCCGCATTGCAGTCCTGCATGCGGGTGCGCCTGCACCGGGCATGAACACCGCCGCTCGGGCTGCCATTCGTCTGGGACTGGATCAGGGCCACATCATGCTGGGTGTGCGGAATGGTTTCGAAGGCCTGGCAGAAGGCGAAGTGGAGGAGATGAACTGGATGAGCGCCAGCGGTTGGGCCTCGCAGGGCGGTTCCGTCCTCGGGACCAACCGCCGGGTCCCGAAAGGAAGCGACCTGTATGCTATCGCCCGCGTTATCGAAGACCAACGTATGGACGCTCTGTTGATTATCGGTGGTTGGACTGCTTACGAAGCTGCTCACCTCCTGCTGACCAACCGTCAAAATTACCCGGCGTTCGATCTCCCGACCATCTGCCTGCCCGCCTCGATCAACAACAACCTGCCCGGTTCCGAACTGAGCATCGGTGCAGACACGGCGCTGAACAGCATTGTGGATGCCGTGGACAAAATCAAACAATCGGCTGTGGCCACCCGCCGTTGTTTCGTGGTGGAGGTCATGGGGCATTACTGTGGTTACCTGGCCTTGATGGGCGGGCTGGCGACAGGCGCCGAGCGCGTCTACATGCATGAAGAAGGCATCACGTTGCGGGACCTGCAGGCGGATGTACAGAAACTGACCAGGGGATTCCAATCCGGGAAGCGGCTGGGGTTGATGATCCGCAACGAATATGCCAATCCGATCTACAATACCAATTTCATTTGCTCTCTGTTCGAAGAGGAGGGCAAGGATGTGTTCGATGTGCGCCCGGCCATCCTGGGGCATCTCCAGCAGGGCGGCGACCCCTCGCCCTTTGACCGCATCCAGGCTAACCGCTTGGCTCGTCTTTGCCTGGAATTCTTGATCGATGAGTGCAGCAAGCATAGCAATCGCAGTGCTTTCATTGGTTTGCAAAACGGCCAGATCCAGTTCCACGATATGCGTGATTTCGAGCGCATGGTGGAAAGCGCATACCAGCGCCCACGCGAACAATGGTGGCTGGCGTTGCGGCCGATTGCCAGTCTGCTGGCACAACATGGACCCTCGCAGCCGGCGGATTGATCACACAAAATGGGGCTTGACTCCCCGCTTATTCTGGATATAATCAGCAAAAATATCCAACAGGCCGTGACGAGGACGAGTACGCGCTGAACGAAGGTACAGAGAGCAGGCGAACGGTGAAAGTCCTGCCCAAACCGACAGCGCCGAATGGACCTCCGAGCCGCAGGGCGAACGTATGGCATTTGCAGGCAAATATTTTCTGCTGCATCGAAACCAGACAAATAACCCGTGCCGGAATGCTCCCGTTATAGAGCTAGGGTATAATGTTAGCGGTTTGCCTTCAGCGCATAACTGTTAGCCCGTACCCGAAAGAGTGAGGCTGGCTTTTTTCCCTGGTGCTTCATCAGGGAAATTTTTATTAAAGCCACTGGTCAGCCTAAGTTGGGTGGCACCACGGATGCAAACGCGTTCGTCCCGGATGGGATGAACGCGTTTTTGTTCTCAGCACAGAGAAATTTCCGAACAGAAGAAAGGAAGAACTATGACGACGCAATTTGAATCGAAGCAGGTTAGCAAAGTTGTCGAGACACTACTCGAGAACGAATATCCGATGCAGGAACGTTACCGCGTTGAGGTAGCGGAATCCATTGAGGTGACAGCGGAGGCTATTTTCACTGCACGCAAGCTGGAGGCTCAGGAAGAAGCGGGGCCGGTCTTCGTGCCGTAAGTTCCCCCGTCCATTTTGAGGTTGGAGGTTACCATGTCCAAAAAACGTATTCTCACAGGTCATCGCCCCACCGGGCCGCGGCATATCGGCCATCTGGTCGGGACGTTGGAGAATTGGACGCGGTTGCAGGATACACACGAGTGCTTCTTCTTGGTGGCGGACCTGCACGTGCTGACGACGGGCAACACACAACCGGAACGCATCCAGGAAAATATCCTGAACATGCTGGCCGACTGGCTGGCAGCCGGCATCGACCCGTCGCGGTCGACAATCGTGCTGCAATCCATCATCCCGGAGCACGCGCAGCTTGCGTTGTTGTTCAGCATGTTGACCTCCGTAGCGC
>DAOTXM010000370.1:0-18497 GCA_034435215.1 Anaerolineales bacterium
TGACCAGTTCGGGCAGGAAGGCCTGGCCACAGGCGAAGGAATCGCCGACCTCGTTGACGCCGGGCATGTAGCCTGCGGTGATGGCCTCGAGCGGGTCGATGCCTGCCTCCAGCGCCTTCTGCGCTAGCGCAGCAGAGACTTCTTCATCTCCGTCCAGGATACTTTGGGACATTTGCTTGAATAGTTCTTCTGACATGCTGTTTCTCCTTGGTGTAGTACTGCCTGATAAATTTATGTGATACCGGGATTCTCCCTCACCCCGCCCTTCCCCCAAAAAAAGGGGCTTTTTTCCCTCTCCGAAGGGAGAGGGGTAGGGTGAGGGTAAAGGGATTATTCCTTCAACTCACGTTCTGCCCTCGCTAAAATTTCATCCAATTTTCCACACACATCCTCCGGCAGCGCGTCTTCAAGTGGTGCGGCCAGGATCTCTTCCACTTTTTGGCGCGCCTTGTTGTAGATATCCGGCCGGCCAAGTGCCTGCCACTGTTCCAGTGTATTTCGGTCGAGCAGATCGGTCAGATAAAACTCATTCGTGCGCGAGAATTTCCGGGTGGACTTTTGCGCCAGGAAATGACCGCCCGGCCCGACCTTCAGGATATCTGCGGTCAGGGTTTTCTCGGAACTGGAATCGATGCCCTGGAAGATGCGCTCGCATAAATGGGCGATCTCATTGTCCACCACGATCTGTTCCAGGACGAGCAATTGATCGCCTTCCAATTCGCCGAACCCGACGATCACATCCGAGCCTGCCAAGACCGGCACGATGGTGGTCGCGAACTTCTCCAAAACCGCCTGGGGCCCAGGTGCACGCGCATCGGCAGTGCAGCCGGCCGAGGTCGCGGGAAGCGCGTAGAAGCGACCCATTTCGGCCAGCGCGCCGGACATCAATCCCATTTCCGGCGTTCCGGCGGTGTAGGCTCCGTTCCGAAAGTCGATTGTACCAGTAGCGCTGCTATAAATCATAGGCCTGCCGGGATGTGCCAGTTGGTAAACGATGATGGAGGAAAGCGCTTCGGAATTGGCAATGCACAAATTTCCGAACAGACTGGCCGGACCGGTACTGCCGGGTACGGGCATGGGCAGCATCATGATCGGGATGTTCAGCCATCCCAATTCCAGGTAGGCATCCATCATTGGACCATCATGGACGAGCGGCGAGACCGGGCAGTAGATGAATGAGTAGGCGTTGCTTTGCCGGAGCGTCGTCTCATCTCCCAGGATGGCGATCAAGCCCTCTGCGAGGTAGGCAGCTTGCTCGACAGAATGGAGTTCGTGCTGCACGTGCTTCGAGCAGTATTTCGACGTGGTGAACCATTCATGGAGCGGGCGCACATGGGCTGGCTTGTCTTCAGCCGCAACGGGCGCCCAGGCCATGATCCCCAGATCCATGTGCTGGAAGATGCGCATGGCAAGCGCGTTGTCTTTGTCGGTGCCGTAGCGGCGCTGGCCGGTCTGGAAATCCTGCGCGAAGGCGGCCGTGCCGTCCATGGCATAACGCGAAATGGGCGAGGGTAGGGGGTAGTTGTGGACCGGGTTGCGGGCACCCAGGACAAACGATTTTGGCGAAGTGGACAACGCCTGTTCCACCAATTCTTTCGGAATATGGGCAATCATTGTTTCGTAATCGACGCGGGCGCCGTTGGCTTGCAGCAAATCCATGGCCTTGCGGCTGTAGAATTTCACCCCCGCTTCCCACAGGATGTGGAGCGTCTCTGCGTGGATTTTTTCTTTCTCGGCTTCTGATAAGATTTGGCTTTGAAGTTGCATTGTGTACCTTTTCTGACCACAGATAAACGCAGATAGCGGCTTATGTTGCCTGACGGGCACGATCTTCGATGGCTTCCAACTCGCGCTCTACATCTTCATTCAGGGGCAGGGTTTTGTGTGAGTCGAGTGTCTCTTTGATCAATTCTTGCAGGTCTTTGAGCAGAGACGGCTTTCCGGAGGCGGACCAGGTCTCGTAGGAATCGCGGGTGTCGAAATCACTGACGTAGACCTCGCCGCTGCGTAACGCTTCGCGCGTCGAACGGCGTCCGAGAAAATTGCCCCCGTGACCGACAGCTGCTAAATCTACTTCGAGCCATTCGTCCAGGCTGGTGTCGATCCCGTCCGAGAGGCGGTCGCAACGCCGGAAGATTTCCACATCGATCATCAACTGCTCCAGGCTCAGGATCATCGAGCCTGCCAGTTGTCCCGGCCCAACCAGCATATCAGGCCAGGACAGGCTGGACATAGCCCAGTTCAAGGCGCGTTCGTAGCTGGAACGTATTCCAGGGATGTAGTGACCGGAACTACCGGCAGATGCTTCCACAGGCAGCTTGTAATAACGCGCGATCTCGGTCACAGCCGCGCCCAACAGGCCATGTTCCACTTCACTGCCGGTAAACCGCCCGGTGAGCGGATCCATGATGCCAGGCGCGGCGGCGTAGATCGTGGGCGTGCCGGGGACAGCCGCCTGGATCAAACACAGCATGGCCAGGGTCTCGCAGTTGGCCAACAGGATGGTCGAAATCAGGCTGGCTGGGGCGGTTCCTCCCATCAACGGCATGGGCATGATGGCAGCCGGAATACCCCATTCGAGAGTCTCCAGGTAGGCATCGGTGTACTCGGCTTCGATGACCAGCGGTGAGGCTGGCGTCAATAGGAACGAGAATGGCTTGAGATTCTTGATTTCTTCTTTGGTTCCAAAGACAGCCCCCAGCACCTCCAGCATCCAGCGGGACTCTTCGACCGTGTAGGAGCAATCCTGCAAATGCTTCGAGAAATTGGCGATCATTTCCCGGCAATAGCGCACGAAGTCAGCAGTAGATTTTTGAAAGAAGGTTGGCTCGACCATCGACCAGTACACGCCGACTTCGTCCAGTGCATCGATCAGGCGCGTGGCCTTCAGCCAGTCGTCGAAAGTGGCGGGATGTCGTTCGCCGGTAGAGCTGTCCATCACATGAACAGCCGCCCCGTCCGCCAGCAGCGTGCATTGGTTGTTATTGACCATGTACTCCCAGCCTGGTCGCCGGCCGCCCAGCGAAAAGTGGCTCGGCGCCATGCGCAGGCATTCCTCCACCAGGTAGCGCGGGAAGCGTACGACATGCGTGTTTCGATCTACATCCGCCCCGGCTTTCTTGAGAATTTTGCGCCCGCGTTGGGTGTCCACCCGGACGCCAGTGGTGGCAAGCAGCGAAAGTGTCCGCTCATGCACCTGTTCGATTTCATTGTCTGATAGGACTCGTAAGACGGTTTCCATATGAAACCTTTACCCTTTCTGGCTAAGAATTGAAAATAGATCTCTCATTCAATCGTTTCATGGAGTTTGGGTAGAACGGCGGTTGAGTTGTGTCCGCCAAAGCTCTTGCGCCAGGAGGGTATGGGATTGGGGATTTAACAACCCGCTCCTGGAGGAAGAGTCGGATCATGCATTCTTGCCTCCAATCTCCCGGTCAGCTGCGACCAGGATGCGGGTCAGTTCAGCCTGCTGGGATGCTTCCAGCGGCTGGGGATAATGGGTTTGGATAATGGATTCTACCTTTTCTCGCGCCACGTCGACGGGATCGCGCATCTTTCCGGCCCCGTCGACTTGCCCGGTCAGGTCGGAGAATTGCCTCTGCCTCAGGTTTTCACGGGTGTGGCGGTGCTTCAGGAACAGCCCACGCGGGCCGACATCCTTGATCACGTCTAGCGCCAGCGCTTCACTGCTGGTATCCAACCCGGCAGCTTCCAATCGAACGCGGTGGTAGACATCGCTATCGAGCAGAATCGCTTCGGGGTAGAGCAGGGTGCAGGCTTCGACCAGTCCCAGCCCGGAGCCAGTCTCTGCGCCAGCGAGTGCGCATAACAGCAAGGAAGAGGTAGCTTCTGCAGCTGATTCCCAGCCCGGGATTGTGGCATCGGTGCCGAAAACCCCGGCCAGCGCAGGCACGCCCCAGTGATGCGCCATCTCCACACCGATGGGATAGAACAGGCTGCTTTCCAGGGTAGAGCTGAGATAGGCGCCTGTGCGGGGGTGCATCACACCCGGCATGAAGGAGTGGAAGACCGGCGCCCCGGGATAGGCCATCTGGATCAGTACCATGGCCGAGACGATTTCCACATCGCCAGCAACGACGGTCCCGGCCAGGGTGGCGGGCCCGGTCGAACCGACGTTTGCCATCGACATAAATCCTACCGGCAGGCCGGCTTCGGCAAACAGCAGGGCCGATTCCATGCCTTCCTTATCCTGGCCAAGCGGGGCGATGCAGCAGACCAGTAATGAAAGCGGCGGGCGTTTCTGCATGTTCTCTTTGCTGCCGGCGATGACGCGCGCCATTTCGACCGCGTAACGCCCCAATGCCTCACCCATCACAGTCTCGGATTGCACATGCTTGACAGTGCTATTGAACGATGCGTCCAGTTCATGCAGCGGCGCGGTGGCGGGGTGGTCGGCGGCGCTGACGATGGGCCAGTAGAAGCCAATCGAGGAGAGGGCGTCGGCCACGCGCGCCATGGTGGCCACGGCTGCTTTGCAGGAGGCACGGCGCTGGCGTGTAAGGAAGTCGATGGTTTCGACGCCGCAGCCATCCGTCGCGCAGTAAAGGCCGCCTTTGGAAAGGTCGATGTCGTGGGCGGGGGAACGGGCGCCCATGGTGTAGGTGCGGGGCGCTGTTTTAAGGGAAGCCAGCACGAGGTCCGGCGCGATGCGCACGATCTGGCGCTCGAAGTCCACGTCTGCACCGTGTTCGGCGTAGATGTTCAGGCATTTTTCGGAGGGACAGTGCACACCGGTCTCGGCCAGGATTTCGAGTGTGCCCTTTGCAAGGATTTGGATCTGTTCCTCTTCAAGGATGTGGAAAAGCTGCCTGGGGCGGATGGGTTGCAGCAGTGGGGTTTCGGAGTGCATATAACCTCTTTCGGTGTCCAAAAACTACGTTCGGCCAGTAGTCGCACTGCTGGCCAGGCGACAGTACAACTGCCGCCTGATCAATCTATTATCCCAATTCTTTCCCCGCCGCTTCCAGGATGCGGGTCAGTTCATCCTGCTTGTTTTTTTCCAACGGCTCGGGCTGGTGGTTCTCCAGGATCCAACGCACGCGCTCGCGGGCCACTTCGCGTGGGTCGCGGTATTTGCTGCCGGTATGCCCTTCAGGGTGCTCGTTCAACTCATGCGTGACACCGCGCACCAGCGATGTGCGCATGTGCTGGCGCGTGTGTTTCTGCGTCAGGAAGTGTCCACCCGGACCGACGTTGCGAATAGCTTCCATTGCAAGCGTCTCTTCGCTGACTTCCATTTGCATCAGGTATGTGCGGGCGCGCTGGTACAAGTCTTCGTCCAGGATGACCTGCTCGGGATACAGGCGGGTGTAGGTGCGCGCCAGTCCCATGCCAGTGACGATCTCTGGACTAGTCAGACCGGCCAGGAAAGGATCCAAGGCCGGTTCCGCAGCGGACTGCCAGGTGCCAGCCTCGAGCGAGTCGGTCCCGTAGCAGGCCCCTAACGAGGGCAGACCCCAATGATGCGCGATCTCGACGACACCGTAGCGTCCACGCGCGTCGCGCGCATAGCTGATGTAGCCGCCGGTACGCGGATCAGCCCAGGCCTGCATCAGAGAGTGGAAAACCGGCGCACCGGGTGCAACCAGTTGCGTCAAGACCGCGGCGCTGATGTTTTCGGCGTCCGCCATGGCAAAAGCCCCGGCCATGGTTGCGGGGGCCGTGGTGCCCAGGCAGGGCATGGCCAGGAAACCGACCGGGATGCCCGCTTCGGCCATGACCATTGCGCCCTCGATGCCGGCATGGTCCTGCATGAGCGGCGCAATGGTACAGACCACCAGGGAAAGCGGTGGGCGTGCCCGCAATTCCTCTCTGCTGCCTGCGATGACCGTTGCCATTTCTACGGCATACTGGCACTCGCGCTCGCCCATGATGGTTTCGGATTGCACATGCTTGACCGAGTTGTTCCAGCAAGCGTCGATTTCGTGTAGTGGTGCGGTGCCTCCATAATCCTGTGCACTGACCATTGGCCAGAGAAAGGCAATCGAGGGCAGGTAATCGGAGACTTGCGCCATCATCGCCACGTCACTTTTGCGCGAGGCGCGCTCCACCTGACTGTCCATATCCACCACCTGCACGCCGCAGCCATCTGTCGTGAAGTAAGTGACGCCATCTTCCAGTTGCAGGTCGTATTCGGGAACGCGCGCCCCCAGCTTGAAATATCGCGGGACCGTCTTCATCGCCTTGAAGACCAGCTCGCGCGGGAATTTGACGACTTGTGTGGTCTTGTCCACCTTTGCGCCATGGCCATCCAGGACAGCCAGAGCTTTTTCCGAGGGGAACTTGACACCGATCGTTTCCAAAATTTCCAACGTGGATTCTTGAAGTTGGTCTAACTGCTCATCGGTCAAATATTGGAGTCGATAGGCAGGGCGTAACGGTTCAAGTGGTGGATATTGAACGCTCATCATGGCACTCCTTTAACTTTTACCCGCGCCGGGCGGGTTTTGTGATTTTTTCCTTTACAGGGATGTTATCTGCTCTTTATGCGAGAACACAAGCCTCGCGTAAACGCATTCATTCGCCTACTTTTTCGAGTACTTTGTAAGGATCGAACGCATCCCGCAGGCCATCCCCGATGTAATTGACGGAAATAATGGTCAGGAAAATCATCAGGCCAGGGAAGATGGCCAGCCAGGGATATTTGGTCAAATGTTCCTGCGCGTTGCTCAACAGGTTGCCCCAGGAGGGCGTGGGCGGCTGGATGCCGAAGCCCAGGAAACTGAGCCCGGATTCTTCGATGATGGCATACCCAAGTTCGAGCGTGGCCTCGACGATGATCGGCCCAATGGAGTTTGGCAGGATGTGATTGAGGATGATCCGCAAATCTGAACCGCCCAGGGCGCGGGTGGCAGTCACAAAGTCCAATTCACGCAGCGTAAGGAAGGTTGCCCGCACGATGCGCGCAAAGGTCATCCAGGCCAGGATTCCGATCACCAGGGCAATGGTCAGTACGTTGTTCTTTTCGAAGATGGGCAGTTCCACTTCGCGCAGGATGGCGCTCAACAGGATCAGGACCAGGAAGGACGGCAACGACAGGAAGGTGTCGGTGATGCGCATCAGGATGCTGTCCAGCCTGCCTCCGTAATACCCGGCGATGGCGCCGACCGGAACGCCGATGGCGATCGAGATTGCCACCACGAGCAGCCCCACGGTCAATGAAATTCGCCCGCCATACAGCACGCGGGTAAACAGATCGCGTCCGAGCGCATCCGTCCCCATGGGGTGCCGCAGGGAGGGCGCCTGGTAACGCTCTGCCATCGTGGAAAGTTCTGGATCGTAGGGAGAGAGGGACGCGAACATGACCATCAGCGTCAGCAGGACCAGGACGATCGAGCCGCCAATTGCCCCGGGGTGTTTGCGAAAGCGCTTCCAGACCGCGGCTGCCAGGCTGGAGGTTTCGGCAGTGATCGCGGAGCGTTTGCCTTCGTCTGCGGGGAATTCTGCAATGGAACGGCTCATGGCTACTCGTAACGCACGCGCGGATCGAGATAGGCATACAACAAGTCCGCCAGCAGGTTCGAGAAGATGATGAAGGCTGCACCGATAATCAGCACCGCTAGCAGGATGGGATAGTCCCGTTGCAACGCAGCCTGGTAGTACAGGCGTCCCATGCCAGGCCAGGAAAACAGGATTTCCACGAAAATGGCGCCGCTGAAAATGTAAGGCAGGTCCAATGCCAGCAGGGTGATCAGGGGAATGAGCGCGTTGCGCAGGGCGTGTTTGTAGATCACCAAGCGATTTGGCAGACCTTTGGCGCGTGCCGTGCGCAGGTAGTCCTGGTGAATGACGTCCAGCATGCTGGAGCGCAGGAAGCGCGAGTACCAGGCAATCCACCCCAGGCTGCCAGTCATGACCGGCAGGACGAGATGTACGATGCGGTCACCCAAATTGAAACCCACGGCTCCGACCGAGGTCATGCCGCCGGAGGGTAGCAGGGGACCTCCCGTAAAGGGGTTCTTCAGCCAGGCGTAAAAAATCAGAATGAGAAGCAGTCCCAGCCAGAATTCCGGGATGGCCTGCCCGGCAAATGAAAAGGTGGTCACCGCTATGTCAAAGGAAGAGTATTGCCGTATTGCAGAGATGATGCCAATCGGAATGGCGATCAAAACCGCCAGCAACATGGTAATACTCATCAAATAAATGGTATTGGGCAGCCGCTGGCCGATCTCTTCCAAGACCGGCTTACGGGTGCGGAACGAGAAGCCAAAATCGCCACGAAGAACACCTTTGCGCGTGCCGTAGCTGTCGGCGAGCCCATCGCCGTCCAGGTCTACTTCCATCCAGTCGTTGCCGACCAGCCAGATAAGGTACTGGGTTGGCAACGGCTTGTCCAATCCAAATTGTCGCTTGAGAAGTTCTATCTTTTCCGGGTTGATATGGCGGCTCTGACCGTGTCCGGCCAGGGGGCCGCCCGGCGCCAGATTGACCAATGCAAACAGCACAATGCTGAGCAGGAAGAGCAATCCGGTGGTTTGGATCAAGCGCCGGGCGACGTAGGCGGTCATGCTATTTGATGGTCCAGTCCGCGGCGTTCCAGGTCACCAGGTCGTTGGTGCTTGCCTGAACGTTCTGTAAGCGGACGGAATGCGAATCCGCATTTATCGCTGTGAACAACAACGCTTCGGGCAATTCTGTCTCCAGGATTTCAGCCATCTGGCAGAAGAGTTCCTTGCGATAGTCTTCATCCAGTGTGTAGGCTTCATCCAGCAGGGCATCGAACTCTGGGTTCATCCAGCGACCGTAGTTGTAGCCATAGTCGGGGGTAGCGGCTTCTGAATAGTAGTACGACCACAGATAGTCGACCGGGTCGGTACCGGAGTAACCGTCGTCCCAAAGGTCCATGTCGAAATTGCCGCTTTGTTCGATACCGCCATCTGTCGATGCAGCCCACAATACGCTGCCCTCCACAACGCTCAAATTGAGCTTGATGCCGATCGCGCGCATTTCCTCGGCAATGAATTGCTGGGTCAGGTTGAGCGCCTCACCATATTCGGCATAGGTGATGAATTCCATTTCCATCACATAGCCTTCCTCAGCAGTTTCGCAGCCATGGCACTCGCGGATGCCATCGCCATCGGTATCGATCCAACCGGCGGATTCGAGCAGGGACTTGGCTTCGTTCGGATTGAATGCCGGGCGGGGGATGTCGCATTGATACGGCTCGCGGAAGAATTCTGTCCAGACTGGTTCAGCAATGCCCAGGAAGAATTCCTGTGAGATGGTATCCACGTCGATCCCCATGCGGATGGCCCGCCGCACTCGCACATCCGACAGGATCGGGTGCGGGGTCGCAACCGGGTCCGTAGTGCCCTTGGCGGCCAGGTTGAAGAAGAGGCGCATCACCCAGCGGTTGACCGGGCTGATACTGACTTCTACATTGTCCTGACCTTGCAGGTCGGCGATCATGGATTCGGTTGTCCACATATCCAAATCGGCATCGCCGTTGATCAACATGGTCTTGCGGACAGATTCATCCGGTACGATGCGCACAACGACCGTGTCGATGGCCGGCTTGCCTGGCTCGAAATAGTTCTCGTTTTTGACAAAGGTCATGTGGTCGCCGTTGATCCATTCTTTCAAGACGAATGGACCGCTGCTTAGTGGTTGGCGTCCGCAATCCCAGCTCGAAAAGCCCTGGGATGCATCGCAATAGTGGGCAGGCCAGATCACAGCTTGTTCGCCACCGAACAGCGTCAGGTATCCGGGGTAGACAGTGTTGAAATTCACGGTGAAGGTATAGTCATCGACTTTTTCTATACTATCCACATAATCGATGCCCGGTACCCAACCGCCAGTTTCCGGATTAACGATCGCTTCGTATGTGAAGATCACATCGTCAGCCGTGAGAGGCTCACCATCTGCCCACTTTACATCTTGGCGCAATTTCCAGGTGGCGGTCATGGTCCAGGCCTCTTCATCCACCACTACGCCGCCATTTTCCACAGTCGGAAGCTCGGCAGCCAGTTCAGGAAAGATATTACCTTCCGGATCCATATCGGCCAGGCCCAACATCGCCAGTTCCATGACGAGCGCATCATAGCCTGAATCTGAGATAGCTGGGTTGAACGACGGCGGATCTTCCGGTATAACGATGATGATCAGATTGTTTCCAGTGGGTTGTCCAGGGCTTGTCGAGGGAACCGATGGCGTTACTGCTCCCCCTGGCACGGTTTGTGGGGTAGCTTCCCCTCCCCCGCAGGCAGAGAGAGCCAGGCTCAAGACGATCATGATGCTAAACACCGGCATGGCCAGTTTGCACATTCTAAACATTTTCTCCTCCTTCAGAGATGCGAGAACGAACAGCAAGGCACGCGCTCCAGTGCTAGGGATATTATTGCACATCTTGATGCCCTTGTCATGTGATTTAAGTCCTTATTCCGTGCTAAATTTCGATTATTTTGCATTTTTTACGCCAATATTTGATGATTGTGCAAAATATTTTACATTGTAATGATGATATTCCTTTGACAATCCGTTTCTCCCGTGTTAAACTACGCCCGCTCACACTGGCGCTCTCTTACGAGAGCGCCAATTCATGCGGGTGCGGACCATGCGAACTGTTTTTTGGGACAACGAAACCAACGAATTCAAGATGATCGACCAGCGCCGCCTGCCGGGTTCCTTCGAAGTGCTGGCTTATCGCGATCATCGCTCTGTGGCGCAGGCTATTAAGGACATGGTGGTGCGGGGCGCCCCGGCAATCGGTGCGGCAGCCGGTTTCGGTCTGGCCCTGGCGGCACGTGAGTCCGCCTCCACCTCGACCGAAGGTTTGCTGGCCGATTTGGAAGCTGCTGCCGCCGTTTTGAGTGCTGCCCGCCCCACTGCGGTCAACCTGGCCTGGGCTTTGGAAAGAGTCATGCAGACTGCGTATTCTGTCAAAGACAGTGTTGATGATCTGCGACAAACCGTGCTCGAAGAGGCCCAGCGCATCGCCGACGAAGACGTGGAGATCAATAAACGCATGGCCGAGCACGGCGCGGCCCTGATCGACGATGGCGATACTATTATTCATCATTGCAATACGGGCGCGTTGGCTACTGTGGACTGGGGCACTGCCCTGGGCGTGATTCGAACTGCCTGGGAGCAGGGCAAGCAAATCCACGTGCTGGTGGACGAGACCCGCCCCCGCTTGCAAGGCGCGCGGTTGACCGCCTGGGAACTGGAACAATATGGCATCCCCTACGACATCATTTCCGACAATATGGCTGGTTATTTCCTGAGAACAGGTCAGGCACAGAAATGCTTTGTCGGATCCGACCGTACCGCCGCCAATGGCGATGTGGCCAATAAAATAGGCACTTATATGCTGGCATTGGCAGCTTACGATAATGGCGTGCCCTTCTATCCAGTTGTACCAACATCGACGATTGACCTGTCCTTGGCACACGGCGGCCTGATTCCCATCGAAGAGCGCAATCCTGCTGAAGTGCTGGACTTGCAATTTCAGGGCGAACGGGTTGCGCCGGAAAAAGCCCGGGCGCGCAACATTGCATTCGATGTAACACCGGCCCGGCTTGTGACCGCTATTGTGACGGAAAACGGTATCGTTTATCCGCCATTCGACGTAAATTTACCGAAGGTCGTAAATCGTAAATCGTAAATCGTAAATCGTAAATCGGAGTTGGTTTTCGAATGCCGAATCTCGATTCCCGTTTTTCGACCTGAGACCTTACACTTGGAACTTGATACTTATGGACATTCTCCTCACCGGCTCTGTCGCCTACGATTACCTGATGACCTTTCCCGGTCTGTTCAAAGAGCAGATTCTGCCGGAACGGCTGGCTTCGATCAGCCTGTCGTTCCTGGTTGAATCCATGACACGCCAGCGCGGCGGGGTGGCGCCCAATATTGCTTACAGCATGGCGTTGCTGGGAACCCGTCCGCGTGTGATGGCGACTGTGGGGGAAGATTTCGAAGAGTATCGCACCTGGCTCGAAAGCAAGGGCGTGGATACCTCCCTGATGAAAGTAATCCCCGGTGTATTTACGGCCTCGTTCTTTGCCACCACCGACCAGTCCAATGCGCAGATTGCCTCGTTCTATCCCGGCGCGATGGGGCATGCCTCCAGCCAATCACTCAGGGAATTGCCCGCGAAACCAGAGCTGGTGTTGGTGTCACCAAACGAACCGGGCGCGATGACCAAGTTCGCCGCCGAAGCGCGTGAGTTGGGGATTCCCTATTTGTACGATCCAAGCCAGCAGGTTCTGCGCTTGAACGGTGAAGAGCTGGCGCGTGATATGAAAGGGGCCTATCTGTTGTTCTGCAATGATTACGAGCACGGTTTGATCTCGAAGAAAACCGGTTGGGATTTGAAGCAAATGCTCGAGCATGTAAAGGTGCTGGTGGTAACGCGCGGCAAAGACGGTGCGACGCTGTACACGGACGGCGAGGAGTACCATATCCCGACTGTACCGGAACGCAAGATCGTCGACCCGACCGGCGTGGGCGACGCCTTCCGCGGTGGTTTCCTGGCCGGTTATGCGCGCGGCTTCGACTGGCAACTATGCGGCCAGATTGGTTCGCTGGCGGCGGTCTATTGCCTGGAGCAGAATGGACCCCAGAGCCATGCGTACACACGTGAAGAATTCGTGGCTCGCTTCCGCGAGCATTTCGATGATGGGGGGAAGTTGGATAGTTTGTTGTATTAGTTACACCGTTGGTTGAGTAGGTGGTGCTCGTCACCGTATCGAAACCAACGAATAACTTGGGTAATTGGAATAATATGCAATCTTGAAATAGGTGGTCTCGATACGTCCCGACAAACACGGGGCTACTCGACCACCGTCAAACCAAGGAGTAACCATGAGCAATTACGATATCAAAGACATCAACCAGGCCGAGGGCGGCCGCCGACGTATCGACTGGGCCGAACGCGAAATGCCCGTCCTGCGCCAGATCCGCGAGCGCTTCGATAAGGAGAAACCGCTCAAGGGCGTGCGAGTTTCGGCCTGTCTGCATGTAACCACCGAGACCGCCAACCTGATGCGTACCCTGCAAGCTGGCGGTGCGGACGTCGTGCTGACCGCTTCCAACCCGCTCTCCACCCAGGACGATGTGGCCGCTGCGTTAGTCAACCAATACGAGATCCCCACGTACGCGATCAAAGGTGAAGACAATGTCACGTATTACAAGCACATCGGCGCGGCGCTCGACCATAAACCGCACATGACCATGGATGACGGCGCCGACCTGGTTTCCACCATTCACAAGGAACGCCGCGAACTGCTCGATACCATTATCGGCGGCACCGAAGAGACCACTACGGGTGTGATCCGCCTACGCGCCATGGCTGCCGACAAGATGCTGCAATTCCCGGTCATCGCTGTCAACGATGCCATGACCAAACACTTCTTCGATAACCGCTACGGCACTGGCCAGTCCACGATCGACGGGATCATCCGCGCCACCAACGTCCTGCTGGCAGGGAAAGTTTTCGTCGTAGCCGGTTATGGCTGGTGTGGGCGCGGCCTGGCATCCCGTGCGCGCGGGATGGGCTCGCATGTCGTCGTCACGGAAGTCGATCCGCTCAAGGCGCTCGAGGCGGTCATGGACGGGTACCAGGTCATGCCGATGGCCGAAGCCGCCAAAATCGGCGACATCTTCTGCACCCTGACCGGCGACATCAACGTTATCGACACGCACCACTTCAAGGTCATGAAGGATGGCGCCATCGTGGCTAACTCTGGTCACTTCAACGTCGAGATCAACATCCCGGGCTTGCAAAAGATGAGCAAGGGCGAACCGAAACTGGTACGCCCGTTCGTGGAACAGTACGAGATCAAAGACGGCCGCAAGATCAACCTGCTCGGTGAAGGTCGCCTGATCAACCTCGCTTCTGCCGAAGGGCATCCCGCCTCTGTTATGGATATGTCTTTTGCCAACCAGGCCCTGGCTGCCGAGTATATGGTCAGGAACGCGGACAAATTGGAGAAGCGGGTCTACTCCGTGCCTGCCGAAATCGACGCCGAGATCGCCCGCATCAAGCTCGAGGCCATGGGCGTGCACATCGACGTGCTGACCGAAGAGCAGGTCAAATACTTGAATTCGTGGGAAGAGGGCACATAAATTGCTTTCCCTGTAAACCTGAAGTGGCTGGGAGAAGCCCGAAAACAAGGGTGCGACGCGGGCATTCGCCTGCGCCGCACCCTTGTTTTCGGGTACTCTTTCGTACTGCTACTGTGTCACATAATTGCTCTCGAGGGTACAACATGAAGACATTGCTGAAAATCTTGAAATGGACCGGTGTCGTCCTGCTCGGCTTGATCGTAGTTGCGCTGGTCGTTTACGCGTTTCTGCCAAAAGGTCCACGCGACCTGATGGAGTACACCGACCGCACCAAACAGCCGCGCGAGCTGTTCGTGGCGGACGAATATGCCGTCGCCGCCGGAACGCCCTGGGCAACGGAAGCAGCCCTGGGAGTCCTGGAACGAGGCGGGAACGCCTGTGATGCGGCTGTCGCTGCGCTGTTGATGGTCAACGTCACGCACGGCGAGGCCGCCTCTTTTGCAGGCGTCGCCCCGACCATGTACTACAACGCCGCCAGTGGCGAGGTCAAAAGCTATATTGGCGCTGGCAAGGCGCCCATGGCGGCCACCATCGAAAAGTTCAAGGCGGCCGGGTATGAGAACGTGCCCGATTTCAACATTTGGAACCAGTTGATTCCCGCTTCGCCGGATGTGATCACCGCGCTGCTGACCGACTGCGGCAGCATGTCGTTCGGTGAGTTGGTTGCCCCGGCGGTTCAAGTTGCCCGCGAGGGGTTCCCGGCGCATGCCATCATGGTGCGCAATCTCGATTTTTCTGTTTTCGAACGTATTGGCTTTACCTTCCTGATGCCCTCCACTGCCTATAACTATTTACGCGGCGAGTGGTGGCGTCCCGTTCACCTGCATGACCGCATGCGTTTCCCGGAGCTGGCCGATAGCTTCGAAAACTTGGCGGGCGCAGAACAGGCTGTATTGGATGCAGGCGGCACGCGCGAGGAGGGACTTGCCGCCGTGCGCGATTATTTCTATAAAGGCCCGATCGCAGACCAAATTGTGGCTTTCCACAAGAAGGAAGGTGGTTTCTTTACCTATGAGGATCTGGCCACGTACACCGGTGGTTGGGAACAGCCGGTTATGGGCAGCTACGGCACCTACACGTTTTACGGCAACGGCACCTGGTCGCAGGGCGTCATGGAGCCTTTGATCCTGCAAATCCTGGAAGGGATCGACCTGCGGAGCATGGGACACAACAGCCCGCAATATATCCATACCGTCACCCAGGCCATCGAGCTGGCCATGGCCGACCGCGATACTTTTGTAGCTGACTCCGCTTTTGTGGACGTGCCGCTGGATGTGCTGTTGAGCAAGGAATACGCCGCCAAGCGACGCGCCCAAATGACCGACCATGCCTTTGGAAATTTACCCGCTCCCGGCGTCATCCCCGGTTATGGAGGCAGCCCCGCTTCTTCCGCCCCGCGGCCTGCTACCGTTATAGATTTCCCTGCCTTGACCGGTTTCACCCTCGGGCAGGATACCTCTCAACTGGTGGTGATCGACAGGCAGGGTAACGCTGTAGTCATGACGCCCTCCGATTTTCCCAAAAGCCCGATGCTGCCCGGCACCGGCATCAACCTGGGCGACCGCATGACCCAGTTCCGGCTCATCCCGGGGCACGTCAACGCGCTGGAGCCGGGCAAGCGTCCGCGCATCACACCGCACGCAGTCATCGTTTTCAAGGATGGAAAGTTCTTTATGGCCTACAGCACTCCTGGCGGTGATATGCAGGCACAGGCTCTGGTACAGGTCTTCCTGAACATGGAAGTCTTCGGGATGGACATCCAGCGGGCCATCAGCGCGCCGCGCTTCTACAGCATCAGCGCGCCTTCATCTTTTTCGCCGCACGAATTCACGCCCGGCGGCCTGCGCCTCGAAGCAGACCTGTACCAGCAGGTCGCGGATGAATTGACCGCGCTCGGTTATCTACCCGGAGAGGATCCCGCCTGGGACAAGGACTATGGCGCAGTCGGCGCCATCCTGATCGGTCCGGATGGCAAACTGTACGCCGGAGCCGACCCGCGCGAAGAGACCACCGCTGGCGGCAAATAAGGTTGACAACTTTCGTGAAAAAAAGACGGTACCTGCGCACTTCTGAGCTTGCCAAAGCTGCGGGTGTTCACCCCAACACCGTGCGGCTGTACGAGCGATTCGGGTTTCTACCGCCGGTGGAACGGGATCCGTTCAACGGTTATCGCCGTTTTACCCAGAAACACCTTGACCAGATGTTGCTTGTCCGCAAGGCGATGTGTTTCAACATTCTCAGTGGTGCGATCCGCGCCAAAGTATATGAAATTATTTCTCAGGGGGCGGCGGGTAACTTGGGGAGCGCGCTGGAGCTGGCTTATCATTTACTCTCCCTGGTGCAGGCTGAACGCGCGCAGGCTGAGGCCGCTGCAAATTACCTGGAACGGTGGGTCGCTGGCGTCTTGCCTGACCCGGCATCCCGCCCACAGCACATTGGGGAAGTGGCGCAATTGTTGGATGTCACCATCGATCAATTGCGCAACTGGGAGCGCAACCGCCTGCTCGAGGTGCCACGTGACCCCTTAAACGGGTACAGGCTCTACGGTCCACATGAGATCGGACGCTTACGCGTTATCCGCATATTGATCCGTTCTCGTTACAGTATGATGTCGATCTTGCGCGTGCTATCCAAACTCGATGCGGGGAAAATTGTGGAATTACGCGCAGCGCTCGATACGCCCGAACCGGGGGAAGATATACTTTACGTTACTGACCACTGGTTGAGCACCCTTGCCCGGCTCGAAGGCGAGGCCTATGCACTGGTCTCCCAAATCGAAGCCAATATCACCGCTCAGGAATCCGAAGAGCAAGATCTTTTCGATACGCCTTAACCCTCCAATTGCACACAAGGGTTTTAGTTATTGCCCCCACCCAGCCTCCCCCAAATACGACGATTCAACCGCTGAATCTGTGTTCTAAGCTTTTGTCGTCGTATTTGGGGGATGTGCTGAAGGCGGTGGGGGTAAACCCTCCATTAACACACCAGGGTTGTAAAATGGACTCGGAAGCAAAAAAACTTGAACAGGAGTTCCTATGCACAACCAGATCACGATCAAGAATGCGCGTTTACACAACCTTAGAAACGTCTCGCTGGACATTCCGAAGAACAAGTTGGTCGTATTTACCGGCCTTTCCGGTTCGGGGAAATCTACCCTGGTCTTCGATACCTTGCATAAAGAGGGCCAACGCCAGTATATGGAATCGCTTGGGCTGGTGACAGATCAAATGGTCAAGCCTGCGGTCGATTCTATCGTCGGTCTTTCTCCCTCGATCAGCGTCGACCAGCACCTGACCAACCACAGCCCGCGTTCCACGGTCGGCACAGTGACCGAAGTGTATACCTACCTGCGTGTGCTGTATGCGCGCCTGGGACACCGTCCCTGTCCGGCCTGCGGCGCAGATGTACCGCCTTCTCATGATTTGAGTAACGAAGATACGTGGGATGATGAAGTTCCAGCGGACGAAAAAACTATCTCTTGCCCGAGTTGCGGTGCGTACCTCCCTGAATTGGGGATGGCCAGCTTTTCCTTCAACAAGCCCGACGGAGCCTGCCCGACCTGTACCGGCCTGGGCATGGTCCATGAACCGGTCCTGTCCCGTTTGATAGACGAAACCCGCAGCATCAACGCGGGAGCGATTACCGGCTGGGAGGAGTTTCACATCGACCATTATGGCGGCGGAGTGCTGAAGGCTGCCGCGAAATATTTCGGTTTCGAGTTCGACCCGGACCAACCGATCTGCGAATATACACCCGCGGTACGCGACTATCTCTTGTATGGTATGGATAGCCCGCAGTTCAAGCGTCATTACCCGGGCAAGCCAGCCCCGAAGACGAATGCCACCGGGCGTTTCGAGGGTGTGGTTACCAATCTCTTGCGTCGTTACGACGAGCACGCCAATGATGCGACCTATCGCGAGAAGCTGGAGAAGCTATTCCATCAGCAAACCTGCCCGGATTGTAATGGAACGCGTTTACGCTCAGAGAGCCGCCTCGTGAAAGTGGGTGATCAGTCTATCATCGATATACTCTGCATGCCTTTGACGGACCTGGCCGTCTGGCTGGATTTCCTACCGATGATGATTTCCGCCAGCGAGATGCTGATTGCGGAGCCGATCTTGAATGACCTGCACGATCGCATCCGGCGCTTGATCGATGTGGGTGTGGGCTACCTGACTCTGGAGCGCTGCTCGCCAACGCTTTCTGCCGGGGAGGCGCAAAGATTGCGGCTGGCGTCCCTGCTCGGTTCTGGCCTGACTGGGGTGCTGTACGTCTTCGACGAGCCGACCATTGGCCTGCATCCGCGGGACACCAAACGCCTGATCGGGGTTATGCGCCAGTTACGCGACCTGGGTAACACTGTGTTGGTGATCGAGAATGATATGGAGGTGTTGCAAGCCGCCGATTTC
>DAOTXM010000371.1:0-7710 GCA_034435215.1 Anaerolineales bacterium
CCCCCCCCCCCCCCCCCCCCCACCCCAAAACCCCGGCCCCCATTCACGGGAAATCCTGGAGACCCATAAATGCAACCATGCGGAGGTTTTTCAATATGAGGAAGATTCAAGAGGCGCAGAAATGAGTGAAACACACGCAACACCTGTAGATTCTTATGAGCCTGGATTTTACGAATTCCTCTTCTACAATGCAGCTAGTGTTACCAGCCTGGTCTTGGGAGACCAGGCTGGTAACAAACGTGCTCTCCCTGCTCGAAAACTTATCGGCTCTGGTGCTGGGTGTAACGCTCTACGGGATCAGCGTAGGCAGGAGTCCAACATCGCAATGCTGGCTCTGACTTGTCGCATCATCGAAGCTGTTCATAGCGAGAGCGCAATCTTCTTTGTTGTTGGAAGCGCGCTCTTCTCCTGGCTCCTCCTCCGCGGCCGAATGATCCCCGTCGCACTGGCTTGGCGTGTTTGCTACGGTTCTCTCGTTGTGTTTCTTCCTCTGTAGCTAGCCAGACTGTCCAGCAGCCCAATGAGCTGGTAGGCATCTGTCACCCGGGTTGTGTGGTTACCAATGTTAGTGTTCGAAGTGGGGCTTGCGCTGTGGCTGCTCATCAAAGAAGTTGCCGCGCCTGCCACCAACCGTTCGGCGATTGAGGGGCAAGACGACCCTTTAGGAGAATAAATCATTGAAAGCAATTCTTTACCAAAAATATGGTTCACCCGATGTTCTCAAACTTGAGGAGATTCAAAAGCCATCTCCCCAAAAAGATGAAGTCTTGATACGAGTCTGTGCGGCGTCTGTCAATCCACATGACTGGCACAGCATGCGGGGTCTGCCCTACATCCTTCGGATGCAGAGTGGGCTGCGGAAACCAAAGAGCCCGCGCCTGGGGATCGATTTGGCAGGGCAGGTCGAAGCGATTGGCAGAGACGTAACACAGTTTCAACCAGGGGATGAGGTATTCGGCGTGCGCAGCGGGGCCTTTGCCGAGTACGTGTGCACGCAAGGCAAAGCGTTCGCCCTGAAACCCGCAAATCTGACATTCGAGCAGGCGGCGGCCATCCCTGTGGCAGGACTGACTGCCCTGCAAGGCTTGCGCGATAAGGGCCGAGTTCAGCCGGGACAAAAGGTTTTGATTAATGGCGCGGCAGGTGGCGTGGGTACGTTTGCAGTGCAGATCGCCAAAGCGTTCGGGGCTGTAGTCACTGCAGTGTGCAGCACGAGAAAAGTGGACATGATTCGTTCGCTCGGCGCAGACCAGGTGATCGATTACACCCTGGAGAATTTTACCCGGAGTGCACAACGTTATGACCTTCTGTTCGATGCCGTAGGGAACCATTCTTTATCCGCCTGCAGGCGCGTCCTGAAACCCAAAGGGATATACGTTGCGGTCGCAGGATCGCCGGGTCAATTGCTCAAGATGACGGTGATGTCACGGTTCGTGAGCCAGAAGCTTGTTTTCTTTATCTCAGCAGCGAACAGGGATGACCTGATTGTCTTGAAAGAGTTAATCGAAGCTAAAAAGGTTACACCAGCGATTGATAAGTGTTACATGTTGGATGAGGTACCTGAAGCTCTCCGGTATCTGGGAAAAGGACATGCTCGAGGAAAAGTTGTTATTCAAATAGCATCGTAATTAAGAAGGAAACACGAATGATCGTATGATTCTGGCACGGATGGACAACCTACCTAAACGCAAATAAAAATGAATAATTCTCTTCCCCCCAACCTTTTTGCCTGTCGAGAGATATATATTATATACACATGGACGAATTTCAAGCCATCCAGCGACTCAAGAATGGCGATATTGGCGGACTGGAGTTCCTCGTCTATCGTTATCAAGTAAAGGCCGTACGCACTGCTTACCTGATACCAAGGGACTTGGGGTTAGCTGAAGATGTCGTGCAGGATTCTTTCATACGGGCATATCGCTCGATTGGCGGGTTCGATCCAGCACGTTCGTTCGAGCCGTGGTTCTTGCGGAGCGTGGTCAATGCCGCAGTCAAGATCATGCAGAGGTCAGCGAAGCAGGTTGAAATGAGTAGCGATGCTGAGAGTCTGTTCGCGGAATTAACCCAAAGGGTCGATTCAGTGGAGATGCGAGTGGAAATATCCGAGATCCGCAGTCAGGTCTGGGAAGCGATGCAGAAGTTATCGCCCCGCCAAAGGGCAGTGATCGTGCAAAGGTATTTCCTCGAGATGGATGAAAAAGAAATGGCCGAGATGACCGGTCATGCGCCCGGCACAGTGAAGTGGATGTTGAACGCGGCTCGCGAGCGGTTGCGCGGATTGTTGGTTGAGAAAGAGTGATACATGAATAAACTTCACATGCAAGGAATCCTTGAAAGTATTGTTTATCGCGATGTTCCAGAGAATATCAATTTGTGGCCGGGAATTGAATCCAGGCTAAAACAAAAAGATGTTTTGAGCATGAAATCACCAAATAAACTCAGTACATCTTTGGTGATCGCGTTTGTAGCATTGTTGTTGGTAAGCACAGCCGCCTATGCGTATTATCGCTTTATCGGTAGCGATCCTGGTTTAGAGGGTGTCAATGAACAGAACCTGATCATAGACATCAATGTAACCGCTTTTCCTATAGTGTATTCCACCCCCCCCATTGGCCACCCCCATCTCGAGATCGGGCGGGGAAGGCGTAGCCCCTCCAGCGACCGTCATCGCGGAAGAGGTGATGCAGGATGTAAAGGTGACGGTCAATTGGACTTATGCCGATGAAAGCCACCTGGTAGTGCGTTTTACGATTGCCGGTTTGCAATTGCCGGAAGGGCTGGACTATAGTCATGGAGCTATGAATACTTTTTCGGTAGTTGACTTGAACGGTACTACCTTGGGAGCCGATGGTTTCTCGACCGCAGCCGAGAATAAAGAAGATGGTTCTATCGTCATCACCGCAAATTACTACGGGGACATTGACGCGGATGAGACTCAAATGCTCGACTTGCAGATGAATGTTCGCGTTGGCGGGTTTGACGCGCCATATTCGCCGTCCGGGCCTAATAAAAGCCCCGAGATGCGCAACATCCCGTTGATGGGATTCGCCGAATTCAATTTTACTGTCCCGGTTTTGAAGGGCATTGAGATTCCCGTCCTGCAAACAGTTGAATCGAATGGGGTGAAAATGCGCCTTGAAAAATTGGTGGTCAACCGCTCGCATACAGAATTGACAATGTGTTTCGATATGCCAAGCAAGCAGGATTGGCAACTCTGGAAGACCACGATCAGGATCGGTGAGAGCGAAGCATATACAACTGCAAGCGCGTCCAATGCTATTTCAGGAAATATCAAGGGCAATGATAGCCTGGATGCGGCGGAAAGGTGCATGGAACTTGGCTTCGATGCTCCTTATGAGGGTAATACAACTACGATTGATGTAACTATCCCATATTTGATCATTTCTGTGCCCGAAGTAGTTACTGCGGAACGCGTTCAGGAGGCAAACGAAAGACTGGAATCCGATGGCATTTCCTTCGAGTATGTGAATCGGGACGTGAAGGTAGTACAAATGCCATCTGGGATGTCGGAGTGGGAGGTCTATCAATTGATCTGGGATGCACTCGCAAACCGCTACGATGGTCCATGGATGTTTACTGTTCCTGTCAACCCCTGACCCAAGCAGGATTTACGAACAATTTTTGACGTGCGGTTCGACAGGTCCCCAGGCCAAGCCTCGAGATATGACCATTGTTGTTACCAATTTGCCATCGGGCTGTAACAATTTGGTAACAACAAAATTGTATAACTGTTTGGAACGATGGAATGCTTGTAAGCGATGAGAGAGTTGTCCGCTTATCAAGATTTGCTCGTTAAGTTATTTGAAAGTGCGCGGTTCGAAGCATAACAATTGTTGAGCAAGCTGGCCAAGTTCGGATAAATGACTTTATGCAAGGGAACCTTATCCGTTCGCCATTCGCTGTAGCAATGAAAGGATGAAGGTAATGAGGAAAAACTTACTTATCTTTACAGTAACAATATTTATTCTTTCCGCATGTGGTGTTCCTGTATCACCCGCACCTGAACCAACCATGACTATGCCACCTACATCTGCAAATGTTCCTCTTTCCACAGCCACTTCAGCCACTAGCGCAACCCTGTCTCGATCTGTAAATCCATACGGCATCACAAACAGCCTTGATAAATCTGAGACCTTGGGAAATGGGTATATTTTGTACGGTCATATTTCATGGACAGACCCTCTCATTCCCCCATACGGCGCCAGCGCGCAATTGGCAAGCGTTAAGGACGCTAACGGAAAGGCGATTCCGTTTGAGTATGCGGACACGGGAGTATATCCCGACCGGGATGAACTTCGCCAATATTGGGCATTTAAGTTGAGTGAAACGAATCTTGCTACCCCTTTGAGCCTGTCCTTTGTTGTGGTAGCCTCTTTACCGGTAAATGGGGGTTCCTTCACTTTCGATCCTGGTCCAAATCCAAAGTTGGGACAAAAATGGGATATCAATCAAGATGTGATTGTAAACAATGAAACTATCCATATTCTTTCTGTGGAACAAGCAGGGATTGAAGAGGGATTCTTCCTGTTCACAATGCAATCAGACTCGAATATAGTCAGTGCAGCGATCACAGACTTCGCGCATCCGCCTGTAGGGGGTGGTGGCGGTGGCGGCGGGATTCCAGAGGCGGGAGATCCATTTAGCACTGGCTTTTATTATCAGGTGCCCCTGCCAAAAGGTCCTAATACACTGACGTTTACCAGGGTGAGCATCCTCGTCCCTGGTGATTGGACTTTGACCTGGACGCCTCCGGAGCCGGCTTCCGTCCCAGAAGATGCGGTTCATTGTTATATTGCTAATTTGCCAGACCCAGCAAATCATCCCTGTTCGGTTGAGCAGCTTGAATCGATCCTTGGATTTGACTTCAGGAAACCTACATTGAACGATCCACGGCTTGTTTTTACCAAAGCATACTGGAATGGGCCTTCGGCTGATGTGACCCAGGCGGATCTTGCCGGTTTTTTCTATAAGTGCCCGAACGACGAGTGTAATCTGTTTATCGCCCAGGTTCTCCTGGTATCGGTGGATAACTCGAATATTATTGATTGGGGCAAGACGCCCAGCTCCGCAGTCGAAATCGTTGATTTAAAAGAAGGGATAGGCGAATACGTAAAAGGCTGGTTTTTCCAAACTGAACCGTGGGAACCTGGAGTTTGGAGCTCCAATTTGGAAACTCAACGATTGGCCTGGGTGATAGAAGATGTGCTGTTCACGATTGCCTTAGATGGGAATTCGTCTGTGGAATCAATTGAGAAAACAGATTTGATTGAAATTGCAAATCGTATGGAATAACGCTGTTAACGCCCAAATCATGAACATAAGTCGATAAAACATGAAAGCGGATTTACTGGTGGAGGTTTGCGTGAAGAAAGCTATCAACCTTTTATTTCTAATCACAATCTTTCTATCTGCCTGCGCGCCGGGTGCGCAATATACCCTGCCGCCTGCTGGAACGGATCTACCTGGCCAGGTGGCCTCCGTCGTGGCGAAATATCTCACCCAGACCGCTGTCCCGGTAACGCCTGCTCCAACCCCTGTCTCATCCTCCGTTCCGATTATTTCAGGCGCACAGAATTCGTATCAAAGTTCTTCCTTGGGAATTCAATTTAGTTTTCCTGAAGCCTGGTATCTTCAGGAAGTTACATCCAGCCGGGATATATGGGGTGTGACTCAACAGGCCCCTACCATTTTGCTGACTTCTTTTAACCCGGCCAATCCTCCCCACAAACTTGAGTGGACCGATCAAATGGTGAGTATTCAATTCAGCTACAAAGTTTTACTCGATCCACCGGGTTCATTTGACACCTGGGTAGAAAGCACCAAACAGACATTGGCAGGTCAGATATCCATCATTGCCGATGAACGATTTCTGATCGCGAACCAGCCAGCGGCCCGGTTATCTCTCGTTTCCGGGTCTGGAGGCATGATCGATCAGGTTCTGACAATCCTGGATGGGCGCTATTTCGAAATCAATATCGAGGCGCCGAATTTCAATCTGGCGAAATCAGTTCTGGACACGATACAACCAATCTCATCGGGCGGGTTGAAACCTGCTGATAGCGATACGCCGGCCGCAGGGATTTGTTCAGCACAGACAGGAGACCCGGTAAATATTATCCTGGGTAACGACCCCAGCGGTCTGCCTAAAGCTGGACGTTGTGTTAGCATAAATCCTTCCCAACGCATCAAACTCATCAACCAATCGAATGGGCCGTTCAGCATCAAATTTGCTGAGTATTCTATCGATTTGCCCGTAGGCAGTGAAATGCTATTGGACAAACCGGTCGGCCAATATCTGGCGCTGGGCATTCACAACCTGCCGATGGGCCCAGAGCTGTGGGTGAGGGCGGTGGAAAGTGTAACGCTCGTCGTGACTGCGCCTCCTCCTATCAGGGTATACACGAATTCCGAGGTGGGATACCGGCTTGGTCTGCCAGGGGATTGGACTGTCGATGAAAACGGAATGACCAACGGCACAAACAAGGAGGTAATTTTCTCCCCTCCTTACGCCGAGTCTTTCATCGCTTACCTGAGCGTCAGTTTGGAATTTCGCGCTCTCGATCAAATCATCAGCTCTTACGCGCAATATTACCCGGACGCGGTCAGGGAGGAGATGATTTTCAACGGCTACACGGCGATCAAATACATCTTCCCAAGCGGGCGCAACGAGTATTTCATCCCCTACGGAAACCAAATATTTTTGATTGCAACCGATAGACCAAACGACAGCGTCGTTCGATCCATATTAATGACTTTTCGATTTACGGCTTCGCCGCAACCCGTCACGTACGATGCGACGATGGCGGATAACGGCAAGATTTTCATCATGAATATCGGGGACAAACTCAGAATCAACTTCGACTATAGCTACGCTTGGTCAATGGTTTCAATCAGCGACCCCGCCGTACTCGCAGGTGCGCAGGATGGCTATTTTGCGCTTGCCAGCGGCACCACAACCTTGACCACGACCGGTAACCCGCAATGCCTGAACTCCACGCCGCCATGCGGAATGCCTTCGATCATGTTTACGGTCACAGTGATCGTGCAATAGACAAAGCGGGCCCCAGGTTGGCAACTATTACTTACCGAAAGGAGAAAGACATGGAACTCGGCGCATTTTCGATCAGTCTGGCTGTGAAAGATATCGAGGCTTCGCAGGCCTTTTATGAGAAACTCGGTTTTACGGTCTTAATGGGGGATATATCGCAGAAATGGCTTATCCTGAAGAACGGAGAGCACGTGATCGGTCTTTTCCAGGGGATGTTCGAGAGAAACATCCTAACTTTCAACCTTGGCTGGGATAGTAATGCCCAGAAGTTGGATACTTTCACAGATGTGCGCGAACTACAGTGCCAACTGAAAGCGCAGGGCGTAGATTTAATAACTGATGTTACGCAGCCTTGATGACTTGGAGTTCGTCATAGGCCACGCGAATCGCCTTGAGGTACAAATGTGCGCGCAAGGCAAAATGATTGAGTCGCCGTTTGATCTTCAGGCATTCCAGTTTGAAGAAAGCATACAGCACAGCAAAGACATGATTGTTCTGAGTGACAACGCGGCGTACGGGTGCTTTGCCCAAGGCGGCATTTTGTTTGAGCGATTTGTGGAAGACTTCTATCGGCCATCGTTTTTGATAGGTCGTTAGAATGAACTCCCGTGTCACCGTTGTGTCACTGCAAGCCAGAT
>DAOTXM010000372.1:0-2404 GCA_034435215.1 Anaerolineales bacterium
GGTCCGAGCACCGTGCCGTGACAGGCGTAATTGACGAGGGTGGCTACCCTCACCTCCGACCCCTCTCCCGAAGGGAGATGGGAGTCCCCCCCTCCCACTTCGGGGGAGGGGCTGGGGGTGAGGGTAGCCACCCTCGTCAATTACGCCTGTCACGGCACGGTGCTCGGACCGGATAACCTGCTCGTCTCCGCCGATTGGATCGGCGTGATGCGCCAAGAAGTGGAAAGGGAACTCGGCGGGCTGGCGTTGTTCCTGCAAGGGGCGGCGGCAAACATCAATCCCGATATGTATTGGGAAGATGCGCACGCTTTCGAAATGGTCGCGGAACAGGGCTCGAGCGTGGCGCAGGCCGTTTTAGCGGCAGCAGGCAGCGGGCGCCGTCCTGAGTTTGTCGAAGGTCGCCGTCCTGAGCCTGTCGAAGGATCCGGGAAGGTGCGCGGAACGCCACTCGCGATCGAGCGCGCTGAAGCCTGGCTGCCGACCGAATCCGCCGTCACCTCCTCCCGCCCGCCCAAAAACTATGCCAGGCCCTTGCTGGCGCTGGCCAAACTGCCGGGCTTCATGGCCATCTTTGCCGATCCCCTGCTCGAACAACGGTATCCATGGAAACCCGTCATCGCAGCGAAGGATGGATACTGGTCGGTGCCCATGCGGATCAACACTGTGCGGATTGGCGACCTGGCGTTGGTGACCTACGCCGCCGAGACGTTCACCGAGATCGGCATGCGGGTCAAGGCGCTGTCCCCTGCCCGGCACACGCTCTTTGCCAGCGTCAGTGACGGCTGCATCAGCTACCTGCACACGGAGGAGTCACACGCGGAAGGCGGTTACGAAGTGGATGTGGCGCCGCTGGCCTATCGCTACCCCGGCCGGTTACAAGCAAAATGTGAGAACATTGCCCTGGATACCACCAGAAACATGCTAGCTCGATTATGGTAGGACGTACACAGCACATGCAAAGGAGCCGAAACCTGTTCGACTGCGGTACTCCTGTATGGACTGAGAGGCGAAAAATGAACACTGCGCTGGTGATTTCCCCCCATGCGGACGACGCCGCCGCTTTCTGCGGCGGGACGCTGGCCAAGTTTGCCAGCCAGGGCTGGCAGGTGATCCTGGCACGGGTGACCGATGACCGCAAAGATTCGGTCGGCTTGACGATCGAAGAGACGATTGCCCGCAACACGGAAGAATTGCATCAAGCTGCGGCCATTCTGGGCATCCGCGAGATCGTGGAGCTGGGCTTCGAAACCGATGTGCTGGCGGACGTCCCGCTGGGGAAACTGCGCGAGCGCATGGTCTATCTCTTCCGCAAGTACAAACCCTACGCGGTCTTCTCGTTCGACCCGTTCGGGCTGTACGAAAACAACCAGGACCACATCCGCGTGGCCCAGGCTGTCGACGAGGCCTTCTGGGTCTCCTGCTTCGACAAACATTACCCGGAGCACTTCGAAGAAGGGCTGGCGCCGTTTTCCGTTTGCGAGCGCTGGTACTTCGCCCGGCAATTGCCCAAGGTGACGCATTACGAAGAAGTGGCAAAGACCATCGAACGGAAAATCGATGCGCTCTGCGCCCACCGGGAAATGATGCGCAACACCATCAACCAGTACCAGCTTCAGTTGAAGACCTGGGGCAAACAGGTGCCGTGGTTGCAGGAATCGAAAGACGGCGACCTGAAGCCGTTGGTCGGGATGTTCCTGCAAGAACAGGCCAAGGGGCTGGCGCAGGCTGCGGGCTGGGATACAGAAATGTATCTCGCTGAAGCCTTCCGCCTGGAACGCTTCGGCGACCTGGAGCCTCTCTTCCAGAGGATGGCGGAGCCGCTTTAATGAAACGGTGGCAGGCCTATAGGCTCCTCGCGAGATATACCGGAACCACAATTATCAAGAGAAACCCGGCGTTTTTACTTTTTGTGGCTCTACTGTTTTTAGTGGGAAAAATGCCAAACATGACTCATCCCGAATTTAAGGATAAGTCATGTTATTTAAGGGGTGCCAACTGTTGTATGCTATAGGTAGACAAACCGAAGCAAAACAGGAGGCCTCCGTATGAATAAGGATAAGCACAGGCAGGAAAAAAGCAAGAGAGCCAAGAGCGATCTTGGTATTTAGAACGGGAATGCTATCGATTTTTGGATCGTTTGCTGAGGGTACTGAATGTGAGCTTGGATCGGCGCTTGGTCGTGACCTTTTTGAGTTTAGTGATGGTGATCCTCATGCATCGGCATCGCCATCAGGGGCTGTTGTTGAGTGAATTGGGGGGCTATCTAAGAGAGAGGGTTAGACACGAGCATTTACTGATTACGAAAAACGTAATTGGTGCGTGAGTAATTGGCGGGGCAATCTTCAAAACCGTAACCGGTCAAAGGACTGGTTACGGTTTTTCATAACCAGTGTGTAAGGGGTCG
>DAOTXM010000373.1:0-20520 GCA_034435215.1 Anaerolineales bacterium
GGCCGCCCCCCCCCCCAACACCCCTATTTTCGGGTCCTCTTTCAATGTTCGTGAAGTACTGAGAATAGGAAAAACCATGAGAAATCTTCAGGAAAAACTTTCTGCATTCCTCCCCGAGCGCCGCATCCACACCCGCTTGATCGACCGCATCGCTTATGCCAACGATGCCTCGTACTTCCGGTTGGTGCCGCAGGCAGTGGTGCAACCGGATTCGATCAGCGAAATCCAGGCATTGTTCAAATTCAGCCAGGAACAGCGCATCCCGATGACCTTCCGCGCTGCCGGAACGAACCTTACCGGGCAGGCGGTCACGGACGGGATCCTGGTGGATATTTCCAAGCACTGGGATCGTTACAGCATCGAAAATGACGGTGCGTTGCTGCGCGCCCAGCCGGGCATCGTCGGCGGGTACCTGAACAGCGCGCTCAGGCCTTACGGGCGGCGTATCGGTCCCGACCCGGCCTCCATCGACGCGTGCATGTTGGGCGGCATTCTGGCAAACAACTCTGGCGGCATGTGCTGCGGCGTGACTGAGAATTCCTACCGGACTCTGCACAGCATGACCATTGTCCTGCCGAACGGGTTTGTCATCGATAGCGCCGCCCCCGACGCGGCCCGCATCTTCGAGAACGAACAACCACACCTCTCCCAAGGGTTACTCGGAATTCAACAACGCATAAAAGCGAACACACAACTCGTAACACGTATCAAAGCGCGCTACCGGATGAAGAACACCAATGGCTACTCGCTGAACGCTTTCCTCGACTTCGACGCCCCGCTCGACATTCTCGTCCACCTGATGATCGGCTCCGAAGGGACGCTGGGATTTATCGCCGAAGCCATCCTGCACACCCTGCTCGTCCTGGAACATAAGGTTACGGCGCAACTGTACTTCAAAACCATTCAGGATGCGGCAGCCGCCATCGCCCCGCTGGAAGCTTCCGGGGCGCGGGCGGCAGAAATCATGGACCGGGCAGCGCTTCGTTCCGTGGAAGCAGTTCCAGGCGCGCCAGCGATCCTGCGGGAATTGCCCGGGACCGCCGCTGCCATTCTGGTGGAGTACCAGGCCGGGGATGCCGAATCGCTCCTTCGTTTCCAAAAAGCAGCCTCCCGAACGCTCAAGCACCTGCGCCTGTTGCATGACGCGGAATTTACACGGGACCCCGTGCAACAGGCCGCGCTGTGGAAGCCGCGCAAGGGTATCATCGCCTCGGTTGGCGCGATGCGCGCGCCTGGTACCACCTCACTGATCGAAGACATTCTCTTCCCCGTGCCATGTTTGGCCGATGCTGTCACCGATCTGCAGGCTCTGTTTGTAAAGCACAACTATCCGGAAGGTGTCATTTTCGGTCACGCCAAGGATGGCAATCTGCACTTCCTGATCAACCAATCGTTCAATACCCAGGAAGAGATCAACCGTTTCGACGCCTTCTCCCGCGATCTGGTAGAGCTGGTCAGCGGCAAGTACGACGGCGCGCTCAAGACCGAGCATGGCACCGGGCGTAATATGGCGCCTTTCGTCGAAACAGAGTGGGGCGCGGAAGCCTACGCCATCATGTGCGACTTGAAGTCGCTGCTCGATCCGGATGGCATGCTCAACCCCGGCGTGCTGATCAACCCGAATCCGCAGGCGCACGTGTCGAACCTTAAGGCCATCCTGCCGGTTTCGCCACTCGTGGATGCCTGCATCGAGTGCGGGTTCTGCGAATCGAAATGTCCGAGCAGACGCCTGACTCTCAGCCCGCGGCAAAGGATCATTGTCCAACGGGAACTTGCAAGATTGAAGCACATTGTCTCATCGACAGGAAATGGTTCAGGAGCTGAGCACGAACTACTCTCTGCTCTCCAATCCTCTTATCTCTACGACGGCATCGAAACCTGCGCCGTGGACGGGTTGTGTGCTACAGGCTGCCCGGTCTCGATCAACACCGGGGAATTGACAAAGCATTTAAGAGCGGAACAGATTAAAGGTGAAAAAGTTGCCGGTTGGATCGCGGACAACTTTGCAGTGGTCGAAAAAACGCTGGGTTGGGGCGTGCGGATCGGCCACTTCTTTGAACCGCGAAGATCACAAAACTCAGCGAAGAACCGCCAAGAAAAACCGTTCCTGGCCATTGCAACCGAAACAGCTGAAAAAATCACGAAAACCACGCTCCCGAAGTGGAACCATTTCATTCCTCACCCTACAAAAAACCTTCGCGCGCTCTCGTCCCTGCCAGAGGATCGCGTGCTTCGTGGTGAAATAGATTTTGTCTATTTCCCATCCTGTATTTCGCGCCAATTAGGTACCCCCTCATCACTCGCCAATTCTCACACGTCACTGGCCGAAACGCTGATCGCCGTTGCCAGCCGCGCCAATCTTACCCTCGCCATCCCTGATGATATCGAAGGCGTCTGCTGTGGAATGCCTTTCTCCTCCAAAGGTTACACTGCTGCTTATAAGAAGACTATACATAAAACAATTATCAAATTCTGGTCTTGGAGCGAGGCCGGCAAATATCCCATCGTCATCGATACGACCTCCTGCGCCCACACGCTGCGCACCTGCCAAGAAACCCTATCCACCGAAGACATTACTCTCTACCGGCAGATGACCATCTTGGATAGCATCGAATTCATCCACGACACGTTACTACCGCAGCTGGAGGTCCATCCTGTGGATGAAGATGTGGTGTTACACCCCAACTGCTCGGCACGCAAACTGGGGCTGGACGGTAAAATGCTGTCCATTGCGCAGAAATGCGCCCGCTCCGCCACAGTCCCGCTCAACCTGGGCTGCTGCGCCTTTGCCGGGGACCGAGGCCTGCTATACCCGGAGTTGACCGCTTCGGCCACCGAAAAAGAATCAGCCGAGGTGCTCACGCGCAATTATGGCGGCTATTACTCCTCGAACATCCCTTGCGAAATGGGCATGTCCGAAGCCACGGGGAAGGATTATGTCGGGATCGTGTACCTGGTAGATCGGGCCAGCAGATAGTGTAGAGTCGGTCGACACGGGCACGATCCAATTGTTCGGGTAGCGAGCGTTTTCCTGCTTTGCCCATTTGCGTTCAAAGGGGGAACGCTATCATGAAAATGAAACCTTTCTTGCACATTTGTAAAGGCAGTAAGCCCGGCCTCTGGTTTAAAATGTGACCTCACAGCAATGGCATTCTCCAACAAGAAAATGCCCCATCCTAACCCTACGAAGGAGGACCCATGATAGCATCCGCTCCTTTTCTACGCATCGAGAAGGAATTACCCTCTCAACTCGATTTGGTCTCTGCAGATAGACGCTGGTTGGTTTTATTCCTTACCGCCATGTTGGCCCTGCCGTTAAGCTTTTTGGGATTTCTCATCTTCATGGCAGGTGGTGATCTTTTGTTTACTGTTCCGCTTCTGTTAATTGGATTATTTCCAATCGTACCGCTGCTGCTCTTCATCCCTACAAAGTTCCAACTCGTGATTGCGCCTGGCGCGCGAACGATCACACTCAATAGACACTATTGGCTCGGATTTGGAAGCCTGGAACGCAACCGGGAAAAAACCTGGTCCTTCAATGACATTACAGATGTCGACCTTACCTCGCAAGGATGGAAGAAACTGGTTGTGCTTGAATCCAATGGGAAAAAAGTATTGCTGCTCGATTTTGGCCGCAGAACAGAAGATGCCCAGCGCTCTTATATCCTTCTGCAAAGCTGGCTCAAGGGTCTCGTTCCAGATTCAAACGCAGCCACAACAGCCTTGCAGGGACTGGCCAGTGAAAAGCAAAAGCGGCAAGCGCTCAAGAATGCGGAAAAATTACTTTATTACTTTGGCATCTTCAGTTTGATTGACGGTGCGATGAGTCTATATACAGACAACATCTTGACGTCCAGCGTCTCGGTGGCCACCATGATCAAGGTATTGACCGGGATGATCTACCTGGTTTGCGGATTTGGGGCAAAACGAAAAATCGAAGCTGCACTCTGGGTTGGAATGCTGGTCACGCTGGCTGAACGCCTCTATTGGTTTATCATGGCAGAGTCGTTGAGTGGCGGGGGCAGTTGGACTTCCTGGCTGACCTGGGTTTTCGCAATTTTCGTCGTTTCCATTCTATGGCAGGCCATACAGAGCATCCGTGCAATGGAGGAAGATCCGGTTTACAAGCCCCTGGCGTGAATTCGAAATGCACACATGTTGCGGAAAGATGCCTGTTGATGATGGCATCTTTTTATTTGCACAAGGTGCTGCATCTGCATAAGAATATCTGGCAAGAAACTTCCGAAGTCTTTTTCAACGATCCATGTGCTTCCTACGCATCCGCAAGGCAAAGAAATTTCCCGCTATCGCTACAAATAATATGGTCAAACCGCCAAATATCAGGGAGCGAACCAGAGAAAATCGCTCGTCTGCCGGCTGGACCTCGAAGCTGAGGAAGGCAGCCCGATCGATCGGCATTCCGTCCGGGGCCAGGGCGGTGACGCTGACCTGGATGCCATAAATTCCGCTTTCCCTGGGGGTGATTCCCAGTGACGCAGTGTTCCCGCTGATAACCATCTCCAATGTTTCGGCGCTCCCATCCGGTTTGCGCATGCTTACCTGCGCACTTTCCAGCGGGATCAGCTGGTCGCCTTTGGTTAGATCAGCATACAAGTTGACTGTTTCGGTCAAGGCAGGCACCGTTGAATCGGTGCGAGCGGTGAGCGTCGCGCCCCCATCGAAAACTGCCATGATGGCATAATCGGCGCCCGCAGGCGGGGTAGTTCCGCTGGTCATCAGCGTCACCACCCACCTGCCCAGCCTGGGTTGTTTGAAGCCATATCCCAGATAGAACAGGATGGACGGGTCCTCGACTCGGATCAGGCCATTCGTTTCAGCGCTCAACTCGATAATATTCCCGCTCGCCCCGGTCACGGAAACCCCCAGCGACCGGCTGGTATCGTACATGGCAAAATTCGCCACAGCCACATCGGCGTCGATGTCGATGACCACTTCCTGCGATTCTCCAGGGTCGAGATGGCCGGTATAGATTTTGGTAAACTGCTGCGAAACAGCTGTAGCCGGACCAGCAGGCAGATCCTCGGCGGACTCGAACCCACCCGGCGGTGTTTTCAGCAGCGGTGTGACGAATCCCTCAAAGACTTCCGGTGCGGTATTGAGTTCAGTGTGCAGCAGGGATATTTCCTCCACCGGCATCGGGATGGCCTTGACGCTGTCCACCGTTACCACCAGGTCGGAGGGGACGGGCGTGCAGGGGGAGGCCACTGTGTCCCGCAGCTTGGTCCCGGCCAGGGCGTGGAAGGGGACGCCCCGGCGGTGGACGATTTGCCGGTTGAAGACCCCGGTCATATAGGCGGGCTGGATTTCGAGCGTGGCTGGCAACAACAACCCCAGCGCGGCCGGCAGGCTGGCGCAGGCCGACCCGGCCATGGGTGTGCCCAGGATGATCAACTGCGCGACGTTATCCGAGGCCATGACCCGGTCGAGATAATAGCGCGAGATCATGCCTCCCATGCTATGCACCAGCAAATCCACCTGTTCCGCGCCAGTCGGAGCCTGCACATTGGCGATGTACGCGCCCAGGATGGCGGCGTTCTCGGCGATCGAGTTGGTGCGCGCAGCAGGATCGCCCAGGCTGCCGGTATTCATGACCCCACCCACCTGCCCATCGCCGACAGCGTAGCCCTGCAGGCCAAGCCCGGCCAGGTATCCCTGCGGGCCGAGGTAGGCATCCCAGGTGTGGAAGTCGGCGTTGAAGCCGTGCACCATCACCACCGGGCGCGGGACGACGAACACGGTCAGGACGGCACCCTCAACCTGCTGGCCGCTCAAGCGGGCGCTGACCGTCCGTTGGGGCTGCGGGCTCCCGTCCGGATCCCAGTACCAACCCAGGGCGGGGAAGGAGGCGCTCCGGCAGTCGCGTCCCCCGGCTGAGATGCGGCAGTCCGCAACGGGGGCATCCAGGCCTGTGAGCAGGAAGTCCACCTGCGTTTCGGCAGAGACCGGATCGGCTAATTCGATTTTCAGGCTGATTTGGTTCCCGTCGATGAGGGCTGAGATCGGGCGATCATCTTTATCGAAGGCCGTGATCTGCGCCGTCCCGGCCTGGCCGCGAACAGGCTGGGCCAGGCCGAGGCCCAACGCCAGGATAAAATAAAAAGCCAGCAACCTGTGGAACACCCGTCGCATCGCCGCCTCCGAAAACTCATTGGATTTCTATATCGGACTTATTCTATCGCAATTCACCGGAATGAAACAGGGGCGGGGAATACGTGAGAGCGCGTCACGCTCCACCACCCACAATTATTGTATAATCCCTCCAAGGACAATTTACTCAGGAGCCGCACATGGGGCGCATCGAAAAGACTGTTTTCATCAGTTACCGCCGCACGAATTTACCGTGGGCATTGGCTATTTACCAGAACCTTACTGCACATGGCTATGATGTTTTCTTTGATTACCAGAGCATCAACAGCGGGGATTTCGAGCAGATCATTCTTGGAAATATCAGAGCCAGGGCGCATTTTCTTGTGCTGTTAACCCCTTCTGCGTTGGAACGCTGCAATGAATCAGGTGATTGGTTACGTCGCGAGATAGAAACAGCATTGGACCAAAAGCGTAATATTGTGCCATTGTTTTTTGAAGGTTTTGATTTTGGCAGTCCAGAAGCTATTAAAGCATTATCCGGAAAGTTGGCCTTGCTGAAGAATTACAATGGCCTGCGATTTCATTCAGATTACTTCGAAGAGGGCATGTTGCGATTGCGCCAACGCTTTCTTAATATCGCTCTTGATGCTGTTCTTCATCCTGTTTCTCCCACTGTCAAAACATCAACAACAGAACAACAGGTAAAGGCTAACAAATCAGAACCAGTAAAACTGGAAGATTTGACTGCCCAAGAATGGTTTGAAAAAGGAGTTCAAGCTATTGATTTAGATGAGGGAATCCGCTTCTATACCGAGGCCATCCATCTACAATCCAATTATGCTCAATTCTTCTTGAACCGTGGAACCGCATACGGAGTCAAAGGTGACCTGGACAGGGCCATTGCTGATTATGATGAAGCTATTCGTATTCAACCTGATGATGCCCTTGCCTACAAATACAGGGCAATTATCCAAAAATATCAAGGAAACCTGGATGACGCTATGAAAGATTTCATTGTCTCCATACGCCTTAATCCAGATGATGTTGATACAAGAATTGGCTATTTGGGTATTTTACAAAAGCTGGAAAAATATTCTGAAGCATCAGAACAAAGGAACGAAATTCTAGTTTCTATCCAGAATGCAAGCAAATATAGTCAAGCATGTTTCGAATCATTTTCTGGCAATCTAGATAGAGCCATTGAACTTTTAAAAATTGCAATTATCGAAAATCGTCACAGAAAAACATTGGCTCGAATTAATCCAGATTTTGACAACATACGCGATGATCCTCGTTTCAAGGAAATTGTAGGCGAGTGATAAGAACTTCGAGTTTTCAGAAGACTTGGAGTTCTCGCTTTTAGTATCTGCCACGCCCCAATACTGCATCAGGATTGGGCAAATCCGCCCCCACCGCCCTGCGGGCACCTCCCCCAAATACGACAATGTGAACTTTGAATGCGCATTCCATGTATAAATCGTCGGATTTGGGGGAGGCTGGGAGGGGGTTTAATACCGCCCACGCTCTAAAACAATATCAGGATTAGGTAAATCTGCATCCCTCGCTGGGAACACCTGCACCGCGCAGGCCTTGAATTCGGGGATCTTAGCCTGCGGGTCGAGGGCGTCGATGGTCAGCAGGTTGGCGGCGGCTTCGGCGAAGTGCCAGGGCAGGAAGACCACGCCGACGGTCGTCTTTTCGGTCACAGAGGCCCGCACGACGATCTCGCCGCGCCTGGAACTGACTTTCACCGCCATGCCATCACGGATACCGTGGATTTCCGCGTCGGCGGGATGGATTTCGACCCGCGCTTCGGGATAGAGCGCGTCCAGGTCGGAGTGACGGGTCATCGTGCCGCCGTGCCAGTGTTCGAGCAGGCGTCCGGTGGTCAGGATGAAGGGATATTCATCGTCAACCGGCTCCACAACCGGGACGTAATCCAGCGGGGTGAATTTGCCGCGTCCGCGCGGGAAGGATTCAGCGAACAGGAACGGCGTGCCGGGATGCTCTTTGTCCCAGACCGGGTATTGCAGGCCGGTCTGCTCGATGCGTTCGTAGGTGATGCCCGCAAAATCGGGGACGACCGAGGCCATTTCAGCAAAAACTTCCTCGGGGCTGGAATAGGTCCATTTGGCGGTGGCAGTTCCAAGCCGGGTTTCGATGCGCCAGGCCAGATCGCAGATGATCTTCCAATCAGGGCGCGAGTTCCCGCGTGGCGCATGCGCCTGCCGCACCCTTTGCACCCGTCGGTCGGTGTTGGTGAAGGTGCCGTCCTTTTCGGCGAACGGGGTAGCTGGCAGGAAGACGTCCGCAAAGGCGCCGGATTCATTGATGAACAGGTCCTGAGCGACCAGGAACTCCAACTGCTGCAAGTGACGGCGGGTCTCGTTCAGGTTCGGCTCGGACATCATGGGGTTCTCGCCCATGATGTACAGCGCGCGCACGCCGCCGGGATGGGCGTGGCTGAGGATCTCGGTGGTGGTCAGGCCTAATTTGCGGCTCAAGCCGCCGGGCTCGACGTTCCAGGCAACCTCCCATTTTGCGGCGTTAGCCTCGTCGTCGACACGCATATAGCCGGGATAGTGGAAGGGCATCGCGCCCATGTCGGATGCGCCCTGGACGTTGTTCTGGCCGCGTAGGGGATTGAGTCCGGTACCCTCGCGCCCGATGTGCCCGGTCAGAAAGGCGAGGTGAATGAGCGCCAGCGCGCTGGCCGTGCCGTGCGAGAGCTGCGAGATACCCATACCCCAGTAGATGGCGCCATTCCTGGCGTTGGCGTACAGGCGCGCAGCGGCACGGATATCATCCGCAAGGACGCCGGAAATCTCCTCGGCGTATTCGGGGGTGAATTTATCGAGGCTGGTGATAAATACCTCGATCCCTTCCGTGCGGCGATTGACGAAATCCCAATTCACCAAATTCTCTTTTACAATGACGTGCGCCATGGCCGTGAGCACGGGGACATTCGTGCCCGGTTTGAGCGGCAGCCACAGTTCCGCGAAATCGACCAGGTCGATGCGGCGCGGGTCGATCACGATCATCTTTGCGCCATGCTTGCGCACTGCTTCCTTCATCTGCAAGGCAATAATTGGGTGGTTCTCGCTGGTGTTCGAGCCAACGATCATCAGTACATCGTTGTGGATCACCTCGCTGGCGGTGTTAGACATGGCCGAGGAACCCAGCGCCTGCTGGAGGGCGACCACACTCCCGGCATGACACAGGCGGGTGCAGTGGTCCACGTTGTTGGTGCGGAACAGCACCCGGAACATCTTCTGTAACAGGTAGTTGTCCTCGTTGGTGGCCTTGGCGCAGCAGTACACGGACATGGCATCGGAACCATCGCGGCGGAAGATTTCTACCAGGCGGTCAGCAGTGTAATCGAGAGCTTCGTTCCAAGAAACTTCGCGCCACTCGTCCCGGTCGAAGGCCTGGGTCCGTTTACCCGGTTTTTGCAGTGTTTTGCGGATGAGCGGTGTGGTTACCCGTTTGGGATGGTAAATGTAGTCATAGCCAAAACGTCCCTTGACGCACAGGTTCCCCTGGTTGACGACCGCGTCGAAAGGTGAGGTCACCTTGAAAATATAATCGTCTTTGACGTGTAACTGTAAATTGCATCCCACGCCGCAGTAGGGGCAGGTGGTGGAAACTATACGATCTGCTTTTATCATTTACGCTCCTTCTGTCGAAGGTCAAAGTCTTTTTAACCACAAAGCCCGCAAAGAAAAAACCTTTAATTTATCTTTGCGTTCTTAGCGGTCTTCGCGGTTAATTCTTTTTCTTCCGCTTACGCCCGGAGCTCATCACCGTAATCTCCTCCGGGCTCATCCCCTGCTCCAGCAGGAACTCGCGCTTGGGCTTGAGCGCCCCGCTCGGGCAGACGCCCACGCACTGGCCGCAGAACACGCAGGTCGACTCGGGGATGGTAAGGTCGAAGAACGTACCGATCTCGGTTTCGTAACCGCGCCCGTTGAAGTTGATCGCGTAGGTGTACTGGGCGTCGTCAGCACAGACCTGCACACAGCGCCAGCACAGCACGCATTTCGAGTAATCGCGCAAGTACATCGGGTTATCGTCCTTGAGTTCGATCTCGCGCCGTTCGGCCTGCGGAAAACGTTCGGCGGACGCGCCATACTCGTCCATCATGGCCAGGATGGTGGGCGCATCAGACAGGTCCACGCTGGAGGCCAGCATCTCCAGGATGGTCTTCCGGGCCCGCATGACCTTCTCGCTTCTTGTCTGGACCTTCATCCCGTCCGCCGCTTTGACGATACAACTCGGCTGGAGCAATCTCTGCCCCTCGACCTCCACCACGCAGATGCGGCACAGCGCATAGGAGGTGGTCGCTTCGCGCCAGCAGATAGTGGGGACATCGATCCCAATTTGCTTCGCAGCATCTAGCAAATTCGTATCGGGTTCGACGGTTACTTGTTGCCCATCGATATTCAAAGTGATTTCATCTGTCATAAAATATCCTACTTTCCGTGCTGAGCAGAAACTGAGCTATAGCGAGGTTGCAGTCGAAGCGCCCTTCGACTATGCTTCACTCCGCTCAGGACGAAACAGTTCGGGGAATTGCTTCATCGCAGACAACACCGCGCTGGCCGCCGTCTGCCCCAATCCGCACAGGGACGCATCCGTCATTGTCCAACCGACATCCTGCAAACGTTCCAAATCGCCTTCGAGCATGTTGCCAGCCGCAACCCGGTCCAGGATTTCCATCTGGCGTTGGGTGCCCAACTGGCAGGGATAGCACTTGCCGCAGCTTTCGTGCGCGAAGAATTTGCCCAGCCGTGCCAGGGTGTCGCGCAGGTCACGCGTCTTATCGAAGACCATCACCACACCAGAACCAAGCGGCAAACCGGCCGCACGGAGGTCTTCGAAGGTCAGTCTGACATCCAGATGTGCAGGCGTGGCAAAAGCGCCCGCCGCGCCGCCAAATAAAATGGCTTGGAACGAATCACAGCCAGCCATCTCGAGCAATTCACGCAGCGTCACGCCGAAGGGAAGTTCGTACAGTCCCGGTTTCGCCACGTCACCAGAAACGCAGAACAGTTTCGGCCCCGGCGATTTTTCGGTACCGATCTTGCGGTATTCCGCCGCGCCCTTCTCGATGATCAGCGGCACATTGCAGAGCGTTTCGACATTGTTGATCACAGTCGGCCTGCCAAACAGACCGTTTGTCGTTGGGAAAGGTGGCTTGACTCGCGGGAATCCGCGTTTGCCCTCGATTGACTCGAACAAGGCGGTCTCCTCGCCACAGATATACGCCCCAGCACCCAGGCGGATTTCGATATCGAACGTTACTCCGAGGTAACCCGCCTCACGGGCTTCAGCCAGGGTACTTTCCAGGACTGGCAAAATGTACGGGTACTCCCCGCGCAAGTAGATGTAACCTTTGCTGGACCCAATCGCATGAGCAGCAATGCACATCCCCTCGATAATCCGGTGCGGATCATCGAGCAACAAGACGCGGTCCTTGAACGTGCCCGGCTCGGACTCGTCCGCGTTACAGATCACATACTTTTCATCATCAGGAGCATTGGCCGCGCCTTCCCATTTGATGCCAGTCGGGAAAGCCGCGCCGCCGCGCCCGACCAGCCCCGCGGCTTTGATCTCGGCAATCACATCCGCCGGGGACATACCCATGGTTTTTTCATAAGCTGAATAGTCACCGTACTCCGCCAAAGTGACGGTGTGACCTTTTCCGCAGTTGGATGTCAACAGGGAGGATGAACCATATACCAGCGCTGACGGTCGTCCGATTTTCCAGGAGTTTTTAGGCAGGTCGATATCCGTTTCGGCAGCATCATCCACCAGCGCCGCAGGGGCATGGTCACACAGCCCGAGGCAGGGAGCATGCTCGATGGAGGTGGCAGCCTCCGGTGCGGTTTGACCCGGCTGGATGCCATAGTGAGCGCAAAGGTGATGCAGAATATCGTCTGCACCTTTCAGCGCACAGGCTACGTCCGTGCAAACGCGGATGAACCGCTTTCCGACCGGCTCGTTATAGAACAGCGCATAAAACTCGATCACCCCGTGCACATCCGCCAATGGAACGCTCAAAGCCCTCGCCACTTCGGCAGCGACCGGTTGAGGCAGCCAGCCAAAGTGCCGCTGCGCCGCGTGCAAGGCCGGCAACAGACCAGAGCGACCAAGGGGAATATAGGGGTTCAGGATGGTTTGAAGCGGGGATAAGTCAATTTCCGACATGAACACTCCAATATCCCCCAGTATAGGCGCAATGTTCGCGCTTGGCAAGGCACTTTGCAATTACAGGCCGCGATGAGCGCAGAGCGTATCCCAAGACTCGAAATACGGCACGCCCGCCTGCTCGAACCCAGCAGATTTTGCTGCGCTGCCGGAGGTGAGGCCGTAGGCATGCACGGTCACATCCAATCCTGCCTTCTGCAGGATCTCGCCCGCCGCCCGCACCGAACGGATTCCGCCGAGCGTATCTTCGACAACCAATAGATCGAACGTACGAGGCAGGTTAGCCAATGCGCCTCTCAATTGACTGGTTTCATACCAATCACAAGCCGCCTGCAAGGAGGCCCATTCATTCCCCGTCAGCGCCGCACCGATGCCGGCCAGGGCCTGCACAGGCGAGGGTTTCAACAAAATTTCGGGATCATAACCACGCTGCTCGCCCAGGTATTGCAGCCTACCAAAGGAGATCAACGGGATATCAGGCAACGCAACCAGATCGAGGGCAATCTCCGCTTCCGGGGCATACCCCAAGGACGGCGTTTCCACTTCGCGCGGCGGTGCGGAAGGACGCGCAGTGAAAGCCGCCAGATACATTCCCGGTCGGCGTAACTTCGTCCGGATCGCATCGGTGATGTTGGACGTGTCGTATTTTCGTAAAAGCGACTCGCTCTCGATTTCTGCGGTCAGGCCATAGGTGCGCTCGAACGCACGGCTGCCCAGCGTAAAGTGCTGGAAGGTGCGCATGGTCTGTGAAAAATGCACATCCCTGGAACGGTGGAGCAGATTGGTTCGCAGCTGATTTGGGATGGATGCGAAAAAACCGTTGTTCAAGGCTGTATCCGCGGGATATTGTCCTGCCACCGGCTCGAATTCAGGGATAATCAAATCCGATGGTTTGTATCCATTCAGGTTGCGACCGATCTCGACCGCGGCAGCAGACACGCCAGCAGGTAAGTTCGTCACTTTTTGCCGGGACAAAATATCGTTCCACAATACACCCAGCAGGAGCGGTACCATATCCCATTCGCTGGTGATGCCGCGCCGTTCGAATCCGGCCAGCGTTTCCTCGGGGAAATCGAACTTCGGCAACCCCATCAGGTGGACGAAGTGGTTCAGTGTAGCGTGCAGCGCAGCGCGATACCCGCCCGGGCGCACCAGCACGCCGTCGATATCGAGTAAGAGAACCGTGCTCATCGGTGACGCCTCTCCAACTCAACCTCGATGTCCGTGAGCGACAGGCCGCGCGCCGATAGCAAGACCAGGGTGTGATAGGTCAGGTCGGCTACTTCCTCGATCAGGCGCTGGTCGTCCTGTGCCAGGGCAGCCACGATCGTCTCGGTGGCTTCCTCACCAACCTTCTGGGTAATTTTTGGCAGTCCCGCTGCAAACAGCCGCGACGTATAAGATGTCTCGGACGGATTCTCACGGCGCGACTGGATCACATCGAATAACCATTGCAGGCTCATGTCGTTCTCGCCTCCATCGGACGATAAAAACAGGTCTGGTGGCCGGTATGGCAGGCAGGACCCATCGGGTGGACGCGCACCAGCAAGCTATCGGCATCACAGTCCACACGGATATCGATCACGCGCTGGATATTCCCAGATGTCGCGCCCTTGTGCCATAACGCCTGGCGGCTGCGCGACCAGAAATGCGTTTCACCCGTTTCCAGTGTTAAGTTCAAAGATTCGGCGTTCATGTAAGCCAACATCAGGACGACCCCGGACTCTGCATCCTGAACGATGGCAGGGATCAATCCCCTCGCATCGAACTTCAGACGTTCAACTGCTACCGTTTCCAAACTGTTTCCTCCACATCTGCCACCGGGCGGACAGGTATATTCCAAGCCTGTAACTCCCTTTTCAAATCAGGGATACGGAGCACCCCATCGTGGAAGAGCGAGGCGGCTAATGCGGCATCCGCCTTGCCAGTGGTCAACACATCTACAAAATGAGCAGGCGTCCCTGCTCCGCCCGAAGCGATCACCGGCACCGGAACGGATTCCGAGACCGTGCGGGTCAGTTCCAGGTCGTATCCCGCCAGGGTGCCGTCAGAGTCCATGCTGGTCAACAGGATTTCGCCTGCGCCCAGTTCCACGCCGCGTACGATCCATTCGATTGCATCGATCCCGGTTGGGATGCGCCCGCCATGGACGTACACTTCCCAGCCGCAACCCTCTCCACGCCGACGGGCATCCACCGCCAGCACGATGCACTGCGCCCCAAAGCGCGCCGCGCCCTCTGATAAAAGCTCAGGCTGGCGGACCGCCGCTGAATTGAGGCTGATTTTGTCCGCCCCGGCTAACAACAGGCGGCGCATATCGTCCACGCTGCGGATACCGCCCCCAACCGTAAGCGGCATAAAGACTGTATCCGCTACGCGGCCAACCAGGTCCCGAGTCGTTTCCCGCCCCTCGTGCGTGGCCGAAATATCGAGGAAGACCAGCTCGTCCGCGCCCTGGGCGTCGTACAGGCGGGCCTGCCCGACCGGGTCGCCCGCGTCCCGCAGGTTGAGGAAGTTGACGCCCTTCACCACGCGGCCATCTTTAATATCGAGGCAGGGGATAATTCGTTTCGCTAACACAATAAACTCCTTCTTTTCCCCTTCCCCCTGGGAGAGGGTTAGGGAGAGGGGGTGAGGGTTAGGGCAATTCCAACGCATCCTTCAAATCGATCGTGCCCTCGTACAACGCCCGTCCGATGATGACGCCTGCCAGGTTGGCCTGCCGCGCAGCAACCACATCTGCAAGCATACGTACACCGCCCGAAGCGATCACTTCCAGCCCACTGACATCCGCCATCTCGCGCGTTGCCTGGATGTTCAGGCCGCGGCCCATCCCATCCCGGCTGACATCGGTAAAGATAACGGTGCGCAGGCCCAGGGTCCGCATTCGAAGCGCCAGGTCAGAAGCGGGGATGCCGCTGTCATTCTGCCAGCCGCGCACACGCACCAGTCCGTTACGGGCGTCGATCCCAACTACAATCCGGCCAGCGCCAAAACGGGTCAACGCATCCTTCAAAACATCCGGCTGCTCGACCGCCAGCGTGCCGATGATGGCCCGGCCGACGCCCAGCTCCAGTGCCGTCTCGATTGCCTCCAGCGAACGCAGTCCACCGCCAAACTGCACCTGCGCGCCAAACTCACGGGCCACGTCCAGGATCGCCAACAAGGCTCGCTGGTTGGTCAAATCGTTTTCGCCAAAAGCGCCATCCAGGTTCACCACATGCAACCAGCGCACTCCACCAGAAAGCCAGCGGCAAGCAGTCTCGGCGGGATCATCGTTGTAAGCCGTCTGTTGGGTGGGATTCCCCTCCCTCAGGCGCACCACCTGCCCACTACGCAGGTCGATGGCAGGATACACCGTAAAAGCGTTCATATATCCATCCTGACGAAATTTTCCAGCATCTTCAGCCCGGCGCGCTGGCTTTTCTCGGGATGGAACTGCACCCCAAAGACGTTCCCCCGCCCCACAGCGCAGGTGTAAGATAGCCCGTATTCGGTAACGGCACTGACATCGGACGGCTCATCCGGCTGGCAGTAGTATGAGTGGTTGAAATAGACATACGTTTTAGAAGGGACATTCACAAACAAGGCCGCATTATTCTTCGTTTCGATCTGGTTCCAACCGGTGTGCGGGACCTTGACCCCGAGCGACTCCGAAAAGCGCAGCACACGACCGGGCAGCAAACTCAGACCTGCGTGACTGCCCATCTCCTCGCTGACTTCGAACAGAGCCTGCATCCCAACGCAAATCCCCAAGAGCGGTATGCCGCGCATCGCCGCATCCTTAATGACCGCTTCCAGCCCGCGCTCCCGCAAACCGGCCATAAAATCGCCAAATGCGCCCACGCCTGGCAAAACCAGTTTCTGCGCGGACAGCACGTCTCGTGGATCGGCTGTCCGGCAAACCTGCGCACCGAGGCTTTCGAGCGCTTTTTGCACGGAGCGCAGGTTGCCCGTCCCGGCATCGATCAAAACAACAGCATTCACCGCGTCAATGTTCCTTTCGTGGAGGGGATCAACCCGCCACGCCGCGAGTCCAATTGAGTCGCCTGGTCCAGCGCGCGTGCCCAGGCTTTGAACAAGGCTTCAGCCTGGTGGTGATCGTCGCGACCGTAAAGCACGCGGGCATGCAGGTTACAGCGCGCCGTGACCGCGAATGACTCAAAGAAATGAGCGAACAGGCTGGTCGGGATGTTGCCCACGAAGGGCGCGTTCCAGTCGGCCTGGATCACCGCGTACGGGCGGCCTGAGAGGTCGATGGCAACCTGCGCCAGGGTTTCATCCATTGGGACGAAACAATCACCCATGCGGACGATGCCCCGCCGGTCGCCCAGTGCCTGGTCGAAGGCCTGGCCGATCGCTAGCGCCACGTCCTCCATCGTGTGATGCGGGTCGATTTCCAGGTCGCCATGCGCCTGCACAGACAGGTCGAATAGCCCGTGCACGGCGAGGTGGGTGAGCATGTGATCGAGGAACCCAACCCTGGTAGAGATCTGGTGTTTGCCAACGCCGTCTATATCGAGTTCGACTTCGATCTGGGTTTCACTGGTTTTTCGAGAAATTTCTGCTACACGCACGATCACTCCTTGTCATTTTGGAGCCCGAAATCTCCTGACTTTGGAATTTCAATATCAGGAGACATTGGACTCCGTTCTGAGCGCTTCCAACAATCTGGCCGTATCCTGCGGCCGGCCAACGCTGATGCGGATATGATTGCGCAAGCCGGGCCGGTCGAAGTAACGCACGAGGATCCCATGTTCGTTCGCCAGGCGCGCTTTAAGGTCAGCGGCAGGGCGGTTCAGGACACGGCACAGGATGAAATTAGCTCGCGAGGGATAAGGTTGCAGGAAAGGAACTTCCTGTAACGCTACATACAGGCGCTCGCGTTCCGCCTGCAGGCGGGAGACTATCGCGGTCAGTTCATTCACATGTGCCAGCGAAACCTGCGCGGCAACGCTGGCCGCCACGTTGACATTGTAGGGTTGTTTGGCCTTCCACAAGGTCGGCATCAGCCAGGCAGGGAACGCGCCATACCCAACGCGCAGCCCGGCCAAGCCGGCCCATTTGCTGAAGGTGCGCAGCACAGCCAGGTTTTCACGCGCTGCCACGTCACGGATGCGGCTCAAGCCAGCGCCCAACCCATCCCCGGCAAATTCGATATATGCTTCATCCAGAACGACCAGCGTGGGCAAATCCAGTAGCTCATCGAGAATTGCCGCATCAGGCATCGAACCGTCCGGGTTGTTGGGCGTCGCCAGGAAGAGCATCTTCGGCCGGTATTGTTCCACCGCAGCGCGGATGCCTGCCACGTCCAGCGCAAAATCGGCCTGCCGTGGCACCTCGATCACCTGCGCCGCATTCAACGCGCCGTCGAAAGCGTACATGCCAAAGGTCGGTGGACAGGACAGCACACAATCACCCGGTTCCAGCAGGATGCGCATCAGCAGGTCGATCAATTCGTCCGCGCCCGCGCCGGCCAGCAGATGCGCCACGGGAGCACCCGTATATTCGGATAAGGCGGCCCGCAACGCCCGGCTCTCCGGGTCAGGGTAAATATGCGGGTACTCCAACGTCCCCAGGGCCTGCCGCACAGCAGGCAACGGGCCATAGGGATTCTCGTTGGCGTCCAGCTTGACGATCCCGGCAGGGGCGCGACCCAGCCGCACCGAGAGCACCTCGAACGGTTCGATGGGCGCATATGGCGGCAGAGCCTCGAGATGCGTGCGGACCTTCATGCCTGTTCCCCAAGACGGATCAGCGCAGCATTGGCATGGGCATCCAGACCTTCGGCATGCGCCAGCGCTGCGGCAGCCGGACCGAGAGCCGCCGCGCTGCTGTCATCGAGCGCCACCAGGCTGACAATTTTGACAAAATCCCACACGTTGAGCGGGGAGGCAAAACGGGCAGAGCCGCCGGTCGGCATGACATGGCTCGGCCCGGCCAGATAATCGCCCAGCACTTCGAAGGAATGTTCGCCCATGAACACGCCGCCTGCGTTACGGATCTTTTCGACCCAGCGCCAGGGTTCGCGCACGGACAGTCCAAGGTGTTCGGGCGCATATTCGTTTGCCAATTGCATCGCCTCATCCAAATCGCGGGTCAGCACCGCGCCCCCGCGGTTCTCCAGCGAAGCGGCGATGATCTCTGCCCTTCCACGCTGCTCGAGCTGACGGGCAACTTCGACTTGCACCTTTTCGATCAAGTCCTGCGAGGGCGTCAGCAGGATGGCTGAAGCCAGCAGGTCATGTTCGGCCTGGGCCAGCAGGTCGGCCGCAACCCAGGCAGGGTTGGCCGCCTCATCCGCGATCACGACGGTTTCGGTCGGCCCGGCCAGCCCGTCGATGCCCACTACACCGTATACCTGGCGCTTTGCCAGCGTGACGAAAAGGTTACCGGGGCCGAAGATTTTATCGACAGGGGCAATGGTCTCCGTGCCATAGGCGAGAGCAGCCACGGCCTGCGCGCCGCCGAGCAGGTAAACCTCTTCCACCCCTGCAATGGCACAGGCAGCCAGAATAATTGGCGCAACAGGGAAGGATCCCGCATCCGCCAGGGTTTTGCTGGGCGGTGTGACAACCACGATCTCTTTGACTCCGGCTACACGCGCAGGGATGGCGCTCATCAACACACTGGAAGGCAGGGGGGCCGTCCCGCCGGGCACGTACAGCCCCACCCGCTGGATGGGGCGGATGACCTGTCCCAGCGTGCCGCCCAGTTCGTGCGTGAACCAGGAGGTCAGCGGTTGGCGGCGGTGGAAGTCTTCGATTCGGGCGGCGGCCTGTTCCAGAGCATCGCGTTCGCCAGGGGAAATGGCCTCCAAAGCGGATTGGATGACTGCCAGTGAAACGGGAGCAGGTTCGAGGTCCAGGCCATCGAGGCGTTCCGTCCAGATCCGCAGGGCGGAGTTGCCGTTCATCCGCACCTCGGACAGAATACGCCTGACCGCCTGTTCCGGCGTCAATGCCGCGCCAAAGAACTGCTCGATCCCGGCTAATACGCGCTGGCTGACGGGGAATTCATCCGGCGGGGTGCGTTTGAGAATGGTCTGCCTTGCAGTGCGAGGGTCGTATTGTTTGAGCATGAGGATTCCTTATTGCAGGGATTTCAAGGCCGCAAGCATGGCGGTATAGCGCGGCGGCTCTTCTTCGAAAATATATGTGACCGGCGAGACAATGATTCCGCTGCCACCGATCGCGCGCAGTTCTCCGATGGCATGCGGGAGGTGGTCGCGGCGCACCACCACGCTGACGGAATACCAGGCTTGTGTCTGGTCGCGCACGTACACCGGGCTGATGGTCGGGCCTTGCAAACCACCGACGGTGGTCTGGGTAAACATCTTTTGCGCAATGATCTCGGGGCGGTCGCCGCGCATGTTGGCAGTGACCAGCAAGTTCTCCTTGGCGCGCAGGTGGGCTTCGATATACTCCAGCAGGCGGCGCGCCATTTCGAGCACGTCCGGACGGGTCTGCAAGGCCTTGCGGTTGGCGATCAAGGCAGCCTGCGAGGGCTGGATGACGCCGCCGGGCAGCGGGCGCAGGCGGTTATCCTTCAAGGTCTGCCCCGAAGAGACGAGGTCGGAAATCAGGTCTGCGTAACCGATGGTGGGAGCAGTTTCCAGCGTGCCTTCCGCCGCGATCAGGGTGTGCGGGATGCCGGATCGCGCAAGGAAACGACCGGTCAGCAATGGGAATTTGGTCGCTACACGCAAAGGGCGTCCCAGCGAATTCGCGAAGGTTTTCAGCGTCTGGAGGTCTTGTACTGTCTCCCAGGCTTCGGGAATCGCCAGCGTAAGGGCGCAATGCCCAAATGCAAGCGCATCGTGCAGAACAAGGACATCCCCATTTTCGCCGCGCTTTTCTTCGATCACGTCCAGGCCGGTGATGCCAAAATCCACACTGCCCTGGCGCACACTGACCACGATGTCTCCGGGACGCTGGAAGATGACGCCCAGGTCCGGCAAAACCGGGATGTCAGCTTCGTACTGGCGTGGGTTGGGCTTGAACACGCGCAGCCCCGCAGCGGACAGGAAATCCAGGCTGTCCTCTCCGAGGCGGCCTTTGGAAGGCAGGGAAAGTCGAATGGTTTTTTGTGAGGGCATCCTAGTATCCTTGTTAGTATTACAACGCAAGGTTGTGTTTCTGATACGCATTCACTACAGGGATAACCGAAAAAATGGTTGTGCGGGGGGGGGGGGGGCCCCCC
>DAOTXM010000374.1:0-3313 GCA_034435215.1 Anaerolineales bacterium
CAGGACAGTCGATATTCGGGCAAAATTGTTCTTGGGGGTTCATTGGCACCTCGCTCGCTTTGGAAGTCGCACGAGTGTGCCAGTGTATCCCGTTTTCCGCAAGGTTTTTGCCCCACCATGCTTAATGGGATGCTACCTGATCCAGAGACCGCCAGTTTTTTTGCCTTTTGCGTTTTCTGCTCCCTTTTTCCCTTTCTTCTCACCCTTTTTGGACAACCCCAGGTTTATTTGGATGGTACAATCACGCCCGATGAAAAAGTGGCAATTCTGGCTCGGTGCCCTGATCAGTCTCCTGTTCATCTGGCTGGCGCTGCGCGGTCTGCGGCTGGAAGAGTTCTGGGAAGCGGTCCAGGGGGCCAATTACATCTGGCTGCTGCCAGGAGTGGCGGTGTACTTCGTGGGTGTCTGGGTGCGCGCCTGGCGTTGGCATTACCTGCTAGGGCCCATCAAAAAGATCCCCACGAAAACGATGTTTCCCATTACGACCATCGGCTACATGGGCAATAACATCTACCCGGCGCGCGCCGGGGAAGTGTTGCGCGCGGTCATCCTGAAGCGCAGGGAAGGAGTACCGGTCTCGGCCTCGCTGGCGACCATCATCGTGGAGCGCATCTTCGACGGGGTAGTAATGCTGGCCTTCGTGTTCGTCAACCTGCCCGAGCTGGCCAGACTGACGGGTTCCTCCGGGTTCGTAGGCAACATCCAGCAGGTGGCGGTGATTGGCACCGGCGTCTTCCTGGGTGCGCTGGCGATTTTCCTGCTGGTAGCCATGTTCCCACTGGTGACGGCGCGAGTCGGGGGATGGTTCATCGATCGCATCCTGCCGGTGCGATTGCGCGAGAAGGTGAGCGGCATCATGCACAAATTTCTGGACGGGCTGGCCTCCTTGCGCTCGCCCTTCAACGTGCTGATGGTCTTCTTTACCTCGGTCATCATCTGGTTGCTGGAGACCGGCAAGTACTGGTTCGTGATGCACGCCTTCCCGTTCGAGGTCAGTTTTTTTGCGCTGATGTTGATGAACGGCATCGTCAACCTGGCGACGACCATCCCGTCCGCGCCGGGGTACATTGGCACTTTCGACGCGCCTGGCATCGCCGTGCTGACGGCTTACGGCGTGGACCAGGCCACCGCTGCGGGATATACGTTGGTGCTGCATGTTGCGCTCTGGCTGCCGATCACCCTGCTGGGGGCGTATTACCTGGCACGCGAAGGTATCAAGTGGAGTGATACCCTCCGGGCTGAAACGGAATCGATCTGAACCATCAAGCCGGGCTGGGTTATACTTACCTATATTCAGGTTTGTAAGTCAGCTTTCCGCCTGTTAATGCAGTTGGAATTTGGTCTAAAAGGTGCAGGCAGATGACCCAACCAGCGAGTTCGCCAACCAGAAAATTAAGGGTGCTCATCGCCGACGATATCCAGGAGACCCGCCGCAATACCCGCCTCATGTTATCCATGATATCGGATGTGGAAGTGGTCGCCATCGCTTCCAACGGTCTTCAGGCTGTGCAAATGGCCAAAGAGCAACATCCGGACATCGTCGTGCTCGACATCAACATGCCGGACATGAACGGTCTGGCTGCCTACAAAGAGATTACGAAGTTCGACCCTGACACCGGTTGTATCATCATTTCGGCCGAAAAAGATTCCGAAATCCTGCGCTTGGCCATGTCGCTTGGAATACGCGATTATCTGTTCAAGCCCTTTACTGTCGACCAGATGGAACAGGCTGTGGGAAAAGTCGGCGCACGGTTGATGCAAAAACGCCAGCAGGCTGCACAGACGGCCCAGTTACGTCAAAAAAACGAGGCCTATTTGCGACAACTGGCAAACGAGTATGCCAAAAACAGGCGTACCGACGATCAGGCCGTGGAAGTCTACGAGCACCTGGCGGCGGACCCGGCCTGTGAACTGCGCTGGCTGCGCACTCTTGCCATGGTCTATGTCATCCGCCAGGAATGGGGCAAGCTCAAGTCTCTGGCCGCCAGGCTGGAACAGACAGGAACATAAGACACAAAGGGTATCCACTCATCACCGTGGGAGAATCTATGAAAATTGCGATCATCGGTGCGGGCTTCGGCGGCATGGCTGCTGCTTACGACCTGTGCAAAGACGGACACGACGTGACTGTATTCGAATCCGCTGATTTCGTGGGTGGGCTGGCAAGCGGTTTCAAGGAACCCCATTGGAACTGGTCGGTGGAGAAGTTCTACCACCACTGGTTTGCCAGCGACAAACATATGCTCGACCTGATCGAGGAATTGGGCCTGAGCGACGGGGTGATTTTCCTGCGTCCGTATACCGTGCTCTTGCACGACGGCAAATGGTATCCCTTCGACTCGATCCTGAAAGCGCTGCTCTTCCCAGGACTTGGATTTGGCCTGAACAAACTCAGGTTTGGTTTGGTCGGTCTATACTTGCGGCTGACGAACAACTGGAAACTATTCGAGCAGTTCACTGTGGAAGAGTGGATGCGTAAATGGGCCGGGAAAGAAGTCTATGAGCAGATGTGGCAGCCGCTGGTGATCGGCAAGTTCGGACCGCATTATAAGGACGTCAACATGGCCTGGATGTGGGCGCGCCTCAAAGCCCGGACTACGAAACTGGGCACGTTCAAGGGCGGTTTCCAGGCCTTCGCGGATCGCTTCGCGGAGATACTCCGGGAGCAGGGAGTAGAGATCAGGTTGAGGGTGAGGGTCGAGTCTATTAAACGGGAGCAGGACGAGTTATCGGTGCGAAGCGATGCGGGCGTCGAGTCCTTCGGCAAGGTTCTGGTTACTACGTCCCCCAACCTGATGGCAAACCTGTGCCCCGAGTTGCCCGAGTCCTATTTGAAGGGGCTGCTGGAACTCAAATCAATGGGTGCGGTGGTGATGGTCCTGTCGCTCGAGCACCAGCTTTCGGAGCAGGGCTACTACTGGTTCAACCTGCCCAAGGACGACGGGTTTCCGTTCCTGGCACTGGTGGAACACACCAATTTCGTCCCGCCGGAACACTTTGGCGGCGACCACATCCTGTACGCCGGCGATTACCTGGAGCCGGGACACGAATACTTTTCTTTGAGCGATGAGGTACTGCTGGAACGTTTCATCCCGGCCTTCCAGCGCATCAACCCCAAGTTCGAGCGGGACTGGGTGAAGAAGGTTTGGGTCTTCAAGACGGACTATGCACAGCCCGTGCCGCTGGTGAACCATTCGAAGAACATCCCGTCCATCGTGACGCCGGTGAAGGGGCTGTATTTCGCATCGATGAGCCAGGTCTACCCCTGGGACCGGGGGACGAACTTCGCGGTGGAGATCGGGCGCAAAGCGGC
>DAOTXM010000375.1:0-3470 GCA_034435215.1 Anaerolineales bacterium
GGCTACGCCCGCCCAAAACACCCGACTTCCCCCTTTCTGAGAAGATAAGGAGTAAATCCAATGGACCTTTTATTCGGCGTTTTCACTGCATTCGGGCTTTCGGCCAGCGCCGGCCTGAATGCATACATCCCCTTACTGGTGGTCGGTGTGATCGCCCACTACACCGACTGGATCATCCTGAGCAATCCCTGGGATTTGCTGGCCAACCCCTGGGTACTGATCGTGCTGGGTATCCTGGTCATTATCGAGATGCTGGCCGATAAAATCCCGGCGGTCAATCACATCAACGACGTCATCCAGACCTTTGTCCGCCCGGCGGCAGGGGCGATTGCCTTTGCCGCCAGCGCCAAAGTCATCACAGACGTCAACCCAGTGCTGGCGCTGATCTGCGGCTTGCTGATCGCTGGCAGCGTACATGTCGTCAAAGCTGCCGCAGTGCGCCCGGTGGTGACAGCCACAACAGGCGGAGCCGGGAACGTACCGGTCAGCATTGCGGAGGATATCATTTCAACCGTGATGTCGATCCTGGCAATTGTGGTCCCTATCGTGGTTGCGATCTTACTGCTTGTGATGATCGTGCTGCTCTTCCAATGGATACAGCGCCGCCGCGAGAAGGCAAATCAGCATTCATAGTTTATAATCAATAAGTCACGAGATGCTGGTAAAAGTCCACATGTATCGGGTATTCGTTAGACCTTCGTGAAGCACTTACTAAATGTTCAAGGAGAAGCATAATGACCATTTATTCGAACCAACCGTACCAAACGCCACCCGCCAAGCCGAACAGCAACATGGCGCTGGCCAGCCTGATCCTGGGCATCCTCGGGTGGACAATCATCCCTACCATCGGCTCCATTGCTGCGATCATCACCGGTCACATGGCCAAGAATGAGATCAAGAACAGCATGGGATCCTTGGGCGGCGACGGCATGGCAACCGCCGGCCTGGTGCTGGGATATGCCAACATCGCCCTTGGGATTTGTGTTTGTCTCGTGGTGGCCGCGATGATGGCCATGGGACTCACCATTCCCTTCCTAAATCAATAACGACCCAAGGAGAAGAGCAAATGAACGAAAACATGGGGACTCCCACGCTTGAGGAACCAAAAAAGAGTAATCGCACGCTAATCATTGTGATCGCCGTGCTGGCAGTTTTGTGCTGCTGTTGTGTAGCCGCCGCTGTTGCGCTTTACTTCGGCTATGATTCTTTAGGCGATCCCTTGGGAATTTATGGTTTGCTTCCGTTAATTGGCTAGGAAACCTGGCGACCGAAAATACTATCTCCATTCAATTAGGGCGTGGGGCTCTGTGTGCAGTTGCACCTGCCACAATACCCTACATCCCCTTTTTGAAAAGACACAAAAATACACAAGCATCGAACCTCCGGCGCTATGCCGGAGGCTTCTTATTGGAAAACTTGCGTTGCAGTTCTTCCAGCGCCGCCAGCGCCTGCGCGCGGGTCATCACATCGATGGGCATCCCCTGGAACTCATCTTCGTCCAGCACCGTCTGCGCACCGTCTACAGCCACCCACAGGTCGAGCGCCAGGTCGATATACGAGACAGTATCTTTTCCGATCACAGCCGGATAGCCGATATTGCAATACCAGCCCTTGAATTTTCCGTCATCTCGGTCGTAAATTGCAAAAATGTTATACCAACGATCGGCGTAAAATGTTTCTACAAAACGATCCCCGCGTTTCAAGATTACACCCATAAAAGGCATATCATCGCGATTGAAGATGGCTTCCAATACGATATAACTCGCATCACGCTTCACAACCTGTCCGGTGTACTGCCAGGTCACCTCACCTTCCAGATTGCGCTTCAAAACCGTTATCCCCGTCATCCCAGGCACTCCGCCTCCACCGTAAAGGAGAGCAGTTCCCCCACCTGCGGCGGGGTGGACAGATAAAAATACAGACCATTTTCCAGGGTCACACGGAAGCCATTTTTCTGGAACAGAACATCGGCAACCCGGCCCTTCAAACTGTTCCCGTTTCCGTTCAGTTTCACGCGCTCAGGACGCACCAACAACGCTACAGACTCCCCCCTAGCTGCTTCCATTTTGCACTTCAGCTCCAACACCCCCAGCTTCGTCTCCACCCGCCCATCTCCCAGCAGCCTTCCATCGAGCACATTGCCCAGCCCCAAGAAGTTTGCCACCCAACCAGACGCCGGCCGGACAGACACGTCCGCAGGCGAACCGATCTGGACGATCCGGCCGTCGTGCAGCAGGGCGATCCGGTCCGCGATGGCGAAGGCTTCCTCCTGGTCATGGGTGACGTAAATCGCCGGGACCGCGCTCGCATGCAAGATCCCGCGCAGTTCCTCCAGCAAATGGTCGCGCAAGGCGCGATCCAGGGCGCCAAGCGGTTCATCGAACATCAACAATCGTGGTCGGGGGGCCAGCGCCCGCGCCAGCGCTACGCGTTGCTGCTCGCCACCTGAAAGATCGGTCACGCGCCGGTTTGTAAACCCGCTCAAATTGACTTGCTTCAATGAAGCGCTTACACGCAGCTTAATTTCCTCGTGTGGCAAATTTTGCATGCGCAAGCCAAATGCTACATTCTCGGCCACTGTCAGGTGTGGAAATAAAGCATAATCCTGGAACACCAATCCAAAGCTGCGCTGATGGGCAGGCAAGGCCGCCAGGTCGGCCCCATTCCAGAGTACCTGCCCGCTTTCCGGTTGCTCCAACCCGGCAATGATGCGCAGCAGCGTGGATTTTCCGCTGCCGGATGCGCCCAGCAGGCAAACGGTCTCCCCTGTCTCGACAGCAAACGAGATGCCGCAAAGCAGCGGTTGGTTCTCGTACGTTTTGTGGATATCGATCAATTCGAGCATCGCTCAATCCTTATGCTTGCATCTTGCATGTACCATGACAATGCCAATTTTCGGACCTCTATCGAATAACTCGGCAAATGTGATATGGGTGCATCTCCCAAATTGTGAGCTCAGGGGCGTCTCAAGCACCGAATCTCCCTTGCAGACGCGCTGTTTCGGCCAGAATTTCGCTCTGCCAGGACAATTTGTCCGATGCACGGAACAAAGTAGCTTATTGCGAACTCGCTGTGAGATCATTCGAGCCAAGACCACTGGAAAAATGCACTGTTTTCGACTGTCACAGTGCCAGAAGGGCCCAGAAAAGGTCAAATGACGCGTTTTCTGGCTGCATATGCCCGTGTCGAGTGCGAAGCCGAACATTTGTGCTCACAGTTTCAGAGATGCACCCATGTGATATTGTCGAAGGATTACGAAATATCGCATCAAAATTCTCCCGCCCCAGGCAGCCTCGAACGTTCGATCACCAGAATCCCAATCGTTGTTAAGACCATCAACAGGGTTGCCATCGCCATGGCCTGGCCATAATTCAAACCGCCGGGTTGTGAGAGGAAACGGTAGATCGCGATCGGGATGGTCGGGTATTCCGGGCGGGTCAGCAAAGCGGTCGCGCCGAACTCGCCTAATG
>DAOTXM010000376.1:0-4347 GCA_034435215.1 Anaerolineales bacterium
CCCCCCCCCCCCCCCCCCCCCCCCCCCCACCCCTGTTTTCGGATATTCTTTCAATTTTCGTGAAGTACTGAAAATACGTATAGATGGCTGGACATGGGGGAATGGAATTCGGCGGTACAATACAACCAGACCATGAGAGCAGACGAAGAAGTTGTGACTGATCCCAGCACCAGGCTGCTGATCGAAACGCTGGAAAACCGCTGGCAGACGTTTCGCAGCGAGTTAAGTCGTTGCCGGAAAGAGCCGGGCGAGGAAGCCATTCACGATCTGCGCGTGGCGGCCCGCCGCCTGCTGGCGCTGGTCGACATGCTACGCGCCATTCCTCCGCAGCCCCGCCTGGGGAAATTGCGACGCGCGTTGAAAGCGCTTCTGGATGAGCTCGACCACCTGCGCGATACCCAGGTCATGCTGGCGGATGTAGCGGGGCATTTAAGTCATTTACCTGAACTTGCCCCTTTTCAGGAATACCTGGTCAAAAGGGAAAAACGCTATCTGCGTGTGACTGCAAAGGCCATCCGGTCCTTCCAATGTGGGAAAATCAGAAAACGATTGGATTCTGCCCTCCAGGCCTTGCGCAAGAAAGATGACGGACTCGACCGACAAATGCCTCTGTTGCACGTTGTGGACGGCGCTTATGAGGCCGCTATGCGGCGCTTCCGGCGCGTCGAGCCCGCGCAGCCCGCGACGATCCATCGCCTGCGGATTGCGTTCAAGAAATTTCGCTACATGGTTGAGATCGTTCACCCACTCATATCGAACTTCCCGGATAAAACCTTTAAACACATGCGCACGTACCAGGATTCGATGGGGGCTATTCAAGACCTGGAAATTTTTATTTCAGTCTTTCACGATTTTACAGACAAAGACGTCTCATACGACCCAGAACCTGTCCGCCGGTTCTACCAACAGCGTCATACCGATGCGGTCGAGGCCTTCGTCAGAGAAATGCGCCGGATCGAGGCCTTTTGGAGGCCCAAACCCGACTCGCCCTTCCCCTGGGAGAAACGCCAGCGGCGAGAGAAGTCCGCCGAACCGCTCCCAAAACAGGGCAATGCTGAAAATGGGAAGCAGGCTGGGGCCGGGCAGGAAGCGTAAAGGATTCAGTGTAAAATAGAGGGGAATACGTTCACGTTCTCGTGCTACTTCGAGAAAATCCAAGACCACGCTCAATCCCCTCGTTAGTGGCAGGAGATTGTTTGGTTTTTATGCAGCGGCTTGTTCTTTGCCAAAGGAGGCTGGCATGGGAAAGAAAAAATCAAACAAGGATAAGCAGAAACGATCGGAAGCGAATGCAGACGCCGATGCGACGAAAATTGAGCCCTCGACAGAGAAGGAACAGAAAAAAATCGATAAACCAAGGGCGATAAAGAACAAGAAGGACTATGAAAAGGAATTGCGTCGCTTACAGATCGAACTGGTCAAGTTGCAGGAATGGGTGAAATACAAAGGCTTGAAGGTGGTGGTTATCTTCGAAGGGCGGGATGCAGCTGGAAAGGGCGGCACGATCAAACGCATTACCGAGAGCCTGAATCCGCGCGTTGTGCGGGTCGTAGCCCTGCCCACCCCCACCGAGCGCGAACGCACACAATGGTATTTCCAACGCTATGTTGCCCACCTGCCGGCTGCCGGCGAAATCGTTCTTTTCGACCGCAGTTGGTACAATCGCGCAGGGGTTGAACGTGTGATGGGGTTTTGCACGGAAGAGGAATACGTGGAATTTTTACGCTCCTGCCCGGAGTTCGAACGGATGCTGGTCCGTTCGGGCATCATCCTCATCAAATACTGGTTCTCAGTCAGCGACGAGGAGCAGGAGCACCGCTTCCAGGCGCGCATGGATGACCCAACCAAGCGCTGGAAACTCAGCCCGATGGACCTGGGATCGCGAACACACTGGATCGAATACTCACGTGCCAAGGATGAAATGTTCAAATACACGGACATCAAGCAGGCCCCCTGGTGGGTGGTGAACTCTGACGATAAGCAGCGGGCGCGTTTGAATTGTATCGCCCATCTGCTCAGCATGATCCCGTACGAAGATTTGACACCCGAGCCGATTGCATTACCCCCTCGTCAAAACAATATCGGCTACGAAAGACCGCCTATCACGGATCAAACCTTTGTGCCTGAAGTTTATTGACCCAACTCGAGAGAACTGGAAGCATGCCGGACCCTAAAGCCAAATCAGGAACTTTCGCGAATCCTTCTCTTTATATCAATCGCGAACTCAGCCTGCTGGATTTCCAGCAGAGGGTGCTGTCCGAGGCGCAGGATCAAGACAATCCCCTGCTCGAGCGCGTCAAATTCCTGGCGATTTTCGGGTCGAACATGGATGAATTCTTCATGGTACGGGTTTCCGGCATCCGCAGGCTGGTGGAAGCAAATGTAACAGAAATCTCGCCAGATGGCATGACTCCGCGCGAACAACTGGCCGCCATCCGCAAGCGCGCTCTGGAACTATATAGTGAAGCCCATCGCTGCTACCTGCGCGAGCTGCTGCCCGAACTGGAAAAGACGGGGATCCACATCCTGGATTACAAGAAACTCAACGAAGCCCAGCGCAACCGGGCCGATACGTACTTTCATGATGTGGTTTTCCCGGTTCTGACGCCCCTGGCCCTGGATCCCGGACATCCTTTCCCGCATATTTCCAATCTAAGTTTCAACCTTGCGATTGTCATCCGTGACAAAAAAGGAAACGAAAAGTTCGCGCGCCTAAAAGTTCCAGATACGCTCCAGCAACTGGTACCGGTCAAGCGCTCCTCTGGCGGGGCGCGCCGGGATGGGACGGTTCCCTGGCACCACTATTTTGTTTGGCTGGAACAGGTCATCACTGCCAATCTGGACGTGCTATTCCCAGGCCTGCAGGTGGTGGAAGCACATCCCTTCCGGATCATCCGTGACGCGGATATCGAAATCCAGGAATTGGAAGCGGACGATCTGCTGGAAGCCATGCAGCAAAGCATTCGCCGCCGTAAATTCGGGTCGGTGGTCAAGGTGGCGATCTACGAGTCCATGCCCAAGCACATTCGCGACCTGCTGATCGAAAACCTGGAAGTCAAGCCCACAGATATCTACGTGACCAGCAGCAACCTTGGACTGGCGAGGTTGTGGCAGCTATATAACAGTATCGACCGTCACGACCTGAAATATCCGCCCTACAAGCCGGCCATCCCCAAAAAACTTTCCGATATAACCGTTGCCAGTGACGTCTTTGAGATCATCCAGCAGGGGAACATCCTGCTCCATCACCCCTATGATTCCTTCACCCCTGTCATCGACTTTCTCGTCGCATCAGCACGGGATCCAGACGTGCTGGCCATTAAACAAACCCTGTACCGCACCGGACAAAATTCACCCATCGTCGAAGCGTTGTTGGAGGCCGCTGAGAACGGCAAGCAGGTAGCGGTTCTGGTCGAGCTCAAAGCTCGCTTCGACGAAGAAAGCAATATCGGTTGGGCGCAAACGCTGGAACGGGCGGGGGTGCATGTCGTCTATGGCCTGGTCGGGTTGAAAACACACTGTAAAATTACGATGGTGGTTCGCAAGGAAGGCGAGGGCATCCGGCGATATCTTCACCTTGCAACCGGAAATTACAATGCGGTCACTTCACGCTTATATGAAGATATAGGCATGTTCACCTGCGACGAAACCATGGGACAGGATGCGACCGATCTGTATAACTACCTGACAGGGTATTCCACGAAACAGGATTACAAAAAATTACTGGTTGCGCCAGTCAATTTGAGGGAAGGGTTGGAAAATTTGATCCGCAGGGAGATCGAGCATGCCAGGCATAAACGGAAAGCGCGGCTGATCTTCAAAGCCAATTCCCTGGTGGACGAACCGATGATCCAACTGCTCTACGAAGCTTCGCAAGCCGGGGTTAAGGCCGATTTGCTGGTGCGAGGCATGTGCTCCCTGGTTCCAGGCATCAAGGATGTGAGTGAAAACATCCGTGTGATCAGTATTCTTGGACGTTACCTGGAACACAGCCGTATATACTATTTCCACAACAATGGCGACGAGGAAATCTATCTGGGCAGCGCAGATCTGATGCCGCGTAACCTGAACCACCGCGTGGAAGTAGTATTCCCGGTGGAACGTTCAGAACATGTCCGCTATTTGCGGGATCATGTCTTGGAAACGTATCTCAATGACAACATGAGCGCGCGCATCATGCAACCCGATGGTTCGTACAAGCGTCTCCATCCTTCGGACCCTAAAAAAGGTGTGGATGTCCAGAGCTGGCTGATGCAAAATCCTTCCGGCAGGGTCCTTCGATAAGCAATTTACTCATTCTCAGTAAAACCCGAAATAGCTGGGAGAAGTCCGGAAACAGGGGTGTGG
>DAOTXM010000377.1:0-13050 GCA_034435215.1 Anaerolineales bacterium
CCCCCCCCAAAACACCCTACCCCACCTTCTGTTAGCGGAGTGAGAAAAGGAAAGGAATAAGGATGAAACTATATTTTGCTACGGATGTACATGGATCGGAAATCTGCTGGAAGAAATTCATCAGCGCCGCAAAATTCTATGAAGTCGATGTACTCATCCTGGGCGGTGATATGACCGGTAAAGCCATCGTCCCGATCATTGCGCAGGGCGGCGATACATATAAAGTCACCTTGCTGGAGCAGGAATCGATTCTGAATGGCCAGGAAGAAGTGGATAAGATGGCCGCCACCATCCAGAACCGTGGCTATTATCCATATGTCACAAATCCCGATGAAGTGGCGGAGATTGCCGGAACTCCGGGAAAGTCCGACGCGCTCTTCATGGACATGGTGCTTGCCACCATTAACCGTTGGATGGACTACGCCGACAGCAAGCTCTCCGGGACGGGCATTCGCTGTTATGTCTGCCCGGGCAACGACGATGTCTTCGAAATCGACGCTGCCATAGCGGCTTCCAAGTTGGTGCGCAGCGTGGAGGGCCAGGTCATCGAACTGGATGAGCATCACGAGATGGTCAGTTCAGGCTGGTCCAATCCCACTCCCTGGGATACGCATCGTGAGGAACCCGAAGATGCGTTGCTACAACGCATCGAGGCGGTCATCGCCAACGCCAGGAACCCGTCCAACGCGGTCTTCAATCTGCACGCACCTCCTTATGGCAGCGGTTTGGATGAGGCCCCCGAGCTGACCAAGGACCTGCGTCCCGCCTATGCCGGACGTTCCCTGGTGTCGGTGGGCAGCAAATCGGTCCTGAAGGTGATCGATAAATACCAGCCTCTGCTCGGCTTGCATGGACATATCCACGAGGGCAAGGGCACGCGCAAGTACAAAAAGACCCTGTGCATCAACCCTGGCAGCATGTACGAGCAGGGCGTCCTGCACGGGGCAGTCGTAGAACTGAAACCGAACAAAGTCGGTAATTACGTTTTGACAACAGGTTAATGCAGGAAGATCTTGCATTACACAGGAAGGAGGTAGAGCATCTGCACATAACAGGCATATCGGAATCGTATTCGATTTTGCCTCTCCAATTTTCGAGAGAGTGCAAGCATCTTTTGCAAAGGAGATAGAGATGAGCGAAGTTAACTTGTTTGTCCGCAAAGCAAGCGGACTGGTGCGAGCCTGGTCGGTGTTCGATGCTTTCATCTACGCCACCTTCTCGATCAACCTGATCACGCTGGGATTGTTCATTTTCTCGTACTGCTGGTACTTCGAAGGCAGCCTGGGCACGGCTGTTGTCGTTGGCGGTGCCTTCACGATCTTCGAAGTCATCGTGTATGCCAGCCTGATCTCAGCCATGCCGCGCGCTGGCGGCGACTACGTCTGGCAGAGCCGCATCCTGGGACGTGGGATCGGCTTCCTGCTGAGCGTGACCGGCTGGTGGTTCATCCTGTGGCTATGGGTCCCGCTCTATGGGCAGATGCTGACCTACGAGTTCCTGACCCCCATGGCTGCTCTGCTTGGTGCGCCTGATACAGCGCTCTGGTTTACAGGCACAAGCGAAGGCCTGCTGGTCGGTATGTTGCTTGTGTGCGCAATCGTATTCATCTACATAGCCATCGGCATGAAGTGGTACGCGCGTGTTCAAAAAGCATGCTTTTACATGGGCATGTTCGGCCTGCTGATTGTCTTTGGCACGTTGCTCTTCAACGGCAGGGATGCCTTTATCGCCGCGTTGAATGCCAATCTGCCGGCAGTCTACGGTCTGCCGCAAATGGATTACTATAGCGCAACCATCGAGGCCGGACAGGCCGCCGGTACTATTTTTGGCCCGTTGGGGGCGGTGGCGCTGGGTGCCAGCATGGCCATGGTGCCCATGATGACCTTCTTCAACCTGTGGCCCAACTGGGGTTCCACGCTCTACGGTGAAGTGCGCGGCGCGACCGATTACAAGCGCAACTTCTGGGGCATGGCAGCGGCCATCATCGTTACCGCTGTATTGGCGTTGATCTTCTTTGCCCTGATCAACAAGACCATGGGCTGGGATTTTTACATCAATGCCAACGGTGCTTTCTGGAGTAACGTCTTCTATGGAACGGATGTGCCGATCCCAGTCTGGCCCTACCCGGTACAGTTCGCCGCTTTCCTGACCTCCAGCAAGCTCCTGCAACTGCTTATTATCTTCCTGGTAGGGATGTGGTGGTTCGGCTGGTCTGGAACGGTCTTTCTGTCCTCGACGCGTGTGATCTTTGCTGCCGCGCTCGACCGCATGTTGCCCGAATGGGTCTCGAAGATCGAGCCGCGCACGCGCACCCCAATCAACGCGCTGCTGCTGATGGTCATCCCTTCGGTGATCATTTCGATTTTATACGCCTACAACATCGTCAACTTCCAAACCATCGTGTTGGATGCCACGCTGGTGATCGCGGTCACCTTCTTTGGATCTACCCTGGCGGGTATCTTGCTGCCGTGGCGGCAGAAGGAAATCTTCGATGGCTCGCCGATCGCGCGCTACATCATGCCTTCCTGGTTGAGCTGGCTGGTAACAGTGCTTTTTGTAGTGGCAGCAGGTTACCTGGTTTATTTGACCTATGACTACGCCGGGCAGGTCTTCGCGCAATGGGGGGATCAGACCGGTCTGACCCAGGCCATGATCGTGTTGATCGCGTTATTGAGCGTGGTCAACGTTGTCTTGTTGGTCTATGTGGCAGTATTCATCGGGCGAAAGATGCTGGCCGGGGAGAGACTGCCCCTGATCACACTGGCAGGGCTGGTCTTCTTCGCCTTCCTGGACTGGTTGCTGGTAGTCTGGTTCTGGGATCCTGGCTACCTGTACGGCATCGGCTGGCAGAATAGCACCTCGATGGTCTTCATGATCATTATGTACGCGTTGGCAGCAGTCATCTACTTTGGCTTCAGCGCCTATCGAAAGAAGCAAGGCATCGACGTAAGCAAAGTCTATAAGGAGATTCCGGTCGAGTAACTCGTTCGAACAAACCTGAACAACAGGATGTGCTGGTGCCAGGTATCGACACATCCTGTTATTTTTTGTGGCTCTGCCGTTTTTGGGGGGGAAATGCCGAAATCAGGACCCCTGTCCCGTCATAAGCGGTAGACCCTTTTTTTGTACATGAAACAGTTGCATGCACAGATATTTGACCGTACAAACCCTGAGGAAATTGGTTCGGTTAAAAAGAAATCATCCCAAACCCGCCTTAGGATGAGAGCAATTTCTCCAGCCTGGCTCGCTGTTTCGATCACAGCAACTCGAGAAATTGCTTACACCTGCCCGGTGTGGTTCGAGATGAGTCTCTCTTGGTGGACCCAGGGGGATTCGAACCCCCGGCCTCCTCAATGCCATTGAGGCGCGCTCCCAGCTGCGCTATGGGCCCGTTTACATTTTCGATTGTCGATTTCAGACTTACGATTTGGATTGCCGCTGACAATCATCCATCGAAATCGCCAATCGTAAATCTGGTGGACCTGAGGGGATTCGAACCCCTGACCTCCTCAGTGCGATTGAGGCGCGCTCCCAACTGCGCTACAGGCCCTGGGGGATGGGCGAATGGTATTCTACTTGAGGGGTAGACGGATGTCAAGCTAATTTTGTAGAGTATCTGCAAGCATAACAATGCCTTCCCTATTTTATAATTGTTCAACGACTGGTATGAAGTTCCCATTTTCGCAACATCCCCTAATAAATATTACAGCGCAAGGTTGCATTGTTGATACGCATTCACTACCAAGAATAATCGAAAAGATGGTTGTGCGTGGGGGGGCGCGCCCCCAAGCACAACCATCTTTTCGGGATTTTCTTGGAACTTTGCGCCGAAATACTAGAAGGATACAAGGCAACCTATGAGTGAGCCTGACGCCAAACCCGTTTACCGCATCACCGACCTGCACGCATCAGACCGCCCGCGTGAAAGACTGGCTGCCCTGGGACCGCAGGCGCTCAGCAATGCCGAATTGCTCGCCATCCTGCTTCGCGTTGGTGTGAAAGGAGAGAACGCCGTGCAGGTAGGGCAGCGGTTGCTAAGCAAATTCGGTGGATTACCTGGAATCCATCGCACGCCGTTCGATGAATTGCTCCACGAACATGGACTGGGCGAAGCCAAGGCTGCCCAGATCAAGGCTGCCATCGAATTGGGCCGCCGATTGACACTCGAATCTCCTGATACGCGCCCAACGATCAACTCCCCTGCAGACGCAGCGGCACTGGTACAGTACGAAATGTCCGCTTTGGAGCAAGAACATCTGCGCGTGTTGCTGCTCAACACGCGCAATCATGTTCTGGACATCGTGGAAGTATACAGAGGCTCGGTCAATTCATCACAAGTGCGAGTTGGGGAAGTGTTCAAGACCGCGGTACGGCGCGGTTCGTCTGCCGTTATTATCGTCCACAATCACCCCAGCGGCGACCCGACTCCCAGTCCCGATGACGTGGCCGTCACGCGCGCCTTTGTCCAAGCCGGCAAGCTTCTGGATGTAGATGTGCTCGATCACCTGGTCATCGGACAGGGCAGGTGGGTCTCGCTCAAGGAGCGAGGTCTGGGATTTTCATAAGTTTTTTGGATATACGGCTCTTCCATTTTTGGCGGGAAAAGTGCCAAATTTACAGGCTGGCTTTCACGCGGAACATATCGAACTCCCCCGTGGCTGGCTCCCACTCCTCCCGGGACTCATCGACTCGTGAGCCTGTCGGCCCACGTTTCACCATCTGCAAAAACCTCTCAATTTGCCCTTTGGTCCCTTCAGCCACTGCCTCGACCGTGTCATAACCAACGTTGCGCACCCAACCTGTGACCCCGATCTGAAAGGCATTCTGCTGCACGAAAGCGCGAAATCCTACTGCTTGCACCCGTCCCTGTACCCAGACGTGTACGCGAACGATTTCATCCTTTTCCATCATCTGTGACATCAGTAGGCCTCCTTTGGAAAAAGCCGATCAATGGGATCAAAAGCAGAAATCCAAACAATCCCAGATAAGGCAACATATTGCGCAAGAATACCCCTGCTATGTTTTGGCCGAGCACCGTTTCGCGCCAGCGCGTATCCAGGCTGACCAGCGAGGTCCCCAGCGCGCGCACCACACCCTGGTCACAGCTCAGGCCGTCGGCGTAGGCCGAGGTCAACGAAAACAGGCCTGGGGCTCCGTACGTGTCGCGCAAAAAACGGACAAAGGATTGGGACTCGGCATAGGCCAAAAAAGCGCCGGACGCATCCAGGGGGAATGTGTCACATAAGTCAACGATGGGCAAGAGCGAGTTGTTCTGGCTGGCAGTCGTCAGGGCCTGGTCATAATCTGGATTGGGATACAGTTCCGCTAAAGAGGCCATCCCTTCGACCAACCAGACCGGCAACGCAGTATACCCCTCGCCTACGCTACGATAGAGCATTACATGCGCCAGTTCATGGGGGATGAGTGTTTCCATTTCAATGCTTTGCCCAGGCCCCGGCGTAACTGCCAGCATCACCACACCCAACTTCGGGTTGGCATGCCCGCCCTGCCATCCTTCGCCGCCCAAGAACAACGCGCTCTGCAAATCGGTGGTGGAGGCATATACATACACATCCACGGGCGAAGCCGCTGGTGCAGGGATGAGCGCGTTGACGGCGGTCAAACTACGACGCGACACATCCAACAGGGCATCCCCGAAAGCGGCATCACCTTCGTACCAATGTACCCGTAACATTCCATCCACCCGTTGCTGCCAGGTAAAGCGGTCATCCATGTATCTAACGCGATATTTATCGCTCTGGAGAGTCCGCCCATCCTGTAAAGTGACCTCGAACCAAAAAGAAATGGTTACAAATGGTCGGAGCACATTCTGCACTACATCATAACGGTAGGTCACCACGCCACCCTCACCGATGGTGACAGGAAAACGGCGCAAGATCTCATCGAAATCGTCACTGAAAACGAGGGTTGTGCTTACAATAGGGATAGGAGATTGGATACGGGCCTGGAAAGTGACGTGCTGACCGAAATCCTCGAACACCCCAACATCTGTCACCACGATTCCGGACTGCGCCCAAACCTGTCGAGGTAGACCCAGGAGAAGAACGGCCATGAGAATGCTGATCGTTAAACGGCGCATTTCACCCCAGACCGGTTATTCTTCCAGATCTATTTCATCAGGTCCGTCTGCATCAAAAGCCAGCAGGTCGAAACTGGCCATATCTTCGGTAAAAGCCAGGTTATCCAGCGCTTCCTCCAAGAAAGCGGCCTGATCATCATCTTCCACGTTATCGAGCAAATTCTGCAGGTATAAACGCACATCTTCGCCGCCGATTTGCGAAAGCGACCAGATAGCTGCCCCTGCGACAGCGTCATCATCCTCATCTTCCAGCAACCGCAGCAAAAGGGGACGGGCTTGCGCCAATCCCAACTCACCGGAAGCCTGCACGGCAGCCAGCCGTACGCGACGATTTTCCGAGGTCATTGTGCGTAACACCTTGTCCCCCCAGCGCCCGTCGCTGGAACGGCCCATGGCAAAGAGGGCGCTGGCCTGCCAATCGGGGTCCTGGCGGTTGAAAGAGGACTCGATCAACACCGCCACCTCTTCCCGTGAGGAGAAGCCTAATGCCTCCAGCGCACGGCGTCGGACGGAGGGCTGGTCTTCGCCATTGAGCACCACTAGCAAGGCATCCTCGATTTGGCGATGCAGGCTGGCGGGAATATCTTCGAACTCGCCCAGTTGCACGAACAAGCCCAGCGTAGACGCGGCTTCGGCGCGTACGGCAGCATCTTTATCTCCGGTCAGCATGTTGATGTAAACCGGGACCAGGCGCACGTCCTCGCATTCGACCAGCAGGCGCATGGCGCGAATGCGCACCTGGGGATCGTCATCCCCCAACAGAGCGCGACCAAGGTCGTCGAAGGAAACCAGGGTGTCCTCGTTCGCTAGGGCATTCAGCCGGTCGAGCAGGAGCAGCTTGCGGCCAGGTTCGATGCGCGGCCAGACTTCCTGCAACGCCCGCAGTGAAGCGGGTTCGATGTCCGAGAACTCGGTCAAGTGACGGCGTGTAATATCCTTGTTTTTATCGAGCAAGGTATCCAGCACTTTTTGGAAAGGGATCAGCGCCTCGTTCATTTCAGGGCAGGGTGATCTGGACCGGGTTGAGGAAGTCCATTGCGTTGACATAAAGCATGAAGATCAACAACAGCGCAAAACCGACAGCGTGCACCACGTTCTCGAATTCAGGCGGAACACGCCGCCGCAGAACAAGTTCGGGTAGCACGAAAATGATGCGCCCGCCATCCAGCGCCGGGAAAGGCAGCAGGTTGAAGATGCCCAGTGTGAGTGTCAGTGAGGCGATAATTTGCAACGTAAAGTTGGTAGGTTCAATGGGAGCTTTCTCCGAGGAAGTCGGGGGAAGCTCCTCACGGCTTTGTACGTCCCGGCTGACGGCCTGTCCGAATAGGTCGTAAATGCCTTTCAACCCGATAAAGCGTCCCTCTTCCGGGGAGAGTTGGTTACGGATGAGCATGACCGGCAACGCAACGATCTGACGCATTTGAGCGTAGGTGTACATACCACCATAAGGAATGGCCTGGAAAAAGGATTTCGCTGGCACCATCGGGGGACCAGGCAAAATGCCCAGCGCACCTTCTTCGGCGGAACGGCTGCTAAGCGGCGTGGCAGTGATTTCAAGAATCTCATCACCACGCTGTACAGTAATCTGCATGGGACGGTCGAGATGAGCCTGGATCAGCGAGCGAAATTGATCGTCGCCGGTAACCTGCTCACCATCCACGGCCAGGATGAAATCGTCCGCCTGCAAGCCAGCTTGTTCAGCCGGGGAACCAGGTGTAATTTCATACAACATCACACGCGTCATATCCGGGATGCCCACCTGGGCAAACAGGATACTATTGACCAACACGCCGGCCAATAGGTTCATAACCGGCCCGGCGAAGAGTACACCCAGACGCACCCAGGGGCTGGAGGCAGCCAACCCACCCGGTATGTTGGGGTCGTTCTCGCCCTTCGGGCGCACAAAGCCGCCCAGTGGTAGCCAGTTGAGCGTAAAATCGGTACCCTTCCAACGGAAGAGTTTCAGCGCACGCGGAGGCAAACCAATCCCAAACTCCTCCACTTCCACTTTCAAAAGACGGGCAGCCACGAAATGTCCAATCTCGTGGATCAGCACAACAGCAGCGAAAACGCCGATAAAAATCAAACCGGAAAGTAGTGTTATGTTCATAATTCTTTCATACCAATCGAATCGATTGCCTGAACGGCACATCGATAAACATCAGTGAAATCAACCGCCAAGTCACAAAGAACGCCAAGAATTTTTTCCAATCGCCAAGGACAACGGCTTGGCGCACTTTCTTGAATACTTGGCGACCCTGGCATCTTGGCGGTTAAACTTCAGCAGATGACAGACGAAATCTATTATATCCTGAATCAAATCTCGAGAAATGAGAAGGACTTAAGAGAGGCGACTGGTCGGTCCACCGACCCCGGCTACCAGCACATTCTGCACCCCGGGCAACTCACGCACGCGTCTTTCTGCGACTTCAACCTGCTCCCGCGGACAAATGACATGGATATTCGGCCCGGCATCCACCGTATAACAGACAGGCAATCCGCCCGCACGCCACTTCCGGACCGCCTCCATGACCGTGATCGAAGCCGGCTGCCAGTAGAACAACCCGGGATTGGAAGTCATCATCACGGCGTGCATCATATCCGAATCCAATTCGGCGATCGAAGCCAATGCATCGAAATCGCGTTCCCGGATGGCGCGGCGGCAAATTTCCAGGCGGCGGGGAGCATCTGCCACGCGCGCAGCCTGTAGAGGGCTGGTTACAGCCAAGGCATGGCCCTCGGTGGAGCCGGTCTGCTTGTGGCCGGCGCTGACGATCGCCACGCAATCCACCAGATTCCAGTGTTCAGGCGGAGCAATGGAGAAAGCATAAGAGTCTGAATCCGTACTTCCCGCCTGCCACTCCACGAACCCGCCGGGGATCGAGCGGCAGGCAGAACCAGATCCGCGCCGCGCAAGGCGTGAAAGTTCTGCCTCGCTCAACTCCAAACCCGCGGCCTGAGTCGCCGCTACAGCCAGCGCCGCAAAGGCCGCCGCAGAGGATGCAATCCCTGCACCAGAGGGAAAGTTATTTTCACTGACGACCTCAGCGCGCAGATTCATACCTGCCAGGCGACGCACCAGGTCAAGGAAGAGACTGACCCGCTCCAACCCGGGACCGGTCACCGGTCGGTTGCCGATCCGCAGGCTGTCGGTCTCGAACGAGGCGGAGAACGTGACCGTCGTCCGTGTGAGCAATCCGTCCAGGTTCATCGAAATGGAATTGTTGACTGGAAGGCGCAGAGCGTTGTCGCGGTTCCCCCAGTATTTGATGAAGGCGATATTTGGGTTTGCTCCAGCAGTAGCTGTGTAAGAGGACATATTACTCCGGCACTTGATTATCATGATTGGCAGCAAGGGTGGGTAAGATTTCCTGAACACGGCCAATCCACTGGGATGGGACAGGAATGTTCCACTGTTCCTCATCTGGCATACGGATACGAGGCGGAAAAACCAGGTACAGTTCCAGAACGTAAATTTCGCCGGGTTGCAAACTGGCTTTCCGAATGTAACTGACTTTGCCATCCCCATGGAAGTAGTCCGGGCTGGCATAGATTTCGTTCAGGCCCAAGGCGACCATCCCCGGCTCCACATCCCGGTATGCCTCTCGGGTACTCCAGTAATTACTTCCAGCGACCAGGATACCAAACACGCCACCAATCAAGCCGCCCAGCATTAAACCAACCAGCCCACTCACAAGGACAGCAGACAAGCCATCCTGCCAGCCAACCATAATACCGGTCAGTAAACCTGCCAGGGCTAGCAAAACGGTCAAGCATCCCAATTGCACTTTCCAGTCATCCTTTTCTTCCCGCCAGCGGGCTTCTTTCAGTTTCTGCCATTCCGGTGCGGAATACGTCCACTGTACCAGAACGCGCCCGCTTTCCAAAAAGGCGTTTGCGCGGTGTATCCGGTCGATCCCCAACAACCAGATGATACAAAACATCAGGCTGAAAAATACAAAGAAAATGAAAGCGATCCAAACAATCGGAACTTCAATATAACCAGTAATAGACAACCCCCAGCTCACCAGCGTTGTCAGCAAAGAAAAGCCTACGAAACCTGCCAGGTTCAATAGAGCTGGTTGGTACGGATGCTTTAAGCGAGATTTCATGGGATTACCTCACAAGTTTGGATTTTCTCGAAATCATCAACCCGGAATTCATTATACAGTCATTTTTTTACGGAACATTGAAGAAAATCCAGGTGTGTGCATTGCAGATGAAACTCTCCGCTTACCTGCTATAATTTTCCATATGATTCTTGTCACAGGTGCAACTGGCTTCATTGGGCGCGCTCTGGTGCGTCTACTCTTTGAATCCGGCTACCCGGTGCGGACGTTGCTACGCCCGTCGCCGCGCACGCCCCGCCTGCCCAAAGGTGTACCGGTGGAAGTGGCTGTTGTGGGTCTGGGCGATGTGCGCGGTCTGCGGGCTGCTTTGCGTGACGTAGATACCGTCATCCACCTTGCCGGGACGGAACACCAGGGACGCAACGCCAACCTGCTGGGAATCGATATTCAGGGTACCCGCAACCTGGCCCAGGCCTGCAAGGAAGCCGGTGTGGGACGTTTTATCTACCTGAGCCATATCGGTGCGGACCGTGCTTCTGCATATCCGGTGCATAAGGCCAAGGGCATTGCAGAGGAACATATCCGCAAGTCCGGTGTGCCCCACACGATCGTACGCTCCGCGATAATCTATGGACCGGAAGACCATTTCACCACCAACCTCGCCAACCTGCTGCGCCGTGCACCCGTCTTTTTCCCCATTCCAGGTGATGGACAGACACGCATCCAACCGCTTTGGGTGGAAGATCTGGTCACCTGTCTACTCTGGACTATCGAAAACCCCGAAACGATCAACAAGACATACGAAGTGGGCGGCAGCGAATATTTTACCCTGCGGCAGGCTTTGGAAACGATCATGGAGGTGACCGGCATACATCGCGTATTGGTGCCCCTCCCCCCACCTCTCCTGCGTGCACTGGTTGTAACATTCGAGACGTTTATTCCCCGTTTCCCGGCATCATCTTTCTGGATCGATTACTGCGCCGTTCACCGTACCTGCCCCGTGGACAACCTGCCGCGCACTTTCGGTCTGATGCCAGCCCGTTTTACGTACCGACTGGACTACTTGATCCATAAACCCTGGTACACTTTGTTGTGGCAAAATCTCATGAATGCCATTAAAAAGGTGACCTCCAAGCTTCAAAACTTGTTCCATATCACACGCTAACCTCATGCCCGAATATACGATTCGCTTGCTCGAAAGCCCCGAAGACATGACTGCCGCTGAAGAACTCCAGCGTATCGTCTGGCCTGGCAGTGAAACGGACGTGGTTCCTGCCCACCTGCTCATCACAGCTATCCACAATGGCGGTCTTGTGTTGGGCGCCTTTAGTGAAAACAAAATGATTGGCTTTGTCTTTGGCTTCCCCGGGATCGATAAACTGCCCGACGGTCCGCATCCCAAGCATTGCTCTCACATGATGGGGGTCCATCCCGATTGGCGCGATTCCGGCCTGGGTTTCGCGCTCAAACGCGCCCAATGGCAGATGGTGCGTCACCAGGGTCTCGATCACATCACCTGGACTTACGATCCTCTGCTCAGCCGCAACGCTTACCTGAACATCGCCAAGCTTGGTGCAGTCTGCAACACTTACCGACGCTCGGAATATGGCGACATGCGTGATGGACTGAACGCCGGCCTGCCCTCCGACCGTTTCCAGGTGGATTGGTGGCTCAATACCCGCCGCGTGGAACGTAGACTTGGAAAACGCTCACGCGGGGTACTTACCCTGGACCAATTTACGAAGGCCGATTTGCAACCGCTTTATGCGCTTCACATCGGGACCGATAACCTGCCTCGCCCTCCCGCGCATTTTTCACCCCTCGGCGCTCCTCTTCTTCTGGCTGAGATCCCGTCCGATTTTTTGGCGCTGAAAGCTGTTGACTTTACACTGGCGCGTGACTGGCGTTTTTTCACCCGTGAAGTCTTCGAAACAACCTTTGCAGAAGGCTATCTGGTCACCGATTTTATTTTCGACAAGGCCGGCGGAAGATCACGCAGTCTGTATGTCCTCACCGATGGCGATACCACACTGGAAGATCAGGAATAATGGATTTCATCGTCAAGATCAAAGACTGGTGGGCAGTGGAAGCAATGATCGCTTCCTACAATTACGCCTACCAAATTGCGTACAAGACGACTTATGAGGTGGCCGGCCCCATTGGTGTAACGAGATACGGCACAACCCATATTGCTCCGTACCAGTTCGAGTTTTTGGCTTTAAGTTCCAATCCCCGCGTCGTTACGGAGGCCATCCGTAATTATCCGATGCGTGAGGAAGACCGGTTCATCTTGAACGTCTTCCACGCTTCGCCCAACGTGCCCGAACTCAAGGCGAAGTATGTGTCTCTCGGTTATGACTTTATCCGCACCGGGCCGATCCTGAGTAGAGATTTACCGCCCAAACAGCAGCGCAATGACATCTCGAACATCCACAAAGCGGATACCATCCGAAAAGCGGAGTTTGCCAATGAGAGCCTGACCAATGAAGGTGAACGCATCCCGCTCGATAGCCTGGGTGACGAAAACGTACACAATTTTTATGCCGAGGTCTCCGGTCACGCCGTCGGTTGGGCACAAATGATCACAGTATATCCCAACGTGGGCTATATCCACCATGTTTACACCTTGTCGATGTACCGCGGCTTGCGCGTTGGTTCCGCGCTGGTGGAACGCGCCCAGGTCGAAGCCGTCCAATTGGGGTTACAAAACATGCTCCTGGTGCCCTCGGACATGGCGCTGGGGATGGCAATCCGGCTTGGGTACCGTCCATTGGCCTATTTCACTGCTTTCCGTCTTGCAGACGAGGATATTTAGTCAACCGGACAGTATTTTCAATACTTCACGGAAAGTTGAAAGAATATCCGAAAACGGGGGTGTGA
>DAOTXM010000378.1:0-3017 GCA_034435215.1 Anaerolineales bacterium
CCGACGTTCATCATGCCCTGGGCAAAGTCGATCTTCCCCGAGACCGGGCCGCTTTCGAGCACCCCCATCACATCCAGGTGTTCGCTGATCGCTCCCTCCGGGCAGATCAAGGTGCAACTCCCGCAACCGTGACACAGTTCTGGGAAGACCAACGTTTTCCTGCCGATGACCGCGATAGCATGGAATTGGCAGACCTCAGCACACTTGCCGCAGTAGGTGCAGGTGTCCTCGTCCACTTGCGGGATCAGGGTGCCAACTTCTTTGCGCGTTTCCAGGAACGGCGCAAGGAATAACGCGGCGTTGGGTGCCTCGACATCGCAGTCCAGGAAGCGCACACGCTCTTGCTCGGCAATTACCAATGCCAGGCTGGTGGCGACGGTGGTTTTACCCGTGCCGCCCTTGCCGCTGGCAACGACGATCCGCATCAGCCCCGGCCTCCGTGATGGCCCGCATGCGTGGCGGCATCGGCTTTGGCCAATTTGCCCGCCTTGAATAGCGCCAGCACCTCGGCAGCCGTCAGGGCTTTGTCGGTGGGGGCGAGGTACATTTCGATGCCCGCCGGGGAGAGCGTATCGAAAGCGTTGGGGCCATACGCCCCGCTGACGACGGCCTGCGCGCCGAGTTTGGCGACGAACTGCGCCGCCTGCACGCCCGCTCCACCCGAGGCGGAAAGCGCGGGATTCTCGTGGGCGGTCCATTCGCCCGTTTCACTGTCCACCAGACAAAAAGCAGCTGCCCGCCCAAAGCGCGGGTCGAAACCTGCATCCATGTTAGGTGCAGTCGTGGTCAGGATAATTTTCATGGCTCAACTCAACAAATTCTCGAATTCATCCTCGTGCTCAACTTCTTCGGTAAGGATATGGATGATAAGGTTATATGTGATTGGGTCTTTGCCATGTAACTTTTGAGCCAGTCGGTTATAGGCTTCTATGGCACCGTGTTCTGCTTTGATCACGGTCTTCACAATCGCCTCGAAGTCCTTCTCATCGACCGGAGGAGTTGGATATCCATCATTGCTGGTTTCGACCAGCTTGCTTACATCGGCTACTGGCTTTCCGCCCAGGGAGGTGATGCGCTCTGCCAACTCCTGCTGGTGCTCCAATTCGTCTTTCGACGTGTCCAGGAGCAAGGCTGCCAAATTTTTGGCAGCTGGCCGGCCGGTAACCACCTGACCCATATAGTTATAGGCGTAAGCCGCTAACCATTCGTCTGCATACAGACGGTTGAGGTCTGCCAGAAGTTCCGCTACATCCAGACCGACAATTTGCTTACCTTTGCTTCCCATTTTTATTCTCCTTTTGTTATTACTCACGTGTCATTTTTGTCCCGCATTTGGGACAGATTTGATCAAGACAGCGCTGACCGGCTAGGTGCGGCTCCTTATGGCCACACTTGGGGCAGATGCAGTTCCCACCAGGCCCGGATCCGGGTTTGTTTCCGCCTCCGCGGCCACGACCCTGGCCAGCGCCGCCGCCGCGTCCCTGTCCACGCCCTTGCCCTCCGCGATTACCACGACCTCCCATACGAAATTGGTTCATCATGCTTTACTCCTTATTAGGGAGGCTGCTCAACCAAATGTGGGCAGCCTCCCGCAGATCACTTCTCAAGTTCATCGATGTGCTTTTGGATGTTTTCCAATTGGTCCTTCAGCCAATCCGCCTCGGCTTTGAGCGCGGAAAGAGTCTCTTCCTTTGTGGGCGCTGCATAGCGAGGATAACCCCACCCTGCCGGCCCTGCTGCAAAGAAACGGTGTCGCCAGCCGAATCCGCCGCCCCAGCCGCACCCCCGGCCAAATCCGCGCCCAAAGGCTGGATTTGCGAATCCCGGCGTATCATAGTCACCGCAGTATCCAAGACCTCGTCCGGTTCTTGGACCTGCACCCATCGGACCTGTTCGATCACCTCGTGGCATATCATTCACCTCCTTTCGCTAGAATTCCGAAAACTATTTTCCTCTACCGGTTCCTCGGCTAAATCCTTTTCCATGCTGGCGACCAAGCCTGGCGCGGTACCGACGTTGAAAACTCCGGCCTTTATTCTGGTTTGTCAGGGATCCAGCATTTTTGGATGGGAGAGAAATTAAAGAATTGCCAGACTGTACCTGTGTTAAGCGCCGATCCAGTGCGTTGAGCAGCGCGTCGGCCAGCCGGGGCAAAATCTCCCGCCCGGCAAAGGCCAATGCCGAAAACAGCCATGGTTTGGTATCGACGGGAACAGACTCTGCGATCACAATATTAGATTTGCGCGCAGGTTGCACAGGCATAGGTTCCGCCGCAACCACCGATATTTCGACCGCAGTGATCGCGCCCTCCGGACAGGCATCCATACACGCCTGACATCCTGTGCAGGTAGCCTGATCGAGGATTGCGAGACCGTTGACCAGTTGAATTGCGCCATTTGGGCATGTCCCGACGCAGATACCACAGCCGGTACATTTTTCGGGGATCACTTGCATTTCCAAAACTCACCTCCATTCCTCGTGGAATTTTTCATCAGGGCTGCTAGTACGTTTGCTTTTTGACAGCGTCATATGCTGCCTCGAGCGCCTCGATCTCTCTTCGTCTCTGGCGCAGATTTTCGATCCACTCCGCCAGGACGGCTTCTCCCTGTGGGGTGATGGTGTAGACCCGCCGCTGCGGGCCAAGGCTCTTGTCATCCCAGGTATCGCTGACCAGCCCATCCGCTTCGAGGTTGCGCAAGGCGCGATAAATGATGCTGATGTCCATTTGACCTGACTGAAAACCGAACTCCCCCAGGCCATCCATCAGGCTGTAACCGTATCCTGGTTCGCGGTGTAGCAGGACCAGCAGGCAGGATTCCAGGAAAAACATCTTGCGTCGGCCGCCTCCGCGGCCTCTCCCCATTCCGAAACCTCGTCCACCTGGCATTTTTAACTCCTTAATGCAAATTTTCTATAGTTTACTTTACTATAGACAATTTGTCAATAGTTGAATAAATTCAGTCGACCGCGAAGTGACTGGGAGAAGCCCGAAAACAGGGGTCGGAGCGTGCGCACGC
>DAOTXM010000379.1:0-3800 GCA_034435215.1 Anaerolineales bacterium
CAGGTAGGCTATGTGTTTAAAATGGACACAGGCGAGCCTGTCAAAATTTCGAAGCTCGAACTGAACATCGAAGCTCTAAACGCAATCAAGGCCCCACTGACTGCCACGGGACAGGTGATCGGTTCGATGGTGATCGAACCCTCGCCGGAACGGGAATGGGAGCCGGAAGAGACGCAATTGGTCAATACAGTGGCCCAGCAGGCCTCGCTTCAACTCCAGAGCCTGCGTCTGCTGGCCTCCGCCGAGCGAGCGCGTATCGAAGCCGAGGAAGCCACCCGCCGTTACATGCACGAAAGCTGGGCTTCTTATTTGGACGCCATCCACCAGCACGAACGGATCGGTTACGCTTATGACCAGGCGGCTGTGATGCCTTATCTGGATGCTCCAGCTGAGGAAGAGGCTATTCAGGAGCAGGTCAAGGTCATGGACGAGCAGGTTGGGATACTGTCCCTGCAACCGGATCCGCAGCGTCCCCTCACTGAAAACGACCGGAAGCTGGTTGCCGCCGTTGCCAGCCAGGTGGCGCAGCAAGTCGAAAATATCCGCCTGTTGGCCGATGCGTCACGGGCGCGCGCCGAGGCCGAAGAGGCCACCCGCCGACTGACTCATGAAAGCTGGGGAGCCTATGCAGCACAGCGTCAAGGGAAGGCGCTCGGTTTTGCCTATGACACGGTGCAGGTCTCTCCATTGGAAGATTCTTCCTTGCCGCAGGATGTGGTCCTGACCCTGCCTCTCGAAGTGCGCGGGGAAGCCATCGGTCAATTGGCCGTGGCTGGCGAGGAGAACATCTCTCCTGATGCCGTCGAATTGGCGAAGGCGATTGCTGCCCAAACCAGCATCCACCTGGAAACCCTGCGGTTGAACGAAGAGCTTCAAAAACGTGCCGCTGAGTTACAAGAGCTGGACCGCCTGAAATCAGGCTTCCTGGCAAATATGAGTCACGAGTTGCGCACCCCGCTCAACTCCATCATCGGCTTTGCGGATGTCATGCTGATGGAACTGGATGGGCCCTTGACCCCTAACATGAGCGCCGACCTGAAGCTGATCCAGAAAAACGGCCAGCATCTGCTGCACCTGATCAACGATGTGCTCGATATGGCCAAGATCGAATCCGGCCGCATGAACCTGAACCCGGAAAAATTCAGATTGCATGATATGCTCGAGGAGGTCAACAGTATCACCTCCACCCTGGCCAGTGAGCGGAACATCTCTCTGTTCATCGAGGAAGACTCGGACCAGGAGGTGGAAATCTATGCCGATAATACCCGCTTGCGGCAGGTGATGATCAACCTGGTCAATAATGCGATCAAATTCACGGAAAAAGGCAAGATCGCTATCCGCGCCAGCAAGCAGGATAGCGCAACCGTGCTGATTACCATTCAGGATACAGGGATCGGTATTCCGCCGGATAAACTGGAAGATATCTTCCAGGAATTTACGCAAGTGGATACCTCCACCACTCGTAAGGTTGGTGGGACCGGTCTCGGTCTGCCAATCAGCCGCCGTTTGATCCAGATGCATGGCGGGCGCCTCTGGGCCGAAAGCACAGGGATTCCGGGCGAAGGTTCCACATTCTTTATCGAGCTTCCTGTCGAAGCCCGTATTACGGAAGTGATCGAAAGGCGGGAGAAATAATTATGGCTACGCCAAAACATCTCGAATGCAATTTATGCGGGAACCAGCAGCCTTACGAGCCTTTCCACCCGGCTGTTTGCAAAAAATGTGGTGCACACTGGTTGGAGGCGCGTTACGACTACGAGGCCTTCAAGCGTGAGATCTTGCGTGGCCTGCCTGACCGCCCGTTCAACATGTGGCGTTACCAGGATGTTCTGCCCCTGGACGATCCCGCTTCTTCTGGCCTTTACCCGGCTGGAGGCACTCCCCTGTGGCTTTCCCAACGCTTCGCACCTGCACTTGGGCATGCTTCCGTTTACATCAAGGATGAGCGCTACGGTCCGACCAGTTCCTTCAAAGATCGCCAGGCTGCGGTCGCAGTGGCGGCCATGGTCGAAAACAACATCGGCGAAGCGGTCATCGCTTCCACGGGGAATGCAGCGGTTGCGTATGCCGCCGCCTGCGCGCGGGCCGGGATCAAGTTGTGGGGCTTTATGACCAGCCTGGTTCCGCAGGAAAAGTTGCGCGAGACCGCCCTGTTCGGCGCGGAGGTGATCCGGGTCAGTGGCAACTACGACCAGACCAAGCAGATCGCATCCCAATTTGCCGAGCGCCGACGCCTGTTCCTGGATCGAGGCGCAAGTTCCATCCCCTCGCGCGAATCGATGAAAACCATTGCCTACGAGATCGTCGAACAACTCGGCTGGCGCACCCCGGATTGGTATATCCAGGCGGTCAGCGGAGGTATGGGACCGCTGGGCGTCTATCAGGGTTTCAAGGAACTGTACAGCATGGGCCTGATCAGCCACATTCCAAAACTGGCAGTCATCCAGTCGGATGGCTGCGCGCCGATGGTGCAGGCCTTCAAAGCAGGCAAGGATGTTGCCGAGGCCGTGATTCCCAACACCCGCATCATCATCCTGGCCACTGGCGATCCCGGAAAGTCCTATACTTATCTGTGGAATCTGATTCAGAGTTTTGGCGGCCTGATGGAATCGGTTACAGACGCAGAAGCGTTCAACGCCATGCGCACGTTGGCAAAATCGGAAGGCATGGCCGTAGAGCCTGCTGCGGCAGTGGCATTTGCCGGGTTCGAGAAGATGCTCAAGAATGGGAGCATCAGCAAGGATGAGCTTGTGGTGGTCAATTGCACCGGCCATACCTTCCCGGTCGAGAAACACGTGCTGGGGGACCAGTTCGCGGTGGATGTCGAGTTGAGCGACAGCCAGGCTCCCGCTCCTCAGGAGGGGTTGCAGGCCGCGTTGGAGAACCTGGATGAAAAGGCCACCACCGTGTTGCTGATCGACGACAATGAAGACGCGACCATGCTCATTCGACGCCTGCTGGAAGCGCGGAAGAATTACCGCATCTTCATCGCCAAGGACGGCTGGGACGGTCTGTCGCAGGCCCGGCAGATGTTGCCTGACTTGATCGTCACAGACTTAATGATGCCCGGCATCGACGGCTTTGGCCTGGTCGAAGAGCTGCGTCTCGACCCGCGCACGCGCGATATTCCCATTGTCGTCGTGAGCGCCAAGGACATCACCCCGGAAGAGCGAAAGCGGTTGAACGGCCATATCGAAGCGTTATACCAAAAGGCGTCCTTGCCGCCACGAAAATTCGTTGACCAGCTTATTCAAGTCATCGAGGATAAGTCTGGTTCATAAGGAAGTTGCTATGGGAAACACGATCTTATATATCGAGGATAATCCTGATAACATGTTGCTGGTGCAACGTGCGCTCGAATCACGCGGATACAAACTGCTCAAGGCTCCAAACGGCGTGGACGGCATTTCGATGGCGGAAGGAAACATGGTCGATCTGATCTTGTTGGATATCAACCTGCCCGATATCGACGGTTACGAAGTGGCCCGGCGCTTACGCAAGAGCAGCAAATCCGGGTTGGCCTATATCCCGATCATAGCGGTTACGGCAAATGCGCTTAAAGGCGATGCGGAAAGAGCCCTGGAGGCCGGCTGCGATGTCTATATGTCGAAACCGATCAACATTCGCGAGCTTTGGGCCAGGGTCGAGGCCTACGTGCCATCGCCCATATGACCGGCAGGAATTTCGAATTCATTTTTTTACTCCCAGTACACAACAGGAACCGAACGGTTCCTGTTGTGTACTGAGTCGAGGAATTCGAGCTCTCTCGTGTGGGCGGGAACTCTTTTTTATAACTTGTA
>DAOTXM010000380.1:0-6318 GCA_034435215.1 Anaerolineales bacterium
GGCATAGGCGTTATAGGAATTGCTGGAGGAGAAACAATCACCGCAGTAGCCGTCATTGTTGCCGTGAAAGTCGCCGTAGCCGTCAAAGTTGGCCTCGGTGTAAAGGTTGGCGTACCGGTCGCCACAACAGGGATTGCAATTACCCCGGAGGCGCTGCCACACAGATCGTGCAAATCACAGGCGACCACATCCACCTGGTATTCCCCAGAGGGAGCCTGAACCCCATTTGCAAAGCGCCGGTCCCAGGAAACCGTACCAGGTACTTCCTCCGAGTCATACTCTACAACCACCGCCGGCCAGCGGTTCTGCCGGTCACTGATCTTCAACCGCACATTCGCGATTGGGAAGGTGTTCGGTGATACTTTCAACGTGCCCGTCTCCCAGATCCACCAGCGTTTAGTCAAAGAAACCGAAGGCGGAAGGTTATCCACCAAAACACCAAGGCGCCCAGGGCTGTCCATGTTCCCGGCTTCGTCCATCCCTCGCACGAGCAGGGTGTATGCACCATTGGACAAGCCCTGGGTATCCCATCGGAAAGACCAGGTTCCATTCCCAGCAACCGGAATGGGCTGCCAGGTCAAGCCATCATCGAAGGAAAACTCCCCTCCTGCCGGCCCGGATATTTCATCTTCCACCTGCCCGGATAACGTCACTGCTCCCCTCGCCAGCGTTCCTTCCACCGGCTCTTCGATGTTCGACACCGGTGGAACTGTGTCGATCCGGAACACATCCGTAGTCGTGCTCACATTCCCTGCTACATCACGCGCTTGCACCGCAACCGGATAAACGCCATCATCCAGGTGTAGCGGCAGCGGCTCCCAGTTAACCCCTTCGTCCATGCTGGCCTGTACACTCAAGACACCTGAATGCGCATCATTGGCGGTAGCCGAAATATCCAGTGCCGACACATACCAACCCTGCTTCCCATCCACCGGCGGTGCCACCAAGTTCAACCCTGGTGGCGTAACATCCCGCTTCCAGGTCGATAACCCACTGGTAGTCCGTCCGCTGCTGGAGGTAGCCACGTAGTCGGCTGCTCCCACTCCTTCTGGCAAGGGCAAGGAACAGATATCCCCACAAGTGAACGGCGTTCCTTCCAGATCCCCCGAGATGGTCACAGCATAGCCCTGCGGATCGCTGGCACTCAGTTCCAGAATAGCATTCCCTCTACACCAGCCTGCATCCCCCCACAGATCGCAGATCACCTGCCCGGTTACCACCGGTGGCAAGGGAGTGGGTGTGGCTGTAGGGGTATTGGTCGCAGTAGGCGTAAAGGTCATGGTAGGCGTGGGCGTGAATGTCGCTGTCGCCGTAGCGGTGGGTGTCTGAGTTGGGGTAAATGTTAAAGTAGGCAGTGGCGTGAAGGTGTGAGTGGCCGTAGGCGGTGGGGAAGTGTAATAAACATCCACAGCGCGAAAATCCACATAGCCACCAGATGCGGAGAGGGACCAACTCCTACAACCAACCGGCACACTCAAAGCCAGGCTGAGAAAGCCTGGCCGGCCATTTCCGGGACCGGTATAGACGTTCACAGAATAGGAGGAAGAACAGGCACGCAGGGTAGCCGTCCCTGCTGAGTCATCGTGCGTGAATGAGACCATCAACTCAAACAGGCCCACCTCCCCGGCAAAAGAACCGCTCACGGTCCCGTTGCCCCCAATGCGCGTGACCCATTCATCGCAACCGCTGCCACAGAACGTACCGCCTTCCTCGGGTGGCAGGTACGAGTCATCTCGGTGAGTCAGATACACATACCCGACCGGTCCATTCCAGTCGATATAGCCGGTATCGTGGGCCTGGTCATAGTTGCGCCCCTCGGGCAGGGAGATGGCCAGGTTCGGTCGCAGGCTGCCAAAGGCGGTCGTCAACAAAAACAGAAGCACCAAGCCAAGTGGAATCAAACGCTTTCTCAACGAAAACATGACAGGCTCACTCATATCCCTGGAAATCTATGACGCCCCGGTGAAACAGGTACATCAACACAATGGCCAGGACCAGCAGGACGATGGCAGCCAGCGCGATCACTTCCGGGGAAAAGATCGGCGCCAGCATTACACCCACAAAAACTCCGGTCAGGAAGCCCACCAGGAACTTGTTCATCGCGCCACCCACCAGAGCGGGCAAATGGCGTGCTTGATTTCCATGCAAAGCTGGCAATCCGGCAGCAGAATATGGATGTGGAAGCACAAGGTAAACATGGCTGCCAGAGCAACCAGCAACAACCCCAGGAAGATCAGAGAAGACATATTATTCATGCCCTACTCCTGCCATGCGCTTCAAAGCGGCCTCTTCCAGACCACGCCACCACTCGATCTCGTCCATCACCAGGCGATACTCGAACAAGCACCCGGCCACGTCCAGCGTTCCCAGCCAGGCAACCAGCTTCTCAGCCAGGCACTCTGCATAACTTTCTTCTCCTGCACAGCGCACCTGGCTGGCGTGACTCTCCAACCAGATGAGGAACATACGCCGCCGGACAGGGTCAAGTTCGCCTGCGCCTGAGATGATCTCCTTCACGATCTGTTCAATGAATTCCTGCATCATTTCTCCTTTTTCGTCCACCCCAGCCTGCGCGGGTCCGCATCCCCTGCTTCTTCCGGCTGGGGGACAACTGCATCCTGGCGTTCCAGCCGGGCACTCAACATTTCATCCAGCAGGCCGGCCAATGACTTCGGCAAGCTATCTTCCAGCACCCGCACTGCCCGCTCCTGCCAGTTATCCTCAGGGAAATACTCCCTGGGATGATGATCGATCACTTCCTGGATCAGGGCTTCCACCCTGCCCTTATCCGCGCGCGCCAGCGGCTCTACCCTGGTCAAAGTTGGCGGTTGCCACTGCCCGCCCAGACGCGCCCGCAACCAATATTGCAGGGAGGGCAGGTCAAAAGTCATATTTCCGTAGCGCATGGATGAACTGAGCGTGGCGCGGATCAGGTCGGCGTCTTCGGGGTCGGGCGAGAAGAAGGCCTGCGTGGAGGTGTTCGCTAACAAGGCCTGCACGACCGGCTCGAAGCCCTCCACCTTGCGCATCATGGAGAGCGACTGCGCCATGACGAACATGCGCGCTCCGAACTTGGCGCCCTCGGCAAGCATGGCTTCCAGGCGCATACCGCTTCCGATCTCCTGAGCTTCATCCACGATGAAGTAGAAGGGGATCGGTCCATCCAAGGTGGCCTTGCGGAAGGCGGCCTCGAAGACGTTGTAGATCACGCTGGCGGTCAGTTTGGCGCCCTCGCGCCCCATCTCTCCCGAAGGCAGGCGCAAAACAATCCAGGCGCGTTCCTTCGCCCAGGCGCTCATGTCCACGAAACCGGGTTGGTGCATGGCAGAGAACAGCCAGGGCGACATCTCCAGCGCCATAACCTTGGAGAGCACCGGGCTGATCACTTCGGTGACCCAGCCCTGGCTCCACTTGTTCTCATCCCCGGTCTGACCGAGCAGCGCATCCAACGCCAGCGAACCCATGCGCTCGCCTGGTGGCAGTTTGGCCATCGCCTTGTGTCGCCAGTTACTGTTGAAGGCCATGAAGACCACGTGCAAGAGCCCCAGGCCGTCATGGGGATGGGCCTGGTTCCAGACGTGCGCTAATCGAAACAGGCCCAGCAATGCAGCTTGCATGCGCGGCCCCCAGTAGTCGTCCCAGATGCGTCGCCCGACCTGCACGATGGCGTTGCCGGCCCAGGTGAAATCCGGCACGGCCAGCAGGTTCAACGGCACGACATACGGACGGTCCGGGGTGATGACTCGCAAGCGTCCCACTGCCTTTTCTCTTGCCTTTTCAGGTAATTGCGCAACCAGGTCGAGGAAGGCATCTGCAAGAGACAGGTGTGGGTCGACCAGGAAGATGCCGGGCGCGTCCTCACCGCGTTCAACCAACTGCTTGAGCATGGCGTAAGTGAAGGACGACTTGCCGGTGCGACTGCCGCCGGTGGCCAGACCATGCCCGTCCGGATCGATCCCGACCCACTCGCCGGTGGCCACGCTCATTCCGACCTTGAAGCCCGCTTCCAATAGAGGCTGGGAAGGCGGCGGGGCGGGCACGTCCTGCCAGACAGCCCGGTCCAGCAGTCCCGAGCCTTCACCCAATTGCAGTGGAGCGATCAGGCCAGCCAGTTCGCCCGCCGGCAGCGGAAAGCCCATCCCTCTTGCAGCAGGCCAGGACTGTTCAACGGATGACCAGGTTTGCTCCCCGGCCAGCAGGGGCAGGTCCATTGGTCGTGACAGGGAGATGGCCACGCTCAAAAGTGGCTCTTGGATGCGGCGTTCGAGCACATCCTTGGGGATGGATCGCCACGAAAGCCAGTCCACCATACCCCAGGCAGCAGCCAGGGTGAGGATCCCACCAGCCAGGGTGACCAGCAGTCCGGCCACCGCCGAAAGCCAGCCGGCGTTCCAGGCCCCAGCGCTAATCCCAGCGCTAAGCAGACCAAGGATCAAACCAGCGCGCAAGATAGCAAGACGCATACCCCAGGGATTGGGGGTATCGTTCTCCACGCCGCCTTCCGTCCCGTACGAGTAAGCTGAAAGCGCGCGTAGTTTCTCTTGCAGCGCGCCTTCTTTCCCCAGAACCCACAGACGCATGTGCGAATCCCCACCATCGCGGGCAGCCTGGATCAGGCGGCTTCCAATGGCAAGCAACGGATCGCTGTCCGGGGCGGAGGCCGTCAGGGAAGGGAGTTTCATATCCGGGCGCAGGAAAACGCCACTTTGCGCCAGATCCACGTGCTCAAGTTTTCTCCAGCGGCTATGCTGGCCGGTCATGGCGGCCCAGGCCCCAACGACTCCATCCGCCGTATGCGGTGGGGCGTACAGGCGCACACGCATACCTTTGGGAGAGGCAGACCATTTCAGGATGGACGGGAAAGGCAGTTGCCCTAGCCAGCCCATGACCTGGCTACGTAAATCACCCAGCGGCAGGGGCGCAAAAAGTAGTTCCCAGCCCTGCCAGCCTCCATTGCAAAGAGGACACTCCTGCAATTCTGGAGCGAACTCGTACCCACATTGAGTACACATGTACCCACTTTGTGGGTGGATCATTTGAGCACTCCGGTGGCTCCCAGTTGTTTCCAGAAAGCCAGCCAGGCCTGCGGGATGGTGACCAGCACCGGAAAAAGCGACCCACGCCCGCCGGACGGGGCAGCCAGGAAGACTCTCGGCGGCAGGCGCGAAACCGTCTCGGCGTTCTTACGGGCTTCGGCTTCCGGCACGCCCAATGAACGGAAGAAGGCGTAAGCTTCGTCCGGCCCCAGACGACCGATGAAAGCGGTGGAGGCCAGCGAAAGCGAAGTTGGATTCTTCATCAGATCGGCTGGCAGGTGGGTGATCAGGGTCACACCCACGCCGCGCTTGCGTGCCCGTCTGCCGAGTTCATCCAGCAAGTCGGTGAATGGACCGCTGCGGAGCAGACGCCAGCCTTCGTCGATGAAAATGTCCATTGGCTGCTTGCCGACCGTGACGGCGTGATAAAGGAACCAGGCCAAAACCGCATGCACAATGGCGCGGTTCTCTTCGCGCAGAGAGGACAGATCAAAGTTCCACCACTGGCCGGCGGGGAAGTGTGGGGAAAGAAGAGCTTTGGGTCTGTCAAAGAAGCCTTCAAAGAGCCCGCCGCGCATGAAGGGGCGAAGCAAGGCCAGCGGCACAGCCGCTTCCGGGGCGTTGACGGTCCCCAAGGTCTCGACCAGTTCGGCGATTGTCATCGGCCCTGGCTTGCGCTCCCACCTGCGCTTCACCGCTTCGTGCAGGGCAGCCTGCACGCCGGGGGACAGTACAGACTCGCCCCCCAGGGCAGCCATCAGGAAACGAACAGCCAACAATAGTTCCGCCGGGTTCTCGCCCTGCAGGGAATGAATCAGGCAAGTGTCTGCATCTTCGGGAATGCCTGCCGGCACCACCTTGCCGCCCACGGCTTCGCACAGGCGATTGTTCTCGCCTTCCGGGTCTATGGAAATGACCGTTCTACCTTGTAAGAGTCTCTGCAAGAGCACCCAACGCAGGAGCGTGGTCTTCCCTGCACCAGGTTCCCCTAAGATCAGGGTAGTGGCATGTGGTGGCGGAGATACGGCCGGATCCATACCGCGCGTGAACGAGAAATGCACGTCGCGCCCATCCCGAGCATGCGTCCCGATCCAGACCGAGTCCTCGACCGGCAGCACCTGGCGGGAAGGCGCTGGCATGAGCGGCAAGGTTTCTTCGAGAAAGAGAGTGGGTTCGTCCAGACCAGGGAACAACTGGCCGCCCGGCTGGAAATGGTGCAGGGCTCGCTCGGCGATATAGTACAGGCGCTGGCTGGTCAGGCCACGGGCGCGCAGGGAAGACT
>DAOTXM010000381.1:0-4653 GCA_034435215.1 Anaerolineales bacterium
CCGGCTCCACAAATGACAACATCCGCTCGATCCAGCATGTGACTCCTTTCGGCGTATCGATAAAATGGATTTGCAATTCCCACATGGTAGCAGTCATTGAGATGTTTATATTATAGGCCAAGGTTGCTATAATCGGGGGTTATGGACATGACAATGGTTTTTGTAGGGTTGGTTGTTTTACTGGCGGTCTTTACCCAGAGCCTCTCAGGGTTTGGATCCGCTCTCGTCGCTATGGCGCTTCTGCCGGCTTTGATCGATGTCCGGGTTGCCACACCGTTGGTTGCCATGGTGGCCTTGGCGCTGGAAACCACGCTGGTCGTGCGTTACCACCAGTCACTGGATGTTCGCGCCATCTGGCGGATTGTACTCGCTGCCCTGATCGGGACACCCCTAGGGGTGTATTTTTTGTCCAATGTGGACGAAAAGATTACTCTACCTGTCCTGGGCGTGGTGATTGCCGGGTATGCTATGTACGCACTGCTTGGAATGAAACTGCCGCGTCTCGATCGTCCATTTTGGCCCTATCTGGCAGGCCTGTTCGGAGGATTGTTGGGTGGCGCTTATAACACCTCCGGTCCACCAGTGATTCTCTATGCGGACTGCCGCCGCTGGACGCCGGAAGTGTTCAAAAGCAATCTGCAAGGCTACTTTGTTGTCAGCAGTGTGGCAGTCGTCGCCAGTCACGCCTTGAATGGGAATCTAACCTCCCAGGTCTGGCGCTTGTTCTGGTGGGCAATTCCCTTTATTGCCATCGGATTGATGGCCGGTTTGAACCTTGACCGCTGGCTTGACCCTGTCAAGTTCCGGCAGGTGGTCCTGGTATTATTGGTGGTTATGGGAATCAGGATGATCTTGTAAAGCAATCGACTGTCACTCTGGTTGTGACAGTCGATTTATAAAGGTAATATCACCATTCAGCTTCGATTGAATTTCTTTTCCAGTTCCTGCGTGGAAGGTTCCACCAGCATGGATCCGTCGGGAAGGATAATGGTCGGTACAGAGCGATTGCCGTTGTTGAGTTTTTTTACAAATTCCTCGGCGTTTTTGTCTTTGCTGACGTCCACTTCCAGATAGTCGATATTGTGGCGTTTGAAGAAAAATTTCGCTCGGCGGCAATCGGGGCACCATTCCACCGCATACATCACGATTTGTGTTGGATTCAACGAGTAAAGATCGGCAGACATAAGCTCTCCAATATATGGATGTTGGAATTATGGCATAGAATTCGTGCGGGCGATATTGACAAACTTCTATAAATCGAACGACATTAATCCGTTATCCGCCGATGCTGTTGAGATACTCCCGGATTGCGATGGCCGCACTGGCTCCCTCCCCGGCAGCGGAAGCAGCTTGTTTGGTCGAACCGGAACGCACATCCCCGGCGGCAAATACGCCCTCCATGCTGGATTGCATGTACCTGGTCTCGACAAACCCCCACCTGTCGAGGTCGGCTTTACTTTTGAGTAGTGTGCTGTTGGGGGTCAGGCCGATAAAGACAAAGATCCCATCATATTGCCATTCCTTGATTTCGCCTGTCGCGCGGTCCTCGACGATGACCGCCTCCAGCCTGTGCTTGCCTCGTAATTCTTTCACGGCGTGGTTGACAGTCACCTTCATGTTTTCCATAAAGGCTACCTTTTCCCGCAGAATCTGACTGGCTTTTACTTCCGGCATGAACTCGACAATATCGACTTGTCTTGCAAAGTTGGTCAGGAATAATCCTTCTTCGAAACCGCTGTTGCCGCCGCCGATGACCAGCACTTTCTTGTCTTTGTAGAATGCCCCGTCACAGGTGGCACAAAAATGAACGTTGATGCCTATTAAATCATCTTCGCCGGGGATACCCAGACGGCGGTAACTGGCGCCGGTTGCCAGAAGTACAGCCTTGCCGCCATACGATTCGCCGCCGCCAGTTTCCACACACAAATATTGACCTTTGCGGCTGATGTCTTTCACTTCCTGCGCCTGTAAAATTTCCACGCCGAACTTGCGCGCCTGGCGCCCTAATCGCTCGGCAAACTCTGCGCCAGTAATGCCCTCGTCGAATCCCGGGAAGTTCTCGATGTTCTGAGTCATGCCAGCCTGACCGCCCAACCCGGCTCTTTCGATCACCAAAGTCTGCTTGCCCTCGCGCGCCAGGTACAGCGCGGCTGTCAACCCGGCCGGACCGCTGCCGATCACGATCACGTCATAATACTTGAATTGCGCCTTGGTCGTCAGGCCCAGTTTCCTTGCCAACTCAGCATTGGACGGTTCTACCAAAATCTCCCCGTCTGGGAAGATGATGGTCGGAATGATGCGCATGCCGTTGTTGACTTTCTCAACAAAGGTCAACGCCTTTTGGTTTTGTTCGATATCTACATTGGTATACGCAACTCGCTGCTCGCCAAAAAATTGCTTGGCACGTTTGCAATCCGGGCACCACACGGTGCTGTACACCATGATGCCGGAAGGTTTTAAGTTATATAAATCACTCATTTTTACTTCCTTAGTTTGATAATTACACCATACACAATTTCAGTCATTTCTCAATGGACAGGTTAGGAATTTCCACGTCAAATTGACGTTTTTAAGCAACAAGTTTCTTACAGCTACTCGTTATCTAGCAGTTGGTCGGTGAGGAGGAAACTTGCCTCACGGAACTGGGCAAAATTACATTGTAAACCGCTGGATTTGGCAATCCAGCAGAGCAAAAGAGCAGTTCTTAATTACTCTCCGACCGGCTATGAGAAATGCTAGCAACGCTATTGCAGCAATTCTCACATTGAGAATTGCTGCCGCTATTGTGCACTAATTGAGCAAGATGTGCTAGAATATATCCAATTGCAATAGGCAAAAAGAATGATTCTCGAGCAGTAGAGAAACTTTGCTTGATGATAATATCTGAATTGGTCTCCATTTGGCATGGTAGGATCTGAATTTTCAAAAAATTCAGGCTCGCCATTGACCATTCGGTCTATACTTGACTGGGCAACCAACCTGCCAGCGCTCAATTTCCTGCTACAAAGAACCAGAGTCGCCCAAAATCTACCCGAAAATGCCCTTGACATGCTCAAAAAAACCTTAACTTGTAGGTGATGCACTTACCAAAAACGTTATCGATATTAATCTTTGTTAATTAACTTTTGCTTTGAATTATCGTCAAGGGATAAACACTCCCTATTGGGGAGTTCTGTGTAAATAGTTCAATTGTGAAGCAATCGAATAAAATTGTGAGTGATCTGGGAAAAGCTAACCTATTGGGAGGTAGATTATTCGATATGAGATTATCACCTTACAACTCATGCACAGCAGCTAAAACAGATTACGTGCGTGTGCACGCAAAGGTTGTCAGAAAGTACGCGAAAATGGGTGGGCGTGCTTCGCGCACCCACCCATTTTCACAGGTTGTCCCTGACATGTTTTGCGTGCACACTTACGTGCATGTTTAATAATGAGCTGTGGCCCTTTTGTAAAATATTTAGATTCCGTAAAACCCCCGATTTGTTGAGGCAGCCTAGATGACTGATTTGCGCAACTCCGTGTTTTTGCTTATAGCTTTCTTGATCATCATATTTGGTATATCAAGCGTCGAACTATTTGAAGAGAATGTGCTTAATTTTCATCCCGCATTTTTTATTATGCTCACGTTAGCTGCATTTGGTGGGATTCTGATTCCCTCGAGAATATCTATTTATTTTTATTTAATAGCATGGGCTGTTATTTATGTCTTAGTCTGGATTTATTATTTCCGTTTTTTGCCGATCCCAAGAAATGCCCAAGAACTTGGGGTTCAATTCTTGTTGATTGAAATTTCAGCCGGACTTTCCTATTTCGTTGGCAGGCAGGTACAACAAATTGACGCCCTGGTGCGAGGCTTGTCTGTCAGTGCTTATCCAAACCGGACGCTTAATATCAAAGCAAATAGAGACCTTATCAATACCGAGGTGACACGAAGTCGACGCTATAAACGACCTTTCACTGCGTTGGTTCTAAAGCTTGAGTTCAATGACCGCAAAGATAATTTGCATCGAAACGAAACCATTCAGCGGGATTTGCTCAGACGGTTTACACTAGCGAAGACGGGACAAATTATCAATGAGTTTGCCAGGCAGACCGATATGGTGTTTAGTGATCAGTTCGATCGATTTATTTTGCTATGTCCTGAGACAGACTACCAAAAATCAACTGTTCTCGCTGAACGGATCTACAAGTCTGTCAGCGAAAAAGTGGATGCAAGTATAGCGTGGGGTGCTGCATCCTTTCCCCAAGATGCCTTGACTTTTGATGATCTTGTAGAACTAGCAAGTCATCGCATGGGTTCCCATGATTCAAAACCAATTGCAATCGACCATAATGTTTCCGAGCCCGGCCAAAATAAATAGTGGGTTCAGGATGTTCCATTTTCGACTGTTAGAGATTCGTATTTATTTACGATAGGGCATCGCTCACAAGTTAAGCGCTTCTGTCTTCTGTCAAGGAGCAAAATTGATCTGCAGAAAGCTACATGTTCTAAAATATCAGCGAGTTTTGGTTTCAAAACCTATGACTCCACTGCAAAAAGGGTTCTCCTGCCCTCCTCAAAAGGGCAAAAGTTTAATACAATAGGCGCATGTTCAGAAAAAATACCAAACATCAACAACCTGCATTGATCAGCGCCGCCAGCGAACTTCC
>DAOTXM010000382.1:0-2322 GCA_034435215.1 Anaerolineales bacterium
AAAACCCGGCCCCTTTCACGGCAAATCCTAAAGAACCAATTTTGGTATCTTCACAAAAAGAGGGGAAATTGGGTTTACCCCATACGGCCGGTGATATACGACTCGGTCAATTCCTGCCTGGGACGTGTGAACATTTCATCGGTGGGCGAAAATTCCACCAGTTCCCCCAACCAGAACAACCCGGTCATATCCGAGATGCGCGCCGCCTGCTGCATATTATGGGTCACGATGACCACTGTGTAATTCCTTTTCAGGTCGGCGATCAACTCCTCGACTTGCAACGTAGCAATTGGATCTAGCGCAGACGTGGACTCATCCATCAAGATGACTTCCGGATGCACAGCCACTACGCGCGCGATGCAGAGTCGTTGTTGCTGGCCCAAAGAGAGGCTTAACGCGTTCTCACCCAGGATATCTTTAACCTCATCCCACAAGGCAGCCTGTCGCAGGCTCCGTTCAATCGTTTCATCTAAATCCGATTTCCTACCCGCCATTCCCAGTACGCGTGGCCCAAAGGCCACATTATCGAATATCGATTGCGGAAACGGGTTCGGTTTCTGGAACACCATGCCGACTCTCTGGCGCAGCGTTACCACATCCATATCCTGCCGGTAAATATCCTCGCCATTGAGCAGGATTTTGCCTTCTACCCGTGTTCCCCCAATTGTATCGTTCATCCGATTCAGACAACGCAAGAATGTGGATTTCCCGCAGCCCGATGGTCCAATGAGCGCAGTTACCTGGTGGGGCATAATGTCCAGGCTGATATTCGAGAGCGCCTTCGAAGACCCATAATAGAAATCCAGGTGTTCGACGGAAAAAACGGGGGCAACCATGGGTTCGATTTTATCATCATTGGACATGGGATATAATTTAAACGATGAAACCGTTCCCGCTTCTATCCGGACTTTTGCTTGTCCTGAGCCTCCTGAGTGTTTCCTGCACTTCAACTGTATCCGCTCAATCTTCCCCTCAAGCGACCGCTTACATAGAGAATAAAGGTTCCGACACCATCGTCAACCTGGCGCTGGCTTGGGCTGAGCATTACCAGGCGGAACACGCTGATGTTCGCATCTCGGTAACAGGCGGCGGGTCCGGGACCGGGATCGCTGCGCTGATCAACGGGACAGTGGACATTGCCAATGCTTCCCGCCGGATCAAGGAAGAAGAGATCACGGAGGCGCAATCCAAAGGTGTCGATCCGGTCGAACATATCATTGCCCGCGATGCGATTGCTGTTATTGTCAATCCGGAGAATCCCGTATCGCAATTGACCTTGAGGCAAATCTCCGACATTTACAGCGGGAAGATTTCCAACTGGCAAGATGTTGGCGGCGAGGATCGACCAATCGTCAAGTTATCGCGGGAGACCAATTCGGGCACCCACGTCTATTTCCTGGAAACCGTACTGCGTCTGGGAAACGCAGACGACGACACCCTGTTCTCACGAGACACCCTGTTGCTGCCATCTTCGGAAGGTATCATCGCCGAGGTGCGCCAGAACCCCAATGCGATCGGTTATGACGGGCTGGGATACGTGCCCGACGATTTGAAAGTAATTGCGATTGCCGAGGCGGAGAACGAGCCTTACGTCCTGCCCATGATCAGCACGGTCAATGACAAGAGTTATCCCATTGCACGCGACCTGTATATGTACACAGCCGGGGAGCCGAGCGGAGCTGTCAAGGACTATCTCGACTGGATCCTCTCGACCGAAGCCCAGGACATCGTTGTCGAATTGGGATTTGTCCCCATCTTGCTTTATCTTCCCTGATTTTATCGAGCATGAAATCTGAACTGACCTGGCAGGAATTTGTCATCACACGGGCCATCAAAGCCTCCGGCTATTCGGCCATTGTTTTCGTCGCCCTGATCTTTTTCTTCCTGCTGCGCGAAGGCTTGCCCACCCTGGGGGAAGTGCCGCTCTCCAGCCTTTTCAGCGACCGCTGGTACCCCATCGAGGATTATTTCGGCATCCTGCCGCTCATCACCGGTTCGTTGATCGTGACGGCTGGCGCGGCGCTGGTTGCCATCCCCTTTGGGATTGGAACCGCAGTCTATATTGCTGAGATTTCACCTCGCTGGATGCGCGAAATTCTCAAGCCATTGGTGGAATTGCTGGGCGGGTTGCCCTCGGTCGTGCTTGGATTTCTTGGCATCCTGGTATTCTCTCCCTGGCTGCGCGTCTTTCTGAACCTGCCAACCGGCCTGACCGCCCTGACCGGCTCCCTACTATTGGGTGGCATTGCCGTGCCGACAGTCGTCTCCGTGGCCGAAGACGCGCTGGATACCGTCCCGCGTGCGTATCGCGAGGGGGCGTGG
>DAOTXM010000383.1:0-3399 GCA_034435215.1 Anaerolineales bacterium
TCCCACCCATTTTCGCGGCTTGTCCCTAACATGTTTTGCGTGCACACAAACCATACTGGAGTACCTTCAAGAACAATACTGTGGTACTATATTTAACCCTACTGGAGAACTGTTTTTTTACTCTACGACTTACCGACGAATACCCTGCGCTTGGAGTGCTGTTGACGACCTTGTAGAATTGGGTATAATTTAATTCACTCCGCACTAAAAGAAATACCTCGTACCGCACAAAACGAGTAGCTTGTGATTTTCAATTCAATAAAGAAAAGGACGCTTCGTGGATGCCTGATCTCTTATTAGACGTTCAGGGGCTTGCAACACAATTCAAGACCCCGGATGGTATTGTCCATGCAGTTAATGGTGTTTCCTTCGGATTGAAGGAGGGAGAGACCTTAGGAGTTGTCGGTGAGAGTGGTTGCGGCAAGAGTGTAACGATGCTCTCTGTGCTTGGTCTGATCCCCTCACCACCTGGAAAAGTAACAGAGGGGAAAGCGTTCTTCTTCGGGCAGGACCTGCTCAAAATGCCCAGTGAAGGACTTAGGCATGTGCGCGGCGCGCAGATCAGCATGATTTTTCAAGATCCCATGACCTCGCTGAACCCTGTGTTGACGATCGGCCGTCAACTCACAGAACCGCTCATGCTGCATCTTGGTATGAACAAGAAACAGGCTGAAGCGCGCGCTGCGGAACTTTTGAGCATGGTGGGAATTCCGAATGCGAAAGATCGGCTTGGAGATTATCCTCACCAATATTCGGGAGGGATGCGCCAACGCGTGATGATTGCCATGGCGCTTTCCTGTAATCCGCAAATTTTGATTGCCGATGAACCAACGACAGCGTTGGATGTAACCATCCAGGCTCAGATTGTGGAACTGGTGAAACGGCTGCGTGACGAACTGGGCATGGCGATCATCTGGATTACACATGACCTGGGCGTGGTGGCCGGCATTGCGCAACGTGTGATCGTGATGTACGGTGGTTTTATCATCGAAGAGGCAGAGGTCAAAGAGCTATATGCAAATCCACAGCATCCTTACACGATGAGCCTGCTGGCCAGTCTGCCACGTGTCGACGAAAAAGGTCATCAAAAATTGGCTTCCATTGAGGGCTTACCCCCTGTGCTATATCAAAAACCGACTGTCTGCCCGTTTGCGCCGCGTTGTAAATTCGCGATCGATCGTTGTTGGAATGAAAATCCGCCCCTGTTGGAGGTGGCTCCAGAGCACGGGGTAGCCTGTTGGGTCGATACTGAGACCGGGAGAAGCCGTTCATGAGCACCAACAACGATATTTTGCTGACCATTGAAGATCTGAAAATGCACTTCCCGATTTATAAGGGAGTGATCCGCCGCCAGGTGGGTGCGGTGCATGCGGTGGATGGGGTTTCGTTTTCGATAAAACGTGGTGAAACCTTGGGCTTGGTAGGCGAGTCCGGTTGCGGGAAATCGACCACAGGACGTACGATTTTGCAATTGTACAAACCAACCGCTGGTTCGGTCCATTTTGACGGGGTGGACTTAGTTCACCTGAAGGGCGAGGAATTGCGCGGGATGCGGCGCAAGATGCAAATGATCTTCCAGGATCCGTATGCCAGCCTGAATCCGCGTATGAGCGTGGGAGATATCATTGGCGAACCCTTGATGGTGCACAACGTTTCCAATGCCAAGGAAATTCAGGAACGTGTAGAACACCTGCTCAGGCTGGTCAAAATGGAGCCCTCTTTTGTGAACCGTTATCCGCACGAATTTTCCGGCGGGCAGCGCCAGCGCATCGGTGTGGCGCGCGCCCTGGCTTTGCAACCCTCTTTCATTATCTGCGACGAGCCCATCTCCGCTTTGGATGTATCGATCCAGGCGCAGGTGGTCAACCTACTTGAGGAACTGCAAGAACAGTTCAACCTCACATATTTATTCATTGCCCACGATCTTTCCATGGTACGTCATATCAGCAACCGTGTGGCGGTCATGTATTTGGGGGTGATCGTGGAACTGGCCGACCGGGATGCTCTTTATAACACGCCCCTGCACCCCTATACCCAGGCATTGCTCTCTGCGGTGCCCATCCCGGACCCCGTTGCAGATGCCAAACGCAAGCGTGTCATCCTCGAGGGGGATGTGCCCTCTCCCGTAAATCCGCCTTCGGGTTGCCGTTTCCGCACGCGCTGCCCGATTGCGGAAGCAATCTGTGCAGAAGAGCGACCTGCCTTCCGTGAGATCATGCCGGATCATTTTGTAGCCTGTCATTTCGCGGAAAGATTCATGTAATAACTTGTAAAGGAGGTGGTAGCCCGTAAAGATATTTCAATCGACTTTTGTCCGCATGTTGTATCCAAAACTCTACTAAAATGTGAGGAGAAGAAAGATGCGTAAACTGTTTACTTTGTTGAGCTTGCTGGTTGTCCTGAGCATGGCTCTTGCAGCCTGCGGTGGCGCTCCTGCAGAGGAGCCCGCTGCGCCCGCTGAACCCGCAGCACCGGCTGAACCCGCTGCACCTGCTGAACCCGCAGCACCGGCTGAACCCGCAGCAGGCATGAAATCCAAGGATCCGACGACCTTCACCTATGTTACCTTCGGTGAACCCGACAGCCTCGATCCAGCCTTCGACTACGAGACGGCCGGCGGCGAAATCCTGCAGAACGTCTACGAGACCCTGGTTACCTACGACGGCAACTACGAATCCGTACTTGTGCCGCTGCTGGCTGAATCCTGGGAAGTCTCTGCGGACGGCAAGACCTACACCTTCAAGATGCGCTCCGGTGTGAAGTTCCACAACAGCAACGAGATGAAGGCCTCGGATGTGGCCTACTCGTTCGTGCGCGGTCTCTTGCAGGGTGGTACGAACTCACCGCAGTTCCTGGTCTTCGAACCCTTCTATGGCGTTGGCACGATTGATATCGCCGAGGCAGTTGAGTTAGCTCAATTGTCTGGCGTTGAGGCGCTGGCGGATGGCATCGATGAGACCGAATACAATTCACTTCCGTTTGCGCTGTATGATGACATCGAGGCCATGAAGGCTGTTGATCCCGCGATCCTCAAGGGCGTTTGCGAAGATGCCTATGCCAAGGTCGCCGCTGATGACGCTGCTGGCACCGTCACCATGACGCTGGCGCAGCCCTGGGGTCCTTTCCTGGTTACCATTGCTGGTTACTGGAGCTCGGTCATGGATCCGGCCTGGGTGGCTGAGAACGGTGGCTGGGATGGCTCCTGCGATACTTGGCAGAACTTCTACGCCATCCCGCCTGAGGAGAACCCGCTCAACGCGATCGCCATGGGCACCGGTCCCTTCAAGTTCGATCACTGGACTCCTGGTGAAGAGATCGTCATGGTCCGCAATGACGATTACTGGCGCGAACCTGCCAAGCTCGAGCGCGTAGTCATCAAGCAGGTGGATGAGTGGAGCA
>DAOTXM010000384.1:0-35990 GCA_034435215.1 Anaerolineales bacterium
GTGCATACGCACGCTCGCACCCCCAATCCGGCCTCCTTCACGGCAAATCCTAAAAAACCTCCTTTCCTGCTGGAAGAGGGGCAGGGTGAGGGAGGGTATAATTCATTCATTATGTCCGACCCCTTCCTCCCGCAGCGCCCGGTTGTCACCGCTTACCCCAAAATGCCGGCTGCCTTCGCAGAAGCGGAAGTTATTGCTGCATATTTAAATCAAAAAGGATTAGAAGCCCCCTGCGGGTCATTGATCGAGGAAAACCTGCGCAAACGCATCAAAAACATGGACTTCGACCTGCTCATCGCTGTGGGAGGCGACGGCACCATGTTGCGGGCTGGTCACCTATGCGCCCCATTGGGAATCCCCATTCTGGGCATCAACCTGGGACGATTGGGCTTCCTGATCCAGGTGCAGCAGAATGAGTGGCATGAGATGTTCGAGCGCCTGTTCAAAGGCGAAGCTTGGATCGAAAACCGCATGATGCTGCAGGTGGAGCACCTCCGCGCCGGGGAGATGATTGGCTCCTGGCAGGCGCTCAATGAAGCCGTCGTCGGTCGCGGACAGTACCTGCGACCTGTCAAATTGGCCGCCAGCGCCGACGGTCATCTGCTGACCACCTACATCGCCGACGGTTTGATCGCAGCCACGCCAACCGGTTCCACCGCCTATGCGTTGGCCGCCGGGGGACCGATCCTGCCGCCGGAATTGCGCAACATCCTGATCGTCCCGATCGCGCCGCATCTATCCGTAGACCGGGCGGTGGTGCTGGCGGAGGGCTCCTCTGTCAGCATCCACGTGAAAAGCGAAAATACCGTCCTCAGCGTGGATGGGGCAGTCCCGACCGGCCTGGCCGAAGACGACCGGGTGGACATCCGTGCCGCAGGATATACCGCCAAATTCGTCCGTTTTGGAGACCCAGGCTACTTCTATCGAAACCTGACTGCCCACATGAATCAAAACCCTGCCATAGGATTGCCTCGATGACCGAAGAAACCACAACCCTGTACTGTTACGTCCATCCTGACCGGGAGACCGGTCTGCGCTGCAACCGCTGCGAACGACCGATTTGCGCACAATGCGCTGTCCGCACGCCGACCGGCTACCGCTGCAAGGAATGTGTCCGTGAACAGCAAAAGATCTTTGACACGGCCGAATGGTACGATTACTTTATCGGGTTCGGAACCACTGCTGTCCTCTCGCTCCTGGCCAGTATCCTTTTACTGGTCATTTCTGGCTTTGTTGGTTTTTTCATGTGGTTCATCTCCTTTGCAATTGCGGGCGCGGCGGGCGTGTTCATCGCCAATACGACTCAAGCGGCGCTACGCAAACGGCGCTCCAAACAGTTGTTCTGGCTGGCCGCGGTGGGCGTGGTTGCCGGTGCGATACCGGTCATCCTTTTTCTGTTGCTCACGGGCAATTTCTTTGCCATTATCTGGCAGGGTATCTATCTTTTCACGGCTACGCCGACCGTTTATGCGCGCATCTCCGGCTTCCAATTTTCCAGATAGCTTATGCTTTGCGAACTTCACATCCAAAACTTTGCCATCATCGATAAGCTCGAACTCAAGTTCGGCCCCGGCCTGATCATCCTGACCGGCGAGACCGGCGCGGGCAAGTCGATCATCCTCGATGCGGTCACCATGTTGATCGGCGGGCGCGCCGAGACCACCCTTATCCGCACGGAGGCTGAATACGCCTTCGTCGAAGGCGTATTCAGCCTGCAGGGTCCGGAAAAAGAAGCGCTGCACGAGATCCTGAAACGGGAAGAATTGCTGGACGATGAAAAATACGTCACCCTGACGCGCGAGGTGCGTCGTGAAGGGCGCAGCATCGCGCGCGTCAACGGCCGGACGGTGAACGTGTCCCTGCTCAAGGAGTTGGGAGCGTTGCTGGTAGATATCCACGGTCAATCGGAGCACCTGTCCCTGCTCGATACGCGCGCGCACCTGGGCCTGCTCGACCGTTACGCGGACGTAAGCAACGCCCTGGGCGATTACCGTCAAAGCTACCACAAGCTGCTAGCCGTGCGCCGCGAATTGAAGGAACTGCGCCAGGCCCAGGCGGATGCCGAGCGCCGCGTCGAGTTCCTGACTTATCAGGCCGAGGAAATCGAAGCCGCGCAACTTAAACCCGGCGAGGATACAGAGTTGAAGCAGGAACGCGACCGGTTAGCCAATGCCGAATCGCTGGCAGAATATGCCCAGCTGGCCCTGACTGCATTGGACGAGGGCACGCCCGAATCACCTGCCGCCAGCGACCTGGTCGGCCAGGCTGCCCAGGCTATGCTGGGGCTGGCCAAAATCGACCCGCAGCGCGCGGGCTTATCTGAGCAGGCCACCGGTCTGGAAGAGACGCTGGCGGACCTCGTCCGTCATCTGCGTCATTATCTCGAAGAGATCGAATTCAATCCCAAGCGGCTGGAGGAAGTCGAGGAGCGGTTAGATCTGATCCACAGCCTGACGCGCAAATATGGCGGCTCGATCGAGAAGGTGATTGCTTCAGGCGAGGATGCCCGCAAACAATTGGAGCATATCAGCCACGCTTCGGAACGCATTGGGGAACTCGAAACAGAAGAGACTGCTTTGCTCAAGGAATTGGCCGAACGAGGCGGCGCGCTCTCCCAAAAACGCCAGCAGGCTGCCGCTGCGCTTGGCCAAGGCATCGAGGCTGAGCTGAACGACCTGCGTATGGCAGAAGCGAAATTCTCGGTGGACTTCCAGACCAGGGGCGACCCGGAGGGCATCCCGGTGGAAGCGGACAAACGCCTGGCGTTCGATCACAACGGCTACGACCGGGTGGAATTCCTGGTGGCGCCCAACCCCGGCGAGGGGCTGAAACCGCTGGCTAAGATTGCTTCCGGCGGGGAGACCTCGCGCCTGATGCTGGCCCTGAAGAACGTACTGGCCCGCGCGGACGAAATCCCCAGCCTGATCTTCGACGAGATCGACCAGGGCATCGGCGGGCGTGTCGGCCTGACCGTTGGCCACAAGCTCTGGAACCTGGCCCGCAATCACCAGGTCTTTTGTGTCACACACCTGCCTCAGCTGGCCGCTTTCGGCGACCAGCATTATCAGGTACAAAAATTTCTGAAAGACAATCGCACGCTGACGCGGGTTGAGCCGCTGACCGGGGAGGCGCGCCTGCTTGAACTGGCCCAGATGTTGGGACAGGTCGGCGAAGGTACGCTGCGTTCGGCCCACGAGATATTGCAGACCGCGCAAGATTTGACCAAAAAATGATCATTACTTCAAGATAGTTGAAAGAATATCCGAGAACAGGGGTGTGAAGTGGGTGTGCGCCCGCTCCACATCCCTGTTTTCGGGCTTCTCCCAACCATTTCGTGATTTACTGATAATTTCTGTAGGCCAGGAACTGGCTTGTATACCCAGGTCGGTTGAAAATTGCGCTTTTTTACGAGCAGGGATGCGCAATTTTCGACCGTGGGTATTATAGTAGCCTGATTTTTTCATCGTTCGGCCATGCTGAATTTCCTAAACCCTTTCTAACCACATGGGGCAACTAAATGATTAAACATAGAACTTACGCAGTCTCCTGCTCAACTGCGTAAATCCTGAAACAATCGATTTGGTCGCTTGAAAGCAATCGAAGAACCAAATCCAGCAATGCAGCCGTGCGGCATGTGGGAGGGCACCGTAGGGACCCCACGTGGTCAGCCCTGGGATGTTGGGGCGTACGTTCCAGGGCTGATTTCTTTTAAGACACTCTTATCAATCCCTGATAAAATTCTACGCAAATCTACATTGACGCATTCCCATCCCTCCATAAAATAATCCTTGCAGAGTTCTTTCCAACGCCTTCATAGGTTAGGTTTCTTGCAAAGACTTGAAGCCTTTACAAGGTTTATCCATGTTCCGTAAACGTATTCAACTCGGCCTGATCCACGTCGCGGTCGCCATGACGCTCGTGCCCATCAATAGCACGCTCAACCGCGTGATGATCAAGGAACTGGCCATCTCAGCCACGCTGGTTGCCCTGTTGGCTTCCCTGCCCTACCTGTTTTCCCCCATCCAGGTGGCGATTGGCTCCTATTCCGACAGGCATCCCATTTTAGGCCTGCGGCGTACGCCGTATATCCTCGCTGGATTGACGCTGTGTGTCATCGGTGTAGTAGTCTCTCCGCAAGCAGCCTTCTTGATGGCGGAAAATCTGGGCTTGGGAATCCTTGCTGGCCTCCTGGCGTTTGGCGCCTGGGGGATGGGCTTCAACCTATCCAGCGTTTCCTATCTCTCGCTGGCAACCGAACTCTCCGGTGAAAACGGACGCGGCAAGACCATCGCAACTATGTGGTTCATGATGATCGTCAGCATTATTGGGACAGCCATCGGCATCAGCCGCATGGTGGATCCATACACGCCAGAGGCCATGCTGCGTGCTTTCGAGACTGTAGGCGCGTCTGCTCTGGTCCTCGGCCTGCTCGGCCTCATCCGGTTGGAACCGCGTTCCCAAGCGGACTCCGCGCAAGCCCACGCCGAAGCCTATACCGTCAAAGAGATGACCGCCGCCATCATGGACAATCCGGTGGCAAGACTCTTCTTCCTTTATCTGCTGCTCCTGCTGGCCGCTATCCTCGGTCAGGATGTCCTGCTCGAACCTTTCGCTGCCGAGGCATTTGACATGACTGTCACACAGACCACGCGTATTACTTCATTGTGGGGCACTTTTGTCCTCGTTGCCATCATCATTGCCGGCGCGTTGGAAGGACGCGTGCATAAGCGCATCGTGGCACAGGCTGGCAATCTGGGCGCGTTGGCGGGATTTGTGGTGATCGTGGTGAGCGGGTTCTTCCATAGCTTAGGAACCTTCTATGCCGGCGTGACCCTGCTCGGCATCGGCACAGGCCTTTCCACCGTAGCCAACCTCTCGTTGATGTTCGATCTGACTGTTGCCGGCAACGTGGGGTTGTACATTGGCGCCTGGGGTTTCTCCAACGCCATGAGCAGGTTGACGGGATCTGTTCTCGGCGGGATCGTGCGTGATGGGGTTACGCAGGCGACGGGTCTGCCTTTGAGCGGATATATGGTCGTATTTGGGATCGAGGCTGCCATGCTGGCGATCGCGGCAGTGATGCTGGCACGCATCGACGTGGCTGCCTTCAAAAAGCAGGCCGTTGAACCATCCTTTGCGGAAAAGATTGCCCTGGCGGCGGAGTGAATTCATGCGCGAATGGCTTTCCCTGAGCGCGGCGGCCGAATTGCTGGGTGTACATCCCAGCACCGTCAGGCTTTGGTCCGATAAAGGACTGCTGCCCGTGCATCGCACCAAGGGTGGGCATCGCCGCTACAAACACAACGAGGTGTTGCTCTGGGCCCAGACCGCCCGTGAAGTACGCACAGTCCATCCGGAAGATATGATGCAGTCCGCGATCCGCAACGTGCGCATGCAGGTCACCGAAGGACGACTGGAAGCCGAAACCTGGTATCAAAAACTGGATGAGGAAGCCCGCAGCCAGTATCGGCTGGGTTCCCGCTCACTTTTTCAGGGATTGATGAACTACCTGGTTTCCAATAGCGAAGAGGCGGCCTCCGAAGCCTTTGCGGTTGGCTACGAGTATGCCTCCCGCGCGCGACGCTACAACCTGAGTTATGTGGATGCGACCCGCGCTTTTATGTTTTTCCGTACTGTATTGATCGAATCAGTCATGAAAGTATATAGCGAAGCAAACATCCCTTCAGGCAAGGCCTGGGAGGAGATGTTGGGGAAAATGCAAACGTATACTGACCAGATTTTGATCAGTTTGCTGGATACCTATAAAGCGTTAGAAACAAACGCAAACGGAAAAAGCTGATCCAGCCCTCCCCCATTGCTACTGAAATTCACGGCAATGGTGTGCACGCAAAACATGTCAGGGACAACCTTTGCATGTACACCGGCAATGGGGGGAGGGTGCCCGGCAGGGCGGGAGGGGGGTATAATCACCGCATGATCCTTGACCTACCGCTCATCCTAGAAACCCGCCGCAATCACGCCCTCGAACACGCCACCATCCACCTGCTTGCAGCTAAATATCCCGATCGCCACCTGGCGGGACACTCTAATCCAACCGGCTTTTACATTCTCGGCAATGTCTCGACCGAGGATTTGAAGTCTGCCGTGACAGAAGCATGGACTCGCTTGCGCGCGGGCGAGAGCAAACTTGCCATCCACGCCGGCTGCGGGACGAATTTTGCCACCACCGCGCTCCTGGCCGGGACCCTGGCCTGGTTCCCGTTAAGTGGAGCCAAATCCCTCCTTAAGCGTCTGTGGCTGCTGCCCTTTGCGGTGGCATTCGGCCTGCTGGGCTATCTGCTGAGCCAGCCGTTGGGACCGTTGCTACAGGCCAAAATCACCACCGAAGCAAACCTGGGAAACCTGCAAATCGAAGATATCCTTCCCGTGCGCAAACGTGGCGTGGCCATTCATCGTGTGATCACAAGAAATTATTAGGCTTTCTGCTACTTTGGGGACTACGTGGGGGTAATCCTTTTTTTTCAATTCTTCATCGTTTCACCACCAAGTCCAGGAAGGTTTTCGTCAAGGCGAGCCATTCAAAAGCCCTTAGCATTTCGGCTGGCCATTCTCGATTATTCCATAAGAGACCTTTTTCTTATCTTCCTCAAACCTTCCCATGCTATAATCACCCCCCGAAAGGTCGAAAATGCTGCAAAACTTTGTCAAACTTTTCGGGGGCGACCCCAACAAACGTGAAATCGAAAAATTAAGCGCACTGGTCGAGGTCATCAATGAGCTCGAGCCACAATATGAGACTTTAAGCGACGAAGCCCTGCGGGCTAAAACAGATGAGTTCCGCGCAAAACTCAAAAACGCGATAGACGGCATCGAAGAGGATGAAGAAAAATTCGCAATCGAGCAGGAAGTTTTAGAGGAAATCCTGCCGGAAGCCTACGCGGTCGTGCGCGAAGCCTCCAAGCGCACGATCGGCTTGCGTCACTATGACGTGCAGATGATCGGTGGTGTCGCCCTGCACCGCAAATCCATTGCCGAGATGAAGACCGGTGAAGGCAAGACGCTGGTCGCTACGCTACCGCTGTACCTCAACGCGCTATCCGGGCGCGGCGTACACCTCATTACTGTCAACGATTACCTGGCCCGCCGCGATGCGCGCTGGATGGCGCCCATATACAACTTCCTTGGCATGTCGGTCGGTGTGCTGCAAATGGCAGCGGTCACTGAGAATGGAAAGAAGGCTTTCCTGGTCGATCTCGACAAGGAGTCCCCGCACGAGTACCAGCACCAGCTGCACATGGTGGAGCGCGTCGAAGCCTATCGCGCCGACATCACCTACGGTACTAACTCCGAGTTTGGCTTCGACTACCTGCGCGATAACATGACCATGCGCCTCACAGACCGTGTGCAGCGCGGCCATCACTTTGCCATCGTGGACGAAGTGGACAATGTACTGATCGACGAAGCACGCACGCCTCTGATCATCTCCGGACCAGCTTCCGGTGACCTGGAGTGGTACGGTCGGATGGCGCAGCTCGTCAAACAGCTCGATCCGGAAGACTACGAGGTCAGCGAGAAGGACCGTAACGTATCCCTGACCGAGATCGGCATTGCGCACGTCGAGCAGCTCCTCGGGCAGCCGCTCCAGGACCCCGACCGGCCTGAAGATGTGACACCCGAGCAGGCGCGCCTGTTGGGCTATCTCGAACAGGCCTTGCGCGCCCAGCACCTGTTCAAGCGCAATAAGGACTACCTCGTCCAGGCAGGCAAAGTCATCATCATAGACGAGTTCACCGGGCGCCTGATGCCAGGACGCCGCTGGAGCGACGGTCTGCACCAGGCCGTGGAAGCAAAGGAAAAGGTGCGGGTCGAACCGGAATCCGTCACCTACGCGACCATCACCCTGCAAAATTACTTCCGCATGTACAAGAAGCTGGCTGGCATGACCGGTACCGCTTTGACCGAAGCGGAAGAGTTCAACAAAATCTACAAATTGGAAGTAACCCCCATCCCGACCAACCTGGAATACCAGGCGTTTGGAGATAAGCCCACATTGATCGAACGCAAGGCGAAGGATGAGGATGGCTACCAATATACCTACTATGAACGCACCGACGGGTTCTCCTCTTCCATCGAGAACCCCAAAGGGGCATTGCGCGAAGGGGATAAGGGTGAGGGGCGTGTTATATTCTGGAAGCGAAAAGACTATCCGGACATCATCTTCCGCACCGTCGAAGCCAAGCTGCGGAATATTGTCAAGGAAATCGTCCGGTATCACGTTATGGGGCGGCCGATGCTGGTGGGAACTACCTCTGTGGAATCGTCAGACCGCCTGTCCGGCAGATTACGTGCCGAGCCGGTCCGTCGTCTGCTCCAAATTCTTCTTGTTCGGCATGCCTGGCTGGAAGCCAACAACCGCGTCGAAGACGGCCGCCTGATCGAAGAATTCGTGCCCTTCAACGTACCGCTGGAGGACATCAACCCTGGCCAGTTGCGCAAGTTCGCGCAGCCGCTCGGCTTGGCAAGCATCAACCCTGAAGATGATGAGAACCTGCCCGTCCTGTTGGATATCCTGCGACTCGAGCCGGAGTATGCCGAGCGGCTCAGATCAGTGCTCAAGGCAGGCGTGCCACACCAAGTGCTAAACGCCCGCGAGCACACCCAGGAAAGCCAGGTCATCGCCGGGGCGGGCGCATTTGGCGCGGTGACCATTGCCACCAACATGGCCGGGCGCGGCGTCGATATCAAATTGGGTGGCGAATTGGCTGAGGAAGAACTGACAGCTGTCAACCGCGTGTTGCGCCGCATCGGCGTGCATGATCCCTACGACATGCCTCTAGAAGAGCGTCGTCAGGCGCTGCTCAAAGCTGACCCTTCCGTCTTTGGCATTTATGAGGGGGAAGTCAAACACTTCCTGCGTTATTTCGATGACATGGAGCGCGTCAAGGCGCTGGGCGGTCTGCACGTGATTGGCTCGGAACGCCACGAAGCCCGCCGCATCGACAACCAGTTGCGCGGCCGCGCTGCCCGCCAGGGCGACCCCGGCTCTTCGCGCTTCTTCCTCTCGCTCGAGGACGACCTGATGCGTATGTTTGCCGGCCAGCAGGTCAGCAGTCTGATGGAGCGTCTGCGCGTGGACGATTCCCTGCCACTCGAGAGCCGCGTGGTAAGCAGCATCGTGGAGCAGGCCCAACACCGCGTGGAGGGCGCCAATTTCGACGTCCGCAAGCACCTGCTCGAATACGACGACGTGCTCAACAGCCAGCGTGCGCGCATTTACTCCCAGCGCGACCGTGTCTTTATCAAGGAAGACTTGAGTGAGGACATCCGTGAAATGTTGCAGGCAGAGATCGAGAAACGCGTGCCGGTCGGACTGGCTGATGAAGAAGGACCCTGGAAATTGATGGCCTGGCTCGAACAGGTTCAGCCGCCGTTAGCTTACGGAGAGAACCGCATCTTCCCCAGTTTCGGCCTGCGTTTGCTGCTTGAGGAACTCAACGCTTCGGAGGACTCTTCGTCAGGCTCAGGACAGCTCCGCACTGCCGTCCTGAATCTCATTTCGCAGGCCATCGAGGCCGAACACGCCCACACCCTGCGCGCCATTCAGTCCCTGATCGAACACACTGGTGACAACCTCGACCAGCAGCTCCAAGAACGCTCCGATGCATTGGATATTTTCTTCGAGGGGTTGCGCGACCGTGACCTGGCGACAGGCTCAGGGGCGCGCAGACCACAGGAATTGGTCGAAGAATTACAAAGCACTGTCCGCATTCCGCTGCGGCTGTCCAACAACCAGATGCGCCTGTTGGCCAACGAACCGGAGCAGCTCGAAGATGAGCTCAAGGATCTGCTTGCCGCGCAATTGACTGCGCTCTATGCCACGCGTGTCATCTATACAGTGGAAAACCGCTTGAAAGAATCGCTGGAAATCGACAGAACAGACCTCCAGACGCAAGATTGGGAGGATCTTTCCGAAAAGATCCTGGTGACCAGCGAGGAGATCATGCGCAGACAGCGCGAACGGTTGGTCGGTGAGAACGGGCAGATTCGTCGTGATTTCGAGGCGTTCCTACAACGCGAACCCGTCGACAACGATGATTCCAAATTACGCCTGTTACTGAACCTGTCGCAAGGCGTGCGCACAGCTTTCGACGCCAGGACGCATCGTCAGATAAAGCAGGCCTTTGCCCGTTTCAGCTATGTCTTCCTGACGGCGAGTTATCTCCAGGATCGCCCGGAAGAAGAAGTCATCGAAGAAGTATTAGAGCACCTGGCCGACGCCGAGGATGCGCTGGCGCTGGCCTGGGGACAGGGAGAATTGTCCAAACGCGGCCAGCAAGCCGAGGCACAGGATGAGGCGAAAGCCCGTGAGATCGGCCGTCAAGAATTGAACCAGGTCCACCGTCAGTTGTTGTTGAATGCCATCACCGAGCAATGGGTCGATTACCTGACCCGCGTGGAAGCCCTGCGTGTGTCGATTGGTCTGGAAGCCTATGCCCAGCGCGATCCATTGGTTCAATATAAGACCCAGGCCTCCGAGATGTTCCAGGGGCTGCTGGCGGATATCCGCTCGCTGGTCGTCAGCCGGTTATTTACTTATTATCGGCCGCGCCGTACCCAACCAACTCCGGCCGAACCCGTTGAGAGTCCCGCGCCCGTTCCCGCGGGAGGGCCATCAGCGCAGCCTGCACAAAACGGCAAGAAAAAAAAGAAGCGAAAGCGGCATTAGGTTTTGACGAGTGATACCACTTCCCCGTTGAATATCTATAAAGCGCTTCCCAAAGTGGAACTGCATCGCCATCTGGAGGGTTCGTTGCGCCTGCAAACCATGCTGGATATTGCCCATGCGCACGGCATCACCCTGCCAGCCAGCATATTGCGTTTGAGCGGCATGGTACAGGTGCAGGATGAGGACCCGCTCACCTTCCAGAATTTCCTGGCCAAGTTCAATACACTGCGCCTGTTCTATCGATCACCAGACGTCATTCATCGTGTAACCCGCGAGGCGGTGGAAGATGCCGCCAGAGATAATATCGAATACATGGAATTGCGCTTTACACCGGTGGCATTGAGCCGGGCCGAACGCTTCCCTCTGCACGATGTCATGGATTGGGTGTGTACCAGCGCTGCAGCTGCGGCGCAAGAGTTTGGTATCCAAGTGTGCCTGATCGCTTCGGTCAACCGGCATGAAAGCCCGGAACTGGCCGAGCAGGTGGCCTGGCTGGCAGCTGCGCACATAGAAGATGGTGTCGTGGGGATGGATCTGGCAGGGAACGAAGCCGAATTCCCGGCCAAACCGTTTGCCGGGATCCTCAGCGAAGCCAGGCAGGCTGGTCTGCACCTCACCATCCATGCCGGGGAATGGGGGGGCGCGGACAATGTCCGTGAGGCCATCGAGGAACTTGGCGCGGAGCGCATCGGCCACGGTGTTCGGGTGATGGACGACGAACACACCGTCGCCCTGGCGCGTGAACGTGGCACGGCTTTCGAAGTCTGTGTGACCAGTAATTACCAATCGGGGGTGGTGCCGGCTCTAGGCGACCATCCGTTGCCGCGCATGTTACAGGCCGATTTGAATGTAACCCTGAACACCGATGACCCCAGCGTCTCGCGCATCGACTTGAGTCACGAGCTCAAGCTGGCGCATCAGGACCTGGGAATCCCGCTGGATGTGCTCAAGGACAGGGTGCTGGCAGCAGCCAGGGCGTCGTTCTTGCCGGAAGGGGGGAGGCAAGCGCTTGTTGAAAAATTAAAGAAAGATTTGGGTCTTTGATCTTTGTTTTCAAGGTAAACAACGTGACATCTGCCAGGGAAGACTTCCCCTCGTGGGGGCAAAATGTATTTGCAACTCAAATCCACCGGATTAAACCGCCTGCCTCACGTCCGTATTCTACTGCCATATTGGCTTGAATCACAAAGAACATCATCTTTTTTGCAAGATCAGGATATCCAGACTTCCAACCCGAGGCACTTCTTAGATCCTTATCACTTGGCAAACACAGGCTTGGCATCATGAAAGATGTTGGATGATTATGAATATGTAGGATCAAAAATGCATTTCTCATATTCGTGATGAGTTCGTTCAGTTCATCCCTGCTGGGATTGTATCCGACTTCATATGGGGATCCAAATTGAGTAAAGAATTCATTTTCTTCACCACCCATAGCATTGATCCAAATAATATCTTTGGAATTATCTTCTGGAATGAGCACCCAATATGCTTCTTCGATGTCGGTCGAGCCGAACGTGTTGCAAGCTTCCCGTAATTCCCCAAGGATTATTCGTTTATCATTTTCTCTCAACAGTCTTGGGCTGGATGTGCCTGAAGATGTTACACCGTATCCTTCGATTTCTTTCCGATCCTCTGGGTTCATCTGGCTCATTACCTGTTCCAAATTGGAAGACCTTGGCTCGAGTTTCGTCATCAAACAACGAGCAACATTCTGTACATCGCTATTGCCTTCTCTCAAAGCTAACGCCACCAGCCTCCTCTTATCATCCTTGCCAAGTTGCTCCCAAAGATCTAGTGAAACTGACAAGCTCCCATATTGGTACAGGAATTGAGCATCATACTCCAGACAAGTGAACATTTCGCGCAAATCTTCAATGTGGCGTTTTTTTGTCATTTTGCCCTCCATCAACTTTCGTCCAATCATGTGGCTGAATCGACAGGATGATTACATACAGAATCACGCACAAAATACAAGCAACACTACCTGCGGTCCTTGATATAACTATACAATCAAAATCAATCGAAAGCAATGGCCACGTAGCATTTCCGTATCCTGAACCATAATGCCCACGGTCACAAATTGCGCCTCCAACCTTTGAAATGCCTGCACCATACGCAGGTACGCATGTGACCGCCCTGGGTGCATTTGCCGTATATCCGTCTGATTTTTTACAGAAATCCCATAACTGGTCAGAGTATTAACGCGAGTCGGAAATCTCATTAGCGTTGTGAGGATTTTCTATAAACCTGATGCCAATTACAATACGGATATTTTACAAGATTGGCGTTTTGATAACGAAAATCATCTGATACTTCCCTGTCCAGCCACTTCGGTCTGGAAAAGTCCTGGCTTTCAGATTCCAATTCGATCTCAGCCACCACCAACCCCGCATTCTCTCCAAGAAACTCGTCGATTTCCCATTTGAACCCGCCCGCCTCAACTTCATAGCGTATTTTCTCGATCAGCGGCTTCTGGCACAGTCTGTCCAAGATCTCGTTGGCTTCCTCCAGCGGGATTTCATATTCGAATTCCAGGCGCGTAATCCCGCTTGTGCTTCCTTTGATGGTCAGGTAAGCGTGCTCCCCTGCGGTACGGACCCGGACCGTGCTTTCTGTCTCATTATGTAAGAAACCCTGCCGGACTCGCGTTCCATATCCGGTACGCCAGGCATCTCCCTTGACCAGGAATTTTCTTTCGATCTCTCGACCCATATTTGCATCTGCCTTTGCAACGGTTTTTCGGATTGGATTCTAGCGGATAAACCTGGGTAGTAAAAGGCTGAGTAAAATTTTCCACAAGGACATCGAGCCCCTTCCGGCTTCTCCTCCTTCCCAATCTTACGCTTTTCCCAAAAATTTGGGTACTGCCGTTTTTCGCGGGAAAAATGCCGAAATTTGGGGCGTGAACGCACGTACGCATGTTCACACCCCAAATTTCGGGCCCTCGTCCCGTCATAAACGGTAGCTCCCCAAAAAATTACCACACTCGATTGTAACTGGACAATCTAGTTTCTTTCAGGTATTATTACGCTCACCTGTGACCAGGTTCACATGCACACAAACCAGGTTCTGGAAGCTACCCGAGGGTCATGCTCCCAAGGTGTGCCCGGATTATTTCATATCCGGGCAATTGTGTGTAAATAGAGGCATATTGTAGCGGTCTGCTACTTAAATCATTTCACCACATTGGTGTGGAGGCGAAATGTCAGATCTGATCAAGCAAATTACAAGTGATTTTCAAAAGCAAATCGATGATTTCCAGCCAGAAATAGGGATCAGTGATATCGGTACCGTCCTGGAAGCGGGGGATGGGATCGCCCGTGTGGAGGGCCTGGCAAACGTCCGCTCGCAGGAGTTGGTGCAATTTGCCAACGGTGTGATGGGCACGGCCTTCAACCTGGAAAAGGACAGCGTCGGCGTGATCATCATGGGTGATTACGGTGGAATTACCGAGGGCATGACGGTTCGCGCTACGGGGCGAATTGCTTCCGTTCCCGTGGGCGATGGCCTGATCGGACGCGTGGTCAACGCGTTGGGCGAACCGGTGGATGGCAAAGGTCCGATTAAATTTAGCGGTTACCGCCCGATCGAACGCATCGCGCCGGGTGTGGTGCAACGTCAGGATGTAGATACGCCCGTCCAGACCGGCATCAAGGCGATCGACACGATGATCCCGATTGGCCGTGGCCAGCGCGAGCTCATCATCGGCGACCGCCAGACCGGTAAAACTGCCCTTGCAATCGATACCATCATCAACCAGAAGGGCAAGGATCTGATCTGTATCTATGTCGCTATCGGGCAGAAGAAAGCTGCCGTTGCGCGTACAGTCGGTATTTTAGAGCGCCATGGCGCAATGGAGCACACCATTATCGTGGTTGCTTCGGCAGATGATTCCGCGGCTCTTCAATATATTGCTCCTTACGCTGGTTGCGCCATGGGTGAAGAGTTCCTGGAAACCGGTCGCGACGCGCTGGTAATTTATGACGATCTTTCCAAGCATGCCTGGGCTTACCGCCAAGTTTCCCTGCTCCTGCGCCGCCCGCCGGGACGTGAAGCCTACCCTGGCGATGTATTTTATCTGCATTCTAGATTGCTAGAACGCGCCGCGCGGCTGGCAAACACTTTCGTCATTGTAAGCAAGGATTTTGAAGGGGAAGCTACTGTATCCGATGGCGTGGACAAGAAAGTCTATACCGGTCCCATCGCCAAGGACCAGGCAATTGAAGCTCACAAAGAGATGAGCAACGCTGATAACTACAAGCTCGCCAAGGTAAAAGGCACAGGCGGTTCCCTGACTGCTCTGCCCATCATCGAAACCTTGCTCGGCGATGTATCGGCTTATATTCCCACCAACGTGATCTCCATCACGGATGGTCAGATTTATCTTGAGAGTAACCTGTTCAATGCGGGTATTCGCCCGGCGGTGAACGTAGGCATCTCGGTTTCCCGCGTGGGCGGCGATGCCCAAACCAAAGCCATGAAACAGGTCGCTGGACGTCTGCGCCTCGACATGGCTGCCTATCGTGAACTGGCGGCTTTTGCCATGATGGCATCAGACCTGGATAAGTCCACTCGCTCCCAGCTGGACCGTGGCCAGCGGATGCAGGAAGTCTTGAAGCAGCCACAATACCAGCCGATGGAGCTCGAAGAACAGGTCATGGTTATCCTGGCAGGCACCAGCGGCTACGCAGATCAGGTCCCGGTGGAAAAGATGGGACAGTGGCAGGTGGATCTGTTGCGCTTCATGGCAGCCTCCTACCCTGAACTTGGCAAGGAAATAGCCGAGAAGAAAACCCTTTCCGAAGACCTGCGCGCACGATTGGCAAAAGCCTTCGAAACCTTTACAAGCACCTGGCAGGGATAGGATATGGCTTCCGGACGAGAAATGCGGATGCGAATCCGCAGTGTCAAGAACATTTCGCAGGTGACGCGCGCCTTGGAAGCCGTCAGCGCCAGCAAGGTACGGCGCGCGGTCAAGGCTGTGATGGATACCCGTCCTTACGCCACCAAAGCCTGGCAGGTGTTGACCCATGTAGCGGCGCAACCCGGACGTAACCAGTTGCATCCGTTGTTGACGGAACGCACGGATGTCAAGCGTGCACTGGCAGTCATCATCACCAGCGACCGGGGTCTGGCAGGCGCGTATAACACCAATGTCATCCGCTTTACAGCCCAAGCCTTCGATCATTACAAAGTACCGGTCAAATATATTGCTATTGGCCGCAAGGGACGAGACCTTTTGTTTCGACGTCGGAAGGAAGTCCTGGCTGATTTCAGCAACCTGCCGGCTGCCCCATCCTTTGCCGATGTTTCGGCCATTGGCCGCCTGGTCGTGGATTCCTTTTTGAACGGTGAAGTAGACGAAGTCTTGTTGGTATACACCGATTTCCATAGTATGTCCCGACAGACGGTGGAGATGCAGAAACTCTTGCCGTTGGAACTGGAATCCGAGCATGAGCATGTCCTCGTTGACCGGGCGCGCAAGACCTCTTCTGCTTATATTTATGAACCTGCTGAACGCGAGATTTTGGATGAAATCATTCCACGCTTTACAGCTTTACAGGTATATCAGGCCATTTTAGAGTCGCAGGCTAGCGAGCATGCTGCCCGTATGATCGCCATGCGCAACGCGACCGATAATGCTCTCGAATTGATCGATGGATTGCAATTGAAATACAACAAGGTGCGCCAGCAGGTGATCACCAACGATATCTTAGACATTGTGGGCGGCGCGGAAGCGCTGGCTCAGTAACTCGTTACTTGGAGGCAATCATGGCAAATGCAACTGGCCGTGTCGTACAAATTCTTGGTGGTGTGGTAGATGTGGAATTCCCCGAAGGGGATATTCCTGAGCTTTATGAGGCCATCGAAGTTGAACGTTTGGATAAAGAGCCACTGATCCTGGAAGTCCAGAAACATATGGGCAGTAACATGATCCGCACGGTATCAATGGACTCGACCGACGGTCTCCAGCGTGGTGTCCCGGCCAGAGCAACGGGAGCACCTATCATGGTCCCGGTTGGCGAAGTGACGCTTGGGCGCATCTTTAACGTGCTGGGTCATCCGATCGACAAGAAAGGCAAAGTCGATGCGTCAACCCGGTACCCGATCCATCGCCCCGCTCCGTCCTTTGCGGAACAGTCCACGCGCGTGGAAGTGTTCGAGACCGGCATCAAGGTGATTGATCTGATCGCGCCTTTCACCAAAGGAGGTAAGACAGGCATCTTTGGCGGCGCTGGCACCGGTAAGACCGTGATCATCATGGAGCTTATCCGCTCGGTAGCGACTGAACACGAAGGCAACTCGGTGTTCGCGGGCGTGGGTGAACGTACCCGCGAAGGAACACAGCTCTACCGTGAAATGCTCGAATCGGGTGTAATGAAGGACACTGTCATGGTCTATGGCCAGATGAACGAGCCCCCCGGCGTGCGTTTGCGCGTGGCGCTCTCGGCGCTCTCCATGGCGGAGTACTTCCGCGACCAGGGCCGAGATGTGCTGCTCTTCATTGATAACATCTTCCGCTTTTCGATGTCCGGTTCCGAAGTGTCGGCGCTGCTTGGCCGTATGCCCTCCGCAGTGGGGTACCAGCCGACCCTGGCAACTGAAATGGGCGAGTTGCAAGAACGCATTACCTCCACGCGTACCGGTTCCATCACTTCGATGCAAGCCGTGTACGTGCCGGCGGATGACTACTCCGATCCTGCTCCGGTAGCAACCTTCACCCACCTGGATGCAACCATTGCGCTCGAACGCTCCATCGTGGAAAAGGGCATCTACCCGGCTGTTGACCCGCTCGCTTCGACCTCCCGCATTCTTGATCCCAATATCGTGGGCGAGGAGCACTACTTCGTCGCCCGCGAAGCCCAGCGCGTTCTCCAACGTTATAAGGACTTGCAGGACATCATCGCCATCCTCGGTATCGATGAGTTGAGCGAAGATGACAAGCTGATCGTCGCCCGCGCCCGTAAGATTGAGCGTTTCTTCTCCCAGCCGTTCTTTGTGGCCGAACGCTTCACCAACATCCCTGGCCGCTATGTGCCACTGGTAGAGACAATACGTGGTTTCCGCGAAATCCTGGATGGCAAGTGCGATGATCTTCCTGAACAGTCCTTCATGATGGCTGGAACTATCGAGGATGTCCGTGAGAAGGCCGAACAACTCAGCAAGGTTTGATACGCTTTACGTTGTACAATAGACGTAAGGGATAAACTGATGCCAATTCGATGTGAAATTGTCTCTCAGGATCGCATGGTTTTCGAAGGCGACGTGGATATCGTTGTCCTGCCGGGTTCGGCAGGCGAGATGGGCATCCTGCCGCACCACGCGCCGCTCTTGACGACTTTGAACTACGGCGTGATCAAAGTGCGTACCAAAGGCAAGGAGGAAATTTTCACGGTGGCCGGCGGCGTAGCGGAAATCCAGCCGGATATTGTCACTGTTCTTGCCGATGCTGCCGAGAACGTCCGAGAAATCGACTTGGACCGCGCTGAAGCAGCTCGAAAACGCGCGCAAGAGGCTCTGGAAAAGGGCGTGCCTCCAGAAACGGACACCTATCTGGCTGTCGAAGCCGCCTTGCGTCGTTCCAACTTGCGGTTGGATGCTGTTCGCCGGTTTCGCAAAGTATCAACCCGTCCATACGAAGAAAAATCCCCTAGCGGGGACAAGTAAGGAACTGTGGCAGTTTTCTCTAAAGACCTGGGTATAGACCTGGGTACGATGTTCACCCGCCTGGCCGACAGCGCGCAGGTGCTGCTCGAGGAGCCCACTATTGTTGCCATTGAAGTGGACGAGCAGAAGATGGTGGCAGTTGGCCAGGAAGCACGCGACATGTACGGCCGCGTGCCGGAGAGCATCGAAGTAGTGCGCCCCCTCAAGAACGGCGTCATCGCCGATTACGAGATCACCGAAACCCTCCTGGCCTACCTCTTGCGCCGCGTCAGTGGTTCCATGCGCATCTTCCGGCCACGCGTAATGATTTCCGTTCCGTACGGTATCACGAGCGTGGAACGCCGTGCTGTTTTTGAAGCTGTTATGGAAGCGGGCAGCCGCGAGGCTTTCCTGATCCAGCAGTCGCTGGCAGCCGCGCTGGGGATTGACCTGCCGATCGGCTCGCCTTCGGGCAACATGGTCATTTGCCTGGGCGGCGGCGCGACCGAGGCGGCTGTCATGGCGATGTACGGCATTGTCTCCGCGGAAACATTACGAGGTGGTGGCCTTGACCTGGATGATGCCATTGTCACTTACGTGCGCCGCAAGTACGGGGTCATCATCGGTCAGGTCACCGCCGAGCAGCTCAAAATTCGCATCGGCGCGGCTGTCCCGCAGGATATGGAACAAAGCATGGAAGTGCAGGGGCAGGACCAAGTCACCGGTCTGCCGCGCCCGGTCACGCTGACCACGGGCGAGATCGTCGAAGCCTTGCAGGATCCGCTCAAGAACATCATCGAGACCGGTCGACGCGTGCTTGAAAAAACTCCCCCCGAACTGGTGGCGGACATCATCGATCGCGGCGTGGCTCTATGTGGCGGCGGCGCACTGCTGCGCGGGATCGACAAACTGCTGACCAAATCTCTGGGCATCCCCGCCTACCTGGTGGATAACCCCATGACCTGTGTGGTCGAAGGCACGGTGCGTGGCCTGGGGATGTACAACCTATTACGCCGCAACCTGCCGCAGGTCTAAAACTAGACAGGTTAAAATCGGGACGGCTTCCAAAACTTGGAAGCCGTTTTGTTTACTCTTTCCAGTGGGGAACCTTTTCTGGAATACGCTCATCGCCCAACTACGGAAGCGTCCAGGCATGACATACTTCCATTTTCGCTCCCCTCTCCCACCGGCAGAGGGGTTAGGGGTGAGGGCGGGTAGGCAATTACTGACCTTTAAAGTTTTCTCCAAACAGAAGCATACTTCTTCTTATACTTCAAATCCTTTTCCAATTCGATCAACTCCAGCGCCTTCTCTTTGATCTCGCTGGAAGTGGTGGCATCGTAGAGATTTCGCAGCCCCACGAGAATATCATAGCGGATGAGAGACCCGTTCTTTTCGTTGACGCATTCCTGATACCGTTTCTCCAACCCCTTGACCACCAGAATCTGCGCGTTCTTGCCTCCCAGGCCAACCTTCCAGATGTTCTGCAAACAATGTCGAGCAGTGACGAATTTTTCGTCCTTCGTCACGTTGAGTAATTTATCGAAGTCCTCGAACATCCTGCCTTTCGGGTCGCTCTTACCGATGTTTGCCAGCAACTGCGATGAGATTGCGCGGACGTGATTGTCCTTGTGCGTCAACCCTTCGATCAATTCATCCCACACCTCATAAGCCCAGTCCACAGGCTTTTCAGTTGCATCCATGAGGAAGTAATAGGCTTTGGTCTGCAATTGTCCGTCTGTTGAACGGATATTATCCAGATGTTTGCGAATGGTTTTATCCACGCTGCCGCTATGGCCATTGATGAAGCCATCAAGCGACATGGTCGCACCTAAAATGACTTTACCCATCTCGCATCCTATTTGGGGGGAATGTTTTGATTCAGATGGAACAGATTGGTCGGGTCGTACTTCTTTTTGACCTGCCCCAGTTTTTTCCAAGTATCACCAGGGTATGAGGTGCGAACTTGGTTTTGGTTCACATCACCAAGGAAGTTGACATAAGCGCCTTTATCGCTTTGGCGCAAGTCTTTTTCGTATTGGGAAACCCAGGCTTCGTGATGGTCTTTTTCTTCCGGCTTTTCGTACAACGCGGCCAGGTTCGCCATGATCTTCGACTGGCGATGGGCAAACGCGGTCGCATCGGACGGGACTCGCGCCATTGCGCCGCCCAAAACGCGCAATTGAGTCACCGCCATCGAAGCCGTGGATTTGGCTAAATTATCAAGGATGAATTGAGCAACCGAATCATCCACATGATCGAGGAACATTGTGGTTGAGGCAGCGACTGGATGATAGCCACCTTCTTCGGGCAGGAACATTTCGGCATACGTCATGGGGCGGAGTATGTCTGCGTAGGGTGTGGCAATCGCGCGGAATTCGGAGATGACCTGCTCCCCTACCTCATCATCGCCTGCATAGAACATCATCGCCAGCAAAATCAATTTGCCATGCACATCCTCTGAAAGAAAAGGCATCGGGGGCGCAGGCATCACGTTCAGGATGGCGGAAAGTTCATCGGGAGCGGAGTCAGCTTCGGTTAAGAAAGAAGCGATGGCGTCCGCCGTGGCAGGGAGAACTAGCATCCCGCCGTAGCCTTTATCCAATTTATGAAGTTTGAATTTGAAGCGCGTCGCCACGCCAAAGTTGCCGCCTCCGCCGCGAATCGCCCAGAAGAGATCGGCGTGCGAATTTTCATCGACATGCAAGAGTCGACCATCGGCAGTGACCACTTCCGCAGCGAGCAGGTTATCAATAGTCAAGCCATATTTGCGGACGAGATAACCGACGCCGCCGCCAAGCGTGATGCCGCCAATGCCAACGGAACCCGTATCGCCAAAGCCAGTGACAAATCCATGTGCACCGACAGCGGTTGTATATTCGCCCGCTGTCATGCCAGTTTCGACCCAGGCGGTTTCTTCTTCGTGATTGATCTCTAAATTTTTCATCTCAGAGAGGTCGAGCACGATACCGCCATCGCTTGTGCTGTGACCCGCGCCGCTGTGCCCGCCGCTGCGGATGGCAAGTTCAAAGCCATGTTCGCGCGCCAGCGAGACCAGCCGCGAAACATCACCCGCATCTGCCACGCGGACGATGGCTGAGGGATATTTATCCACACCGCCGTAAAAGGGAGTGCGCGCTTCTTCGTAGCGCGGGTCATCCGGGGCGATGACCCTGCCGTTGAAGAGGGCTTGCAATTCTGAAACAGGTGGGGGAACCAAGTTTTGTGTCGTCATGTTAAAGTCTCCATTCTCTAAAGGTCAAAAACTACTTTTCTTGATTTGTACTTGTAAAAGTTTGCGTTCAATACTTTTTGGGCGGGTCAACGAACATGACCTGCCCACCATTGCTGCCAGGTATTAATGAAGTGGGTGGGCAAAAGCAAGTTTGCTTTTACCCACCCAAGACAAAGGTTCCGATATTTTAGAACATTCATTCTAATCAGTCGAGACGGAAACGATCCTCAACTCACCGCTTTCTTGACCAGCGCGATGATCTTTGCCTCTTCGGCGGCGGTCAACTTTAACAGCGCAAAGCCAGTCGCCCACATATGGCCTTCGTCAAGTTTCGCATCAGGCTGGAAGCCGAACGTGGCATACCTCACGTTGAACTTACTCGCCGCCTGAAAGAAGCAGATGACCTTGCCGTCTGCATCGGCATAGGCGGGCATCCCATACCAGGTTTTTGGCATGAGGTCTGGCGCGCTGTCGGAAATGATCTCATGCAGCCGCTTCGCCATGGAACGATCAGGCTCCTTCATTTGTGTAATTGCCGCAAGCACGGCTTTTTCACCTTCCTCCCTGTTCTTGCTGGCTCGCGCTTCCGCTTTCAACTCCTGGGCGCGAGCCTTCATCGCAGCTTTTTCTTCCGCTGTAAATCCTTCACCAGCTTTTTTGGTGTTTTTTTTCGTATCTGTCTTTGGACTCATAAAAATCTCCTTATCTGACTTGGGTTGTTTTGCCACCTTGCGTCTAAACAAATTTAGTTATATAATAAAGATACTTTATAATAAAGATAATGTCAAGGGTATATTCTATGACAAAATCAACAAAGAAAGACTTGAAGAACCGAGCCTTGATGGCAGTGAGGGATTACGGTGTTAATTTGACACAGTTCCGAAACGCCATGAGCGAATGGGCAGGGCTCAACGTAACCGACATGGAATGTCTCAGGCTTCTATTCCAAAAAGGCATCGCCACACCCTCTGAACTTGCTAGGCATACGGGTCTCACTTCTGGTGCAACGACCGCCATGCTAGATCGGCTCGAAAAAGCTGGATGGCTTGAACGCCGACCCAATCCCAATGACCGCCGCGGGACACTGATCACTCCCGCAAAATCCGCTGCCGAAAAAGCTGCGTCATGGTTTGAGTCGGCAAGAGAGGCACAAGACGAATTGATTTCAAGTTACTCTGAAAGTGAACTGGAAATCATTACCGATGTGTTTGAACGATTTGCAAAACTATGGGATGATGAACGTAAGAAGATTCAAAAAGACCAGTAGAACGGTATCGCATCATTCTCCGTCATACGCCTTTTGCAGGTCGGCAACAATGATCTTTTTCATCTTGAGCATGGCATCCATCACACGCTTGGATTTTTCAGGGCCGGGGTCGCCCATCAACTCGCCCAACTGCTTTGGGATGATCTGCCATGACAGACCGTACTTGTCCTTGAGCCAGCCGCACATAGATTCTTCGCCGCCATCGGAAGTGAGCACATCCCAGAAATAATCCACCTCAACCTAGTCTTCGCAATCCACGTAGAACGAGACCGATTCGTTGAATTTGAACTGCGGACCGGCATTCAAGGCCATGAATTCCTGCCCATCCAACTCGAACGACACGATAAAAGCCTTGCCATCGGGTCCGCGTGAGATGTTGAGCACTTTCGAGTTCTTGAAAAGCGAGACGTAGAAATTCATCGCCTCTTCGGCCTGGGTGTCGAACCATAGAAATGGGGTAATTTTTTTCACCTTATTCACCCTTTATCCTTTTTACATGTAAATTGGCAACCTGGGCGATCAACTTCAACGGGATTGGCTGGTTAAACGAAAATTTCAACGTGCCTTTGCCGTCCACGTATCCGGCGATTTCCTTTTCGAAGGCTTCATCGCCGGGGGGGATCGGGTAGACCGAGACATGCTTTTTCCAGCCTGCGAAATAGATCAGGTTCTTGCCGTTCAGTTCGAAAGCCGGAATTTGGTAACTGATCTTCTCTCGCGCTTCGGGAGCGACGGCTTTTATAGTTGCTCGAATTTCTTCCAGTATTTTTTGGGTTTCGCCAGGGAAGGATGCAATGTACTCATCAATCGAATTGATAATGACCTTATAGTTGCTCACAGATTCTCCTTTTCTGCAGCTGTTGACGCTGCTAAAAATCGATTATTTCCTATCCATTCCAAAATGTCTGGGAATAGGTTCAACGTAAACAAATATATTCTGATAAATTTGATCTATTTTAGAATACTTGTTCTATTTCGTCAAGGCCGAATTTTTTACTGTCGCAGATTACCAAAACCCATCCCAACTCGACTGTCTCTCACAAATAACTTGTACAGGAAGATTAAAACAAAACAGCTTCCATTCGAAGGAAGCCGTTTCTGCACGTGGTTGTTTTTTAAAGATAATACGTCATCCGCTGCAGGTGCGTGACCGGATCGGTGTGTTGGACACGCACACCTTCTGGGACGTTCAGGTTGATGGGCGCATAATTCAGAATGGCTTTCACACCGGCTTTGACCAGCATGTTTGTCACCTCCTGCGCAGCGGTAGCTGGAACGGTGAGCATGGCAACCTTTATACCTGCTTTCTGAATCTCTTCGATCATGCTGGAGGTGTCCTTGACGACGAAATCACCGATCTGCTGCCCTACTTTGGTTGGGTCATTATCGAACACCATGGCAATACGGAAACCGCGGTTAATGAAACCTTGATAGCGGGCCAACGCATGCCCCACATCGCCTGCACCGACAACGGCTACATCCCAGATGCGGTCGATTTTCAGGATTTCGCACAATTTATCGATCAAGAAGGAGATGCGATAACCTGTCCCCTGCTTGCCAAATTCGCCAAATTGGGATATATCTTTGCGAATTTGTGCGGCAGAGATACCCACATGCTCCCCCAGTTCTTGCGAGGAAGTTGTTTGAATACCTTTTTCTGCCATCCGTTGCAATGCACGTAAGTAAATTGGAAGCCGTCCGATGATTATGTCAGGGATTTTGTCTGCGTTCATGACTGACCTCGCCAATGGGATAATTTTCATAGACTCTACCATAAAAGACCTGTTTGTACAATTAGCCACAAGTGAATTTTTATCTTGCATTCGTTTGACAATGTCATATAAAAATGTCCCAAAAATGGGGCGGCAGCAGAGCATTCGCCCCGACCGCATCCCCAAATCCGGATATCTACCACGGAAATTCCCAGAAAGCCTTGTTTTTTCTGCGCAGTCAATTTGGATGATTGTGTTAGAATAATACTTACTGGAGCCCCTCATGTCCGATATGATTGAAGTCGTCATCGATAGCGTCCGTGTCAGCCTGATGTCCCCACAACGTGTGGTGGTCCTGCGCCAGACCGATGCGGAACGATTTGTCCCAATTTGGGTTGGTCCATACGAGGCCGAAGCCATCACAGTCGCCTTGCAGGAGATCGAAATGATCCGCCCGTTGACCCACGATTTGCTCAAGAACCTGTTCGGCACCTTCAATGCTAAGATCAAACGCGTGGAAATCGTTTCCCTGCGCGAGGAGATCTTCTTTGGCAATATCGTCGCGGAGACAAACGGCAAGGAGGTCAACATCGATTCGCGGCCATCCGATGCGATCGCCCTGGCAGTGCGGGCGCATGTGCCCATCTATGTCCATCGCAGTGTTCTGGATGAGGCTGGGATCACGCCTGAAACGGACATGCAGGCTGAGGCTTCAGGGTCGATCGAGAGGTCCACAGCCTCGACATCCGAAGACAGTAGCGACCGCTTGTCCATTTTCGAGGATTTTATCGATAAACTGGACCTGGGCAAACTGGATGATAAGGATAAACCCGAAGACGATTCGGACGAGAAAAGAACCTGATACCGTTAAATGACCGATTACGATATCCAAGAAGTCCCCTTTGGGGATGATCGATCCACCGCCCCCGCCACGCCGAGCATTCCTCACAGCCGGGAAGCCGAAGAAGCAGTCGTAGGGGCGGTGCTGATTAACCCCGAAGCCTATTACGACGTGGCCCAATTCCTGCAGGCGGATGATTTCTACATTCACCGCCACAAATGGATCTGGGAGGCCTTCACACGCCTGCACGAACAGCGCACGCCGATCGACATGCTGACCGTCTCAGAGGAACTCGACCGCGTTGGGCAGTTGGCTGAACTGGGCGGCCCGGCTTACCTGACAGCGCTCATCAACCAGGTTCCCACTTCGTTGAACGCAGAGTCCTATGGACGGATCGTGGAGGCGCATGCCATCCGCCGCAAAATGATCAATGCCGCCAACCAGATCGCGGCGCTGGCGTACAATGAGGAGTCGCTGATCGACACGGTCATGGACGAGGCCGAGAAGGCCGTTTTCAACGTCAGCGAGCGTCGGCTCAAGCACGACCTGGTGCCGATCTCGTCGGTCTTGAGCGAATACTACGACCGTATCGACGACCTGGCGAAACGTTCCGACGAGATTTTCGGCGTCCCGACCGGTTTCATCGACCTGGACCGGCTGCTCAGCGGTTTGCAGCCCTCTGACCTGTTGATCATCGCCGGCCGCCCTGGCCAGGGCAAATCGGGTTTCCTGCTCTCCGTCGCCAAGAATGCCACCTTGACCCACAAAAAACACGTGGCCATCTTCTCGCTGGAAATGTCGAACGAGCAGGTGGTACAACGCCTGATTGCGCAGGAGACCGGCATCGACTCGCAACGCCTGCGCACCGGCAAACTGGCCGAGGAAGAATGGCCGCTTTTCACACATGCGATCGAAGTTTTTTCGGATACTAAGTTGTTCCTGGATGACACACCTGCCATCACCCCGTTGCAACTGCGCACCAAGTGCCGCCGTCTGCACATGGAATACGGCCTCGATTTGATCATCATCGATTACCTCCAGTTGATGGGCGGCGATACGCGTACGGACAACCGGGTACAGGAAGTTTCCTATATCTCCCGCAATCTCAAGGTGCTGGCGCGGGAATTGAACGTGCCGGTGCTGGCCGCGGCGCAGTTGAGTCGCGCGGTGGAGCAGCGCACCGACAAGCGGCCTGTGCTTTCCGATTTGAGAGAATCCGGGAGCCTCGAGCAGGATGCCGATATCGTCATGTTCATCTACCGCCCGGACCAGTATGAGAAGGACACGGTCAAGCAGAACGTGGCCGAGATCATTGTCGCCAAGCACCGCAATGGCCCGGTCGGCAGCGTGGAGCTAATCTTCCGTAGCGCGCTGGCAAAGTTCGAGAATGCGGCAACGAAATATGTGCAGTTCAATGAGTAGAAACACAGGTGGTTGAGTAGCCCTGAGCGATCTTTGCGAAGGGTGTATCGAAACCACCACTACTCACACACCAAGAAACAATTATTTGCTTGTTAACTGCTGGTCTCGATACGGCCTCGGAGTACCTCGGCCTACTCGACCAGCGATTACTTTTGAAACATGCCCACCTTTCAAGGCTTCACTTCCTCCGAAACATTCACATCCGTCCCCGATACGTTCTTCCGCGAGTTGTTGAGTCAGATCGACGACGCGGACGAAATGCGGGCGACACTGTATGCCATTTGGCGGATCGACCATATGGAGGGACCTGTCCGCTTCTTGCGGCGCGTGGATTTTGGCGGATTCAGCCCGGGCCTGGATAAGGCCGTGGCGCGCGGGAGCCTGCTCAAGGTCGAGAAAGAAGCGGGAGAGTTTTTCTTCCTGAACTCTCCGCGCGGACGCGCCGCCGCGGAAACCTTCGCAAAAGGAGAGTGGGATGAGTCCGGCAAGCTCATCACCACACCACCGGTGGAACACCCGAATGTGTTCAAACTGTACGAGGAAAATATTGGTCCGCTGACGCCGATGATCGCAGACATGTTGAAGGATGCAGAGCAGACTTATACGCAGGAGTGGATTGCAGAAGCTATAGAGATTGCAATCAGGAACAATGTTCGTAACTGGAAATATGTGGAAGCGGTTTTGAGGCGTTGGAAAGAAAAAGGTAAATATGAAGGAAAAGATCGACAAGACGCTGGCAAGGATGTCAAACGCTACAGCGAAGGCGAGTTCTCCGAGTATTTCCGCGAGTAGGGACGTCGCGCGCAATATGCCTTCATTGGGCGACCCGAATTGCCCGCATTGTGCGGGTGTGGGCTACGTGCGCTATGACGTGCCAATGGATCATCCACAGTTCGGCCGTTTGGAGCCGTGCGTCTGCCGCGCGGCAGATATCGCCGCGGGCGTGCGGGAGCGTCTGTTCGAATTGAGCCGCCTCGACCGGCTGAGCCACCTGACGTTCGAGAATTTCGAAGCGAGGGGAAATAAGAACGCAAAGTTCATGACTCCGCAGGACGTACATAGTTTGCAGGCCGCGAAAGAAATGGCCGAGAATTTCGCGCGCAACCCGCAGGGCTGGCTGCTGCTGGAGGGCGGATACGGCTGCGGCAAGACCCATCTCGCGGCGGCCATCGCCAACTTCGCGGTCTCGATGGGCAGGCCGACGCTGTTCATCACCGTCCCCGATCTGCTGGACACGCTGCGCTTCGCGTTCAGCGACCCCGAGACGACCTTCGAGGCGCGCTTCGAGGAAGTCCGCAACGCCGACCTGCTGGTGCTGGACGATTTCGGCACGCAGAACGCCACGGCCTGGGCGCAGGAAAAGCTGTTCCAGATCATGAATTACCGTTACATCAACAAACTGCCGACGGTCATCACCACCAACCTGATGCTGGACGAGATCGAAAGCCGCATTCGCTCGCGCCTGCAGGACGAGGAGTTCGTAAAGCGCGTACAAATCAGCGCGCCCGATTTCCGCCGTCCCACCGAGACGAGCAACCCTGGCATTTCGATGTTGTCCCTGCCCGAGATGAAGGCCATGACCTTCAAGTCGTTCGAGACGCGCGAGGAGGAGGTCGGCAAGGAAACGGTGACCACGACCACCACCGAGAGGCAGGATCGCTTCGGCAATAAGGTCAAGGACAGGGAGATCACGCGCGTCAAGGTGACGCAGGAGGACCTGAAGACCCTGCGCAAGGCGGTCAACGCGGCGGTGACCTTCGCGGAGGAACCCGAGGGATGGCTGGTTCTGCTGGGCGGATCGTTTTGCGGCAAGACCCATCTCGCGGCGGCCATCGGCAACTATCGCATCGACCTGGGCGGACAGGCCATCCTGGTGGAGGTGGCCGACCTGCTCGACTACATGCGCCAGACCTTCCGCCCTACCTCGGACGTTTCGTTCGATCGCCGCTTCAATGAGATCAAGACCACCCCGCTGTTGATCCTCGACGACTTGAAGGAAAGCGGCACGAGTTCCGTCTGGGCGGAGGACAAACTCTACCAGATTCTGAACCACCGCTACTACGCCCACCTGCCGACCGTCATCACCTCCACGCTCCAGCCCGAGTCGTTCGCGGTGAAATACCCTGGGCTGTGGGATAAGATTCTGGACGCGACGAAGAGCCAGGTGCACGTGATCGATATGCCGCCGTATCGGAGGATGGGGAAGGGGAAGGGCGCGGCGGGGCATAGGAAGAAATAGGACGCGGCTCGCAAGAGTGGGCGGGTATAATTTCAACGATGGAAGTCGGCGATTTAGTAGGCTACAGTTACGAGCAAGGCAAACGTGTGCTTGAAAAGCGGGAGGCGAATACGCTCAAGGAACACGGTCAGTTCCTCACGCCTCCCGCTGTTGCTCGCTACATGGCAAAGCAATTGGGACAAATTCACAATGGCGCGTCTCTGCTTGAACCAGCTTGTGGATCGGGAGTGCTTGTTTGCGCGTTAGTTGAACGATTAATTGCCGAGAAAAAATCGATTGAAATTTCAGCCACCGCATACGAAACCGACAAAGAACTTGCAGAAATCAGCAGGCAGGTCTTTAGACTTGCGAGTCAAAAGGCGGAAAAAGAAAAAATAAAACTCCACTGGCAGGTACTTCAAGAGGATTTTATCCTTGCCTGTCTGCCAGTGGAACAACCTTCTCTGTTTAGTTTGGTTGAATCGCGTCAGAAAGCGTTTGATTTTGTCCTCAGCAATCCGCCGTATTTCAAACTCAATACAGACGATACGCGCGTCAAAGCCGTATCTGGAAAACTGAATGGACACACGAATATTTATACGCTCTTTATGGCGTTGTCGGCAAAATTGCTTTCACCGCAGGGTAAGGCCTGTTTCATCGTCCCGCGCAGTTTTTGTTCGGGAGTCTACTTCTCTGAATTTCGCCGCGACCTGCTCAAAGATGTGAGGCCGCTTTCAGTTCACTTATTCCAATCTCGTAACGAAATTTTCAAGAGCGATGAGGTACTCCAGGAGAATGTCATTTTTTCTTTCGAGAAATCGCCCTATCAGGAACATCGCTATTGGGCGGGATTGGTCAATATTTCCGTTTCTGCCAATGAAATAAATTTGGAGGATGCCATTTCGCGCCAGGTCTCCTTCAAGCATTTCCTGAGAGCTCATAAAGGCTTGCTCTTCTTTCGTCTCCCAACAGGAATCCTGGATGAGCAAATTTTGGACGCGGTTGACCAATGGGACGGCTCACTGGAAACATACGGGCTTCAAGTGTCGACGGGAAGGGTTGTCCCATTCCGTTCCAAATCACTGCTGAGAGAACATATCAAAGCAGGCAATGGCGCAGTCCCATTGTTATGGATGCAAAACATAAAACCGTATCAGGTTGACTTTCCGCTTGAGCGATTCGATAAACCGCAGGCGATCTTGCCAAATGACCCATCTTTGCTCATTCCATGCTCGAACTATGTTTTATTGCGACGCTTTAGCGCAAAAGAAGACCGCCGCCGCTTGATTTCGGCTCCATTTATCAGGGAACACTTTGATTACGAACACATCGGTTTTGAAAATCACCTGAATGTAATTTCCAAGAAGAAGGGGATGCTTTCGGAACATGAAGCAATTGGCCTTTCCGCAATTTTGAATAGCGCCCTTATTGATAGATACGTTCGCATTGTGAATGGGAATACCCAGGTCAACGCGGCGGAAATTCGCGCCTTGCCTCTCCCGCCCCTGGAAGTCATTACCGAAATAGGAAAAAAGGTTGAAAGCATCGCCAAACCGACGCCCGAACAAATTGATCAGGTTATCTTTTCCACACTTTGGCAAACCAATTTGCTTACCGAAGAATTTCCAATGATTCAGGAAACGAGGATTACCATGGGAAAAATCGAACAGGCTCAGGAAATTTTGGAATCGCTTGGCTTGCCATCCGCTCAGCAGAATGAAATCTCCGCTTTAACGCTGCTAGCTTTGGCGCAATTGTCAGAAAGAAGCGCGTGGAAAAACGCGAACAACCCCATGCTGCGCGTGCATGACATTCTGGTAGAAATCAAACAGAGATATGGCCGCGAATATGCCGAGAACAGCCGAGAGACGATTCGGCGAAGGGTATTGCATCAATTTGCACAGGCTGGCATTGTCATTCAAAACGCAGATGATCCCACCCGCCCAATCAACAGTGGATTGAACAACTATAAGTTAACTGATCTGGCCCTAGATGCAATCCGCGCCTATTCGTCGCCCGCGTGGAGCAAAAAGCGCGAGGCATTTCTCGACCAACAGGGCAGGCTTCTCGACCTGTATCAAAAGAGCAGGGAGCAAAACAAAATCCCTTTGCAAGTGGCAGATGGAACTACATACAAGTTATCACCTGGGAAGCACAACGAATTGCAATCAGCCATCGTGACAGAGTTTGGTCCGCGCTTTGCGCCGGGCGCCAAACTTCTCTATCTGGGTGATACGGCAAAGAAGATGATCGTTTTTGAAAAAGTTTTGCTTGCCAGACTTCGTGTACCCGCTTCGGAACATGGAAAACTTGCCGACATCCTTTTGTACGATGAGAAAAAGAACTGGCTTTTCCTGATCGAGGCTGTGACGGCTCACGGTCCTATTTCCCCAAAGCGTCATATGGAACTCGAAAAACTGCTCGAAAAATGTACAGCAGCCAGAGTCTATGTAACAGCATTTCTGGATTTTGCGACCTTCAAAAAATTTGCCAACGAAATCGCCTGGGAAACAGAAGTTTGGATTGCAGAACTGCCATCGCACATGATTCATTTCAACGGCGATAAATTCTTGGGTCCAAGATAAACTTTCGCTTCCAACCAAAAGGCGGCTGTCACACCGCCTTTTTGATTCTGAGGGAGAGACCTGACATGTCTCCGCGAGAGTCTGATTGAATATGGCCTATGTCCACGCGCGCGCTGCGGTCGATCAAGGCGCGGGTGAGACATGTCAGGTCTTCAAGTTATTCTTCCCTCGCGACCACCTCTTCCAGCGTCACGTGCAACGCCTTCGCCAGCGTCCCTTTGCGCTTGCCCGTCTCGATCTGCGAGAGATAGGGCTTGCTGATTCCCGCCGCGTCCGCGAGTTGCTGTTGGGTCAAGCCGCGGAACTCGCGCCAGACTTTGACGGGGTTTTCTCCATTAAGGATGGCGTAAACAACCTCGGCGGGAATCAATTCCTCTTCGCCGTTTTCGAGCGCAGCCTTTGCCGCATCGTAGTCGCGAATGTCTTCCAATTCCTCGACTTGTTCAAGCAATTTCAGATATTCTTCGTAAGGAAGCACAGCCCATTCGGGTTTGCCATCGCGTTCGATCAGTTGAATATTTTCCTTCATCGATACACCTCTCCGCGTGGAGCGACTTTCAATACCAGTATCACCAGTCGATCATTTTGTATTTCGTAGATCACACGCCAGTTTCCAACCCGCAACCGATAGCCATCTCGTCCTTGTAATTTTTTGCATTGGGATGGTCAGCGTAGGGGTTAGCAAACTCTCCTTCCAGCCGCAGGACAGAACCGTCCTGCATTTCCACCTCCACGACAGCCATTGGGAACGGAACGTAGTAGCCGGGTGGATAGGAAAAATCCGGGTCTTCTGGACCAGCCAACAGGGAAAGCGACTCATTGAAGGCACGCATCGTTATTAAGCCATCAGCTTGTATCTTGACCTTCGGCCCATTTTCCAGCCCCCAAGCGACCCCGCCAGGGATTGCCTCTTGTATATAATTTCCCGCCCAGCCGGCGGTGAAGCGTGTGTCCGGATCGACCAGTAGGGGGATTCGCGTGATGACCGGTTCCTGTGTTCGATATGATATTTCAAGGCCGGTTGCGGTCAGGCTGAAGGTTTTGATGCGCGTGCCGTCCAGAGACCTGAAAATGAGTGTATCCCCTTCGAGGGCAGGTTCGTAGGCTTTGAAGGGATCGTCCGTATCTGCAAACGCGCCGGGATACGCGCCCGGGTCGGCGGCTTCGCCTGCGGAAGTGTCCCACAGAGACGGGTTGCTCAGTCCGGCAGCCACCTGCCAGGAGGGGCCGATGAGTTGGTGCAACTCGCGCGAATTGCCAATTCGCGCTACGGAAAATAAATATGTTAACCTTGCACCCTGGGGATCGAAGATGGCAAGATATTCACCGTTCGCGAGAACACATTCGGGCTGGTTGTCTTTGTCGAGGTCGGTGCTACAGCTGGAGAGTGGGGAACCTTCCCAGTTCGCTACGAAATCCAGCACAGGTTGAGTCAGGCTTCTAAAGTGGGTTTCGAGCTTGTTGAGCGATTCGTCCTGCAGAGACAACCGTAATTCCGGCCTGCCTGATTTCGTCGGAAATTCCACTAGGTCTTTTGCTGTCAGAACGCGCACATATGGGCGGCTGGCGAAGTAGGCCAGTGTGGAACCAACCATATCCGGGCTGCCCCAGGTGCTGTTTCTCAGGCTCCCCCCCAGAACAAGCAGGTCATTTTCATCCGCGTTGAGGGCAGTTTCGAGCAGCGCGCGGCGGATTTCGAGCGAAGGACCGTCCGGGGTGGGCTGGGTGGAGTCGGTTTCAACAGCAATTGGGATGATTATGGTTTTACGGAAGAAGGGGTGGTAGATGTGATTTGGATCGGTGGTATAGGCAAAGGTGGGGCGGTTTGCCGAAACGCCCCACATAAATGGACTGGGAGAAAAACCAAAAAGTGCCTCTTGCTCTGGTGCATCAGGCAGGATGAGCAAACTATCCTTCTCCATCTGCTGGATGCGCGGCAGCACGCCCAGCGCATCCAGCACGGACAGATTTTCTGGCTCTTTCAGATCCAACAATACAACCGGCGCGCGGTATTCTTCAACTGCATCCAGCAAGTGCTTCAAGCCATGACGCTCACCGCGCGGGCCGGTGTGCGCCCCGTCCCAACTGCGCAGGGCTTCGGCGGGGAAACGGGCTGCGAAGGTATCGTAGAAGGTCAGCAAGAGCGGGACATTCTGGTTCGGAGCGGGGCTGTCCAGTGTCAGATCAGTGATCTGCTCCTCAGGCGTGGACACGTCCACGCGCGGGCGGGATGGGATTGCAGATAGGGGAATTTCTATGATAACGGTGGCAAGCAGAGGGTCGAGGGTGAGGCGGGCAGGGCTGTCTTCAGATGGGATGCGAATGGGAAACGGAATCGCTTCGGGAGTGGAGATGTCCCCTATTTCTATATCCAGCGAAAGCTCGGCTGTGTTTTCGAATTTGAGCAAGTCCACGCGGATTTGCAGGGCGTCGCCGTTCTGGCGCAGGTAGACCGCGGTGATATCATTGGCTGGCGCGAGCGCATCCGCCGGATCGAGCGCGCGCAATGCTCCGGCCCAGGGATGTTGTCCGAAAGCTGGTCTGGATATGTCTCCCGGCGGGGACAGGCAGGCTGTGAGCAGGAGCAGGAAGCCAAGCAAGGATTTACGCATGAGAGAAAAGACGCTAAACCAGCCAGCGCATGCGCCCTTTGGAGGGCAGGTCAGGGTGATATGGGTTTGCAATAACTGGCCTGATTGTAAATGACCGTGCAATCAGCCCAGTTCCCGCCAAAATTCGCGATGACATTCACAATCCCCAGCAAATCGTCGAAGCTGGATACAAAATAATAGCGCGGTCGATCCAGCCAGTCTACGATTGAGCGGGTGGCTGCAACGTGCATCCTGCGGGCTGTGGCCTTATCCACTTCCTGACCACGTGTGTCGATGGCAAATTGGACGGTTTTATCGAGTGCGATGATGGGGGATCGTAGAGGCTCGTTGTTCATATTATCGACGAACAGGCCGCCAATCAAAATGAGCGCCATACTGACCAGGAAAGGACTAAGTTTCGGAAAGATCGAGAGCGAGTAAACAGCCTGTTCCAGCAGCGGCTGCTGGATCACGCCAACGATGCTCCAGAAAATACCGGTCCAGATATAGACCATGACGCCGTTGGTTTCGAGAATGTCATAGGTAGAGTAATTGAGGAACGGCTGAACTTCCGGGTTGAACCTGGCCAGCAGGGCCGGGTAGAGCTGAAAGGTATTTGCCACGGAAATCCAGGCAAAACCCCCGCCCGCGGCCAGCCATAAAAGCACATTGAACAGGGGTTTGTCCAGACGAGAGGATAACCAACCGACCAGCCCGCCCAATGGGGCGCAGAACAACAAGGCAACGATCAATTTCAACCAGGGTTGTAGGGCGTGGAACTGACTAAGCAGATAAGCGTCCATGCCCCAGTTGGAGAGCGCGAACGTCAATCCCGCAACGACTCCATAAGCGATCCCAAAGCGGTACTTAGCCTTTTGGATATCCTTGCGAGTGGCAGCATCTTGTGTAGAGGAAGGATTGGGGTTCATATTCTATCTCAGGGTAACAGCCAGCGTGTAATTGACATAATTAAGCGTATCGTTCGCCTGTGATGGGAACAGATGCAAATAATACGACGAACCTGCAAAAAGGGACAGGAGCAACTGACCGGGCGGACCGCAGGCAATATTCTGCCAACCCTGCAGGACCGAATTGTTTTGGACGAGTTCCACGTTCAATGTCCCGCTGCCCGAACAGCTGATGATCACCGAGACATCGGCCTGCTGTCCAAGCTTCCCCTCGATCTGGAATTGCACCCAATCCTCCGGGTCGCCCTGGGGGAACGATATATCACTGCTATAGTTGAACGAACGCACGGAAACCTTCGAAAGCGAGATACTGGCAGCCGGGGACTGGACCGAATCACCATCCGGGAAGGCGATTGCCAGGGCGGGACCGGGCGCCGGGGACGGAACTGCTACGCTTCCCACTTCGACGGTTGGACCTGCTCCTGCTGCGGGAACAATGGCCGTACCCGGAGCATTTCCTGGGGACTGGGATCCTCCACTGATTACCGGCACATTTTGTACGTTCGTCGCCTGCACATACTGCGCCGTGACCCAGCCCGTCCCGTTGGGGCTCTGGGGATAAAGGATCAGCCACCAGCCTCCAGTCGGGTCTTTGCCCACAATTTGCACCTTGGCGAAAATCTCGACCGTCCCCAACAGGGTACTATCTGCGGACGGGGCGCTGCGCACGTTGAGCTGCGAGATGGTCTGCCCTTCGGCAGGAGCCACGATGGGAGTGGCGGTAGGCGGCGCCAGCGTCGGAGAGGGAGGCGGGGTTTGCGTCGGCGGCAGCGTGGCGGTGATGATAATCAACGGCGTCGGTGTAGGGGTATCC
>DAOTXM010000385.1:0-7917 GCA_034435215.1 Anaerolineales bacterium
CCACACACCTGTTTTCGGATATTCTTTCAACTTTAGTGAAGTACTGATAATCACATCAGAAAGTTTTGTTCATGCAAATCGAGTGGAGTCTTCCATGGATGAACATAGCGAACGAAGAAAAGAATTACGCAAAAAATTGATGGCGTTTACGCCGGTTTATGACCTGGAGAAAGGGATCCTCTTGGGGTATATCAGGGATTTGACCCTGCAGGGAGCACTGGTGATCGGTGAAAAGTTTTTGGATAGCGGTACACAGACCACCCTGGCTTTTGAATTGCCCGGTGGCCTGCCTGGGATCACGGTCACCCGCATGAAAATAACCGCCCGTGTGGCACGTTGTGTGCAAGACGAAAGCTCGAAAACCTACCAGATCGGTTTCGAATTCACAGCTACCAGCCCAGAACAGACCGAAATCTTGCAAGCGCTCCTGCAAAGATACCATTTTCGTCACAAAATTTAATATCAACAAACCAGGAAATGGCTGGGAGAAGCTCGAAATTGGCTCGGATATCGCTTTATGATATACCAAAAAGCACCCATTCCCCCTGACGCCTATCACTAGATTGTCTGACAAGTAGTGCTATACTTCGATTATCTTGTGACTAATTTCACGAATTTACATCACCCCCTTTTCCTATCGGAGAGGGCCGTAATGAGGGAGATGAAATGCCCGAAGATCCCCGCATCCTAGAACTGCGACAAATGCGCGCCAAAGCCCTGGCCGGCGGCGGCGAAGAACGCATTCAAAAACAAAAAGCCAAAGGGAAAATGACAGCCCGTGAGCGGATCCAGGTTTTGCTCGACCCGGGCACATTCAACGAACTGGAACCGTTCATCACCAGTCCCGATGACGAACTTGGCCTGGCGAAAGAAAAATTCCTCGGCGACGGCGTCATCACCGGTTATGGACAGATCGACGGCCGCACTGTGTATGTCTATGCCCAAGACTTTACCATCTACGGCGGCACGCTAAGCGAGATGCAATCGCACAAGATCTGCCGCGTGATGGACCTGGCGCTGCGCAATGGTGCGCCTTGCATCGGCCTGCTCGACTCGGGCGGTGCGCGCATCCAGGAGGGTGTGCGGGCGCTGGGCGGTTACGCTGAGATCTTCCGGCGTAACGCGCAGTATTCGGGCGTCATCCCGCAGATCAGTGTCATGCTGGGACCCTGTGCAGGCGGCGCGGCCTACTCCCCCGCCCTGCAGGACCTGGTCATCATGGTCGAGAAACATTCCTTCATGTTCCTGACCGGGCCGGAAGTGATCAAAGCCGTGACCGGCGAGACGATCGACTCTGAATCGCTGGGCGGCTCGGATATCCACATGTCGGTCAGCGGCGTGGCGCACCTGGCAGCCAAGTCCGAGCAGGAGGCGCTGGCGTTGGCACGGAAGGCTCTCTCCTACCTCCCATCCAATAACGTCGAAAACCCAACCTATCACCCGCCCACCGACGACCCGCTGCGCATGGACGATGCCCTCAACCACATCGTCCCTATCGAACCGACCGAACCTTACAGCATGCATGCCGTCATCCGCTGCATCGTGGACAGGGACAGCTTCCTCGAAGTCCAGCCCGGCTGGGCGAAAAATGCCATCGTTGGGCTGGCGCGCATTGGCGGGCACAGTGTGGGCATCGTAGCGCAGGAACCCTCCCATATCGCGGGTGTGATCGACATCGACGCCTCCGATAAGATGACGCGTTTCGTGCGCATGTGCGATTGCTTCAACGTGCCGCTGGTCACCTTCGTGGACTCGCCCGGCTTCCTGCCCGGCATCGCCCAGGAGCATGGCGGCATCATCCGGCACGGCGCGAAGCTGCTTTATGCCTATTCCGAAGCCACCGTGCCCAAGGTCACCATCATCACTCGCAAGGCTTACGGCGGGGCGTACGTGGTCATGTCCAGCAAATACCTGGGCACGGATGTAACATACGCCTGGCCCAGCGCCGAGATCGCCGTGCTGGGCGCGGAAGGCGCGGCCAATATCCTTTTCAAGAAACAAATCGAGGCCGCGGAGAACCCGGCTGCCGAGCGCAAACGCCTGGCCGAGGACTACCGTGAGAAGTTCAATAATCCTTACTACGCCGCGGGTGCCGGTTACATCGATGAGATCATCGAACCGCGTGAGTCGCGTCCCAAGATCATCGCCGCGTTGGGCGCGCTGCGCGACAAGTACTCGCCTGCCCCGCCGCGCAAGCATGGGAATATTCCCGTCTGATCGTCATTGCGAGGAGTGAAGCGACGAAGCAATCTCCTGTTGCATGGAGATTGCCATGCCCTTTGGGCTCGCAATGACAGGTGAAATAAAAATATGTCTGAGAATTTTTTACTTTCCATCCAAATTACCCTGATCGGCATGGGCCTGGTCTTCGGCGCGATCATCCTGTTATGGTTGTTGATGTCCCTGATGAGCCGTGTCCTCATCGAAAGGGAAGCAGGCCTCGAGGTCCCAGATGAATCGCGCGAGCAGAAAGCCCGGGCCGCGGCTGCCGCGGTCGCCGTCGCGCTGGCCGAACAGGCGCAGAGCCGTGTCGGTCATTTCCCCATGCCGAATACCGCCCTGGTCAGCGCTTGGCAGTTGGGCATGCGTTCGCGCCAGATGTACCAAAAAGGAAGCCTGAAGCAATGAAAGTCAGCGTAAAAATCGACGATCAAACCTATGAGGTGGAAATCCAGGACATCAATAAGCGTCCTATTGTGGCGGTGGTGGACGGTGAGAGGTTCGAAGTCCAACCCGAGGTGGAACTCGCCGCTTCAACTGCATCCGAACCTGCCTCCGTTAAAGCGAAACAGACCGGTCCCCTCACCTTTTCCGGCAAAGCCCTGCTCGCTCCCCTGCCTGGCACCGTGACTGAGATCTTTGTGCTGCCTGGCGCGCGCGTGGAAACGGGTCAGCCTGTCTGTGTGATCGAAGCCATGAAAATGAAGAACACCATCCGTGCCGACCGCAGCGGGACGGTGGCCAGTGTCTCCGTCAGCCCTGGCCAGTCGGTGAAGCACAAACAGGTGCTGGTGGAATTTGCGGATTAACTCGCCCTGAGCGGAGGGTCGAATAGGGCTGGGCGTTCTTCCCAGACCGTATCGAGACCCGAAGTCTAAGGGCGTGATTGAAACCTCCCTTCGACTACGGGCTCCGCCCTCCGCTCAGGGAGGAATAAACGATGAACCTAACCGAACTTCTCCCCGAACTCCTCAAAGGCCTGAGCCACTTCACTATTGGCAATGCCGTGATGATTGCTGTGGGCGTGGTATTGATCTACCTGGCCATTGTCAAAGGGTATGAACCCGTTCTGCTGCTGCCGATTGGCTTCGGCTGCATCCTGGCCAACATACCGCTCTCCGGTATGACAGCGAACGAAAGCACAACTGCTGCTTCGGGCATGATGAATGTGCTTTACAATGCCGGGATTTCCACTGAACTCTTTCCCCTGCTGATCTTCATCGGCGTGGGCGCGATGATCGACTTCAGCCCGCTGCTGGCCCAGCCCCACATGGTGTTGCTGGGCGCTGCCGGACAGTTCGGCATCTTCGGCACGCTCATCCTGGCCATCCTGCTGGGCTTCCCGCTCAACCAGGCTGCTTCCATCGGTGTGATCGGCGCGATCGACGGGCCGACCTCCATTTTCGTGGCGACCAAGTTAGCACCTGAACTGTTGGCTCCGATTGCGGTGGCAGCTTACTCGTACATGAGCCTGATCCCCATCATCCAGCCGCCGCTAATGCGACTGCTAACCACCAAAAAAGAGCGCATGATCCGCATGGAATATGCGCCTCGGCCGATCTCTCAGCGTACGCTGGTCATCTTCCCGGTCGCGCTCACGGTAGTGGTCGGTCTGCTGGTGCCGGAAGCCACACCGCTCATCTCGATGCTGATGCTCGGCAACCTGCTCAAAGTCAGCGGCGCGGTGGAACGTTTGAGTAAAGCCGCCGAGAACGAGATCATCAATATCGCTACGCTTTTTCTGGGGTTGGTGGTCGGCGCAACCATGACCGCCGAGGCCTTCCTGAACTGGGACACGGGCAAGATTATGCTGCTTGGCCTGCTGGCTTTTGCACTCGATACGGTCGCCGGGCTGCTGTTCGGGAAATTGATGTCCTTCTTGAGCGGCGGTAAGATCAACCCGCTGATCGGCGCGGCGGGCATTTCCGCCTTCCCGATGGCGGGACGGCTGGTCGCCAAAATGTCCCAGGAAGAGGATTTCGACAACTTCATCCTGATGCACGCCATGGGCGCGAATACGGCCGGCCAGTTGGGATCGGTGATGGCCGGTGGGATTCTGCTGGCGATTGTGACTAAGCTGATATAAAAGTTTGAGAACATAGGTCAAGTCAGCCGCAATTAGAATATGCGGCTCTTTTTATTTTCCTAAAACGAGAAAACAATTTGTTCGAGGATATTTCTGACACCAAATTGAAATGTAATTCAGCCAAGTATTAGTGACAATATAGCCTAATCATAGCTGCCATGAACAAAAATAGCGCAGAGGAGAATTAACCCGGCCTGAAAACAATTATATATCTTCCAGCACACACCGCAAAAGTTCAACAGGTTTGCACGATTGGCAACACAGAAAAATCGATAAGCTTGGAGAAATCCATGAAAGAACATAAACTCTCATCCCGCAAAACTGTTCTATTCTTGTATCTATTCGTATTATTGTTTTTTGGCGAACGCGCTACCCCTGTTTTTGCAGATATGGAACTCCAGAATTCGTGCGAAGCCGATTGGTGTGTATGCGAAGGGTATACTGCCGAGCGGCTAAAGTACGATGAAGAAAATGCTACTTACGAATGGGATGGAGATCCAATCAGCTCAGAATGTTTCAAATGGTTCTTTATTTGGCGAAAATACAACAACAGCGACAGAGACGGCTTCCTTGCAATGGCGCAAAGGGAGTGCGATAAATGTACAGAAAATGCACCTGTACTTGAAAGCCCTGTACCCTCTGATCTAGTTCAGCCAGCACAGTTATCATGTGAAGAAGAAATTGATAGAGACTGTGACGGTATCCCTGATGATATCGATCTTTGTCCAGGCCTTCCTGGGGCACATCCCGGGGATATGGATTGTGATGATGTGCAAGATGATATTGATCTATGCATCGGCCAATTTGGAACGCAGGAGGATTGCGGTTGTTCGGACACAGGTGTTGCCCCTGGCGATTTGTTGTTCCGAAACGGAGGTCCAGCCACCGCAACCTCGTATTTGCCATTTCTTGTAGGAAAGGCAACCTCGGAAGGAGAAGAATATAATTTCGGCCATGTCGGAATGTACGCGGGTAGTTTTGTTGCCGATCAGGAATATCCAGTATTGCACAAAAATGGTTTAAGAGTTTACCGCCAACTCCCTGAAAATGAACAACCTGTTCTTGTCACACTTTCGAATGGCGATTACGTTCTGCCGGGGGATATAATCCCAGATGCCGTTCTAGAATCCGATCTCGGTTGGGGCGGCGTGGGTATCAGTAACCTGGAAAATTTTCTGGCAGACAACGCAAGCTTTTCGGGGAGTGAATATTATGGCGCAAAAGTCGGCACGCCCCGCTGGAGACTGAGCTGCGATCAACGGTTCGATGTCGTCGATATCATGGCTGATTCAGCCCGCAGCCGCGCGAATGGAATAAATGATTACAATTTTGTCACTGAAAATTGTGCGAATAAAATTTCAAGCGCCTATCAGGAAGGTGCTGGCTACGCTCCATGGGAGGAATTCCGCGAAGATCTCCCACTGAACATTTGGGATAAAAGAGTCTTGACGCCCAACATGGTTGCCTCGTTTACAACGCTCAACGGAATTTATTCAGAACGTAGGGACACACCACAAAGTGGTCATATCGACGAACCTAAGATCGCGATAGAAGCTTATAGCCCTGTTTCCTTGCATGTCTATGATTCACAAGGTAGACATGTAGGTGCGACTGATGGCGGCCTGGAGGCTGGTATTCCCTCGTCTGAAGTTTGGTATGTCGATAATGGGACAAAGGTTATCAATCTCTTTGCGCCAGAGAATGAGGCTTATGATATTTATCTTCAAGGCTATGAAAGCGGCAGTTACCACCTCATCATCGCGGGTTTGAACCTCCCGGAACCTGGAAGCATGACTAAGGTCATCTACCCGGAGACACCCATTCAGCCGGATACAGTTGCCGCAATTCGATTTTCAACACAGACATTAGATCAAGTATCCCTGACCATGTACCTGGATTATGACCAGGATGGAACGTTCGAAGCAAGAGTCTCGCCAACGATCACCCAGGGCAACTTTTTTACAGGGCAAAAGACAGACAGTCTTCCTCAAACGCCGTTGGGTACAACCGACTGGATTCTCTGGGGCATTCTTCCATCCGTATTTTGCTTTGGAGTGTCTTCCCTCATTTTGATTGCAGGCATCTTTACAAAGAACAAAAAGGCGAGCACATTGGGAATTGTACTCATCGCGGTAATAGTTAGCATTGTAATGGTCGCCGCCACCTTCTATGCGGGGTCTCAATTGCTGGGTACGAAGCCTGCAAATCCCCCTGACAATGCCCCTGTTATTCCGCCTCCCCAAAGGGATCTCCCATCTCCAGATTTCCAACCTACAATGTTGCCCCCCGCCAACAGCCTGTCTACTCTTATTCCAACAGAACCCGACCCTTCTGCCGTGGAAACACCGTTCTCGCAAGAAGCATATCCAGAACCCACCATCTATAACTTTGCCACCTGCCCGTCGCCCTGTCTGAGCGATCTTTCCAACAGGCAAACCACCTTCCCTGAAAGAACCGAGCGCCTGTACTTACGATTAGACTATGCCTGGATTCCCCCTGGCGCAGATTACATTCGTCTCTGGAAAAACGGCGGGCAGGAATGGGTGCGCTACCAATGCAAATGGGACGGCCCCGAAAGCGGTGTGTTCGAAACTGACATACGCGAGCCGGCCGGGCTCCGCTCAGGCGAATGGACGATGGAAATCCACGTCAACGGGCAACTGGTCGCCCAGGAGTCTTTCACCGTGCAGGGCAACTACTCTTACTGGGTTCCCGCTGGTACGATCAACCGCTGCAAATGACAAAAGCGCATCAATACAACAGAATATTCGCCCAAAAACCACAGCTCGTTTAGCAATTGCCCGGGAAGGCAGTTAATAGATGCATTGAAAGTAAAAGAGCCACGTCTTTGCAGGTGCGTGGCTCCTTTTGTTTACTTCAGTGGAAAGACAATTTGAGTCTGGAGCTGCTCCTGCGGTGTTTCCCCTGGATCGTTCAAGTAAAACTCGTAGGCGGCGCCGGTCGGTTCATAACCCTGCTCTTTCACGAACTGCGTCAGAGCATCATAGGCCGGGGCAATCTCGCTATAAGGACCTGTGTGCAGGGCGTAGCCTAGCTTCCCGCCTGGCACCTGGCCAGCCTGGATGTCATCTTTTCCGGTGAGCGGTTTTCCCACCGGAAAACCGACCTCCACGTCCAAATCCTGCATGTCCATGTTGTAGTATGCCGTGAAAGGCGCTCCGGCTGGCCTCTCCCCCAACTCAGCCAGGTACCCGGCAATCTTGCCGTATGCTTCGCCCAGCAATTGCGGCAGTCCATCCACGGGTGTGCGCGCGCGAATCGACAAGATGGGTTGGGGACCCTGTTCCTTGATCTCACAGTGGAAGTCCATCATATCCTCCTCAACAAAATCAGAATATTTGTTCTATTATAATTGAAATTCACCCCATTGACAAGGTTTTAGAGAATAAAGGGTGTGGTTCAAAATTTTGCGGAGAAGGGGTAAGATAGGGGAGGAGACAGGAGGCACAGAGATGGTAGCAAGAGACCCGAAATGGCAGCGGCTGGCAGATGAGGTGATCAGTGGGATGCACGAATGGCGCAAACAACATCCGAAAGCGACATTTGCTGAGATTGAAAGCGAGACAATGAAGCGGACAGCAGAACTGCAA
>DAOTXM010000386.1:0-19579 GCA_034435215.1 Anaerolineales bacterium
CGTTTCTGGCGGGATTTATCCACAGATAAACGCAGATAAACACCGATTCTTGATAAATGATCCTGAATAATCCCTTTCATCTGTGTTTATCTGTGGTGAATTTTTGCCCTTTCCCGTTAAAAACGGTAGAGCCTGATTTTATCATTGCTGTCGAATACCTCGATACAATTATTACAGTATAAGGTTGCTTTGCCGATACGCATTCACTACCAGGGATAACCGAAATTCCTGAAACTTTGCGCTGTAATAATAGTTCTAATGATTTATTGCAGGCTCGGGGCGCTTTGGTACAATCGCTCCCATGCGCCGTACTTTTTATCTCTGGCTTCTGATTGTTCTATTGTTTTCCGCCTGTACAAAAAACACCGGGGAAGCGATCCCCACAACTACTCCGGACAGCTACAATCCTTTTATACCGTTGAATGGGTACGCCACAGTCGTACCGGTGGAGGCAGGCACGGTGGTCGTGCCGTCAGTCGAACCTACCCAACGAACCGGGCCGACCCCTACGCTTGCGCCCTTTAGCTTGCAACTGCCTCCCACGCGCATGCCAGGAGTGCCCATCTCATCGCCCACGCCGGATTCACCACGCGTGCTCCCCACACCGCGGGTGGACCCCGGCCAACATGTAGTGCAGGTTGGGGACACACTTGGCAGGATCGCCCAGCAGTACGGAGTCAGCCTCGAGGCATTGATGCAAGCCAATGGGCTGTCCGACCCGAATTTACTGACGGTCGGGCAGACGCTGACCATCCCGGCACCTTCTCCCGGTGAACAGGGTCCCGATTTCAAAATCATCCCGGATTCGGAACTGGTCTACGGTCCTGCCAGTGCCATATTCGATGCGAATGCCTTTATCCAAAAAGAAGGCGGGTACCTGGCTAATTATAGTGAAGAAGTGGATGGCAAGGTTCTGACCGGCGCGGAGATCATTATGCGAGTCGCACAAAATTATTCAGTGAACCCGCGCCTGCTACTGGCCTTGCTGGAACACCAGAGTGGCTGGGTGACGGAATTGTCACCTTCCAGTGTAGATTATCCCTTAGGCTTGCAGGACCCCTGGCATCAGGGGTTATACCTGCAATTGACCTGGACGGCGGACACGCTCAACCGCAGTTATTATCTGTGGCGCGCCAACGCCATTTCGACCTGGGTGCTGGCAGATGGAAGCGTCCTGCCAGCAGCGCCTACCATCAACGCCGGGACCGCCGCTGTTCAAGGGTTCTTCGCCAGGCTGGACGATATGTTTACCTGGCAGGGGAATACCACCGCGTTTGGCCTGTTTCAGACGTATTTTTTCCTGTTCGGCAATCCCTTTGACCTGGGGATCGAGCCACTCGTACCGCCCTATTTACAACAACCTCCCATGCAACTGCCCTTCGAGCCGGGTAGGATCTGGTCGTTTACTGGCGGCCCGCATGGCGGTTGGGATAGCGGCTCGGCCTGGGCTGCGCTGGACTTCGGACCGCCTGGTGAGGTGGCAGGCTGTACACCCAGTGACGAATGGGTGGTCGCCGTGGCCGACGGCTGGATCGTCCGTACGGGCGATGGCGCTGTGATCCAGGACCTGGACGGCGATGGGATCGAGCAAACCGGCTGGGTGGTCTTTTACATGCACATCGAAAGCCGGGACCGTGTGCAACCCAACACCTATCTTTATGCCGGGGACCGTATCGGGCATCCATCCTGCGAGGGCGGCTTTTCCAATGGCACGCATGTACATATTGCCAGGAAATATAACGGTGAGTGGATTGCCGCGGATGGCCCCAACCCCTTTCAATTAGAGGGCTGGATCTCCAGCGGGGACGGCATCGAGTACGACGGCTTCCTGACCAAAGGCGGGCAGGTGGTGGAAGCCTGGGATGGGCGTAACGAGCTCAATCAGATCGGGCGGTAACGTACTCACAGCAATTTAATCTCCACAGGTATAATCAGATAGGTAACGAAATGACTGGGAGAAGCCCGAAAACAGGTGGCGGGTATTCTTTCAACTTTCGTAAAATATGAAAACCAATCTGAAGAGACATCGTTTGAAACGCAATCTTGTTCTTCTGCTTGTCCTGTCACTTATTCTGAGCGCGTGTAATTCCACCCCATCCCTATGGGGTGTATATATGACACCTACATCCGAACATGGTGGGCTTTCCATCTTGCCACAACCTGCGCCTGCGATCTCGCCCACAGCCCTGGATCCTGTGAGTGAACCGGTTCCTGTTCTGCCGACGAAAATGCCAGACCCGACCAATACGCCGGTCGTGGCGCTTGTACAAAAAGATCCTATTCTTGAAGCGACACCCGTCCCGACTTCCGATACCCCTCCCATTCTGTATTACGCGCAAAGCGGTGATACCCTGCCAGCCGTAGCCGCGCATTTTGGCGTGAAAACGAACGAGATCAGTTCAGCAGAACTGCTTCCCAAAACAGGTTTGATCGACCCTGGCACATTGCTGGTCATTCCCGATAAGCTCACCGATTTCGGACCGAATACCCAGATTATGCCGGATAGCGAGATCGTTTTCTCGGTCAGCGCTGCGGATTTCGATATCCCAGCCTATATCAAAGAAGCGGGGGGAGAGCTTTCGAAATATAAAGAGTATCTTGGTTCCGTCGGATGGACGACCGGCTCTCAGGCTATCGAGCGGATTGCCATCGAAAATTCCATCAACCCGCGCTTGCTGCTGGCCATTCTCGACTATGAAGGCAATTGGGTGACTGGCCGTCCCAAGGATTACCGGCATACCCAATACCCGATGGGCTTCGAAAAGGAATTCGAAAAAGGTGTTTTTCGCCAGATGGTGTTAGCGGTAAACGAACTATATATCGGCTATTATGGATGGCGGGATGGAACCCTGACCGAACTGACCTTTCCGGACGGGGAAACACTGCGCATCGCCCCGGACCTGAATGCTGGTACCGTTGCCATACAATACTTGTTCTCCAAGTTGTACAACCGGCCGCAGTGGCAAAGTATCATCGATCCGAATGTTGGTTTTCCAGCATATTACGCCGAGCAGTTTGGCGATCCCTGGCTGCGTGCGCAAAATGCCGGTCCCATCTTCCCGCCCGGATTGACCCAGCCGCAAATGGTTCTGCCCTTCGAACCCAACCGTGAGTGGGCCTTTACTGGTGGCCCGCACGGCGCCTGGGAACACGAAGGCCCACTGGCGGCGATCGACTTTGCGCCTGCCACCGATAGATCCGGCTGTACCGAATCTGAAAAATGGCTGGTAGCATCCGCACCCGGCCTGGTCGTCCGATCGGGAGGTGGGGTAGTCATGCTGGATCTGGACGGTGATGGATATGAAGAGACCGGCTGGAATCTGTTGTACCTGCACGTTGCCACCCTGGATCGTGTCAAGCTGGGGACCTGGGTCGAAACGAATCAACGGATTGGGCATGCTTCCTGCGAGGGCGGCGTTTCGACCGGCACGCACCTGCACTTTGCCCGCAAATACAACGGCGAATGGGTCCTGGCCGACGGTCCCCTGCCCTTCGTGTTGAGCGGATACGTCATCCACAAAGGTGAGAAGCCCTATTTAGGGACCATGACCAAAGGTGACATTACCATTATTGCCAACGAAGTCGGTACGGCTGGATCCGTCATCTTCCGCAAACCCGATGAATAAACACAGGTATTCCCCTCTCATCACAGCATGGGTGGCTTTTTCTCTGTTCCTCTCTGCCTGTGGTGCCACAGCTTCCGCCAGTGGATTACCCCTGCCAGCGCCCACCGAAGCTGCGCCACAGGTTTCCAATCGGAACGGTCGTCCGGCGTACGCTCCCGGCGAACTGGTCGATTACATTGCGCAAACCGGCGATACCATCCCGGCGCTGGCTTCGCATTTCAATACCAGCACAGAAGAAATCTATGCGGCCAACCCCTTCATCCCGCGCGACGCTACCACTATGCCGCCCGGTATGCCAATGAAAATCCCCATCTATTATCTTCCGCTTTGGGGAAGTTCATTCCAGATCATCCCCGATTATGCCTTCGTCTACGGCCCGTCACTGGTGGGCTTCAATACATCCGCGTTCGTGGCCTCGCAACCCGGTTGGTTGAACTCGACCAACGCCTGGGCAGGGCGTGATAACCGCAGCGGAGCCCAGATCGTCGATTACGTTGCCATTAACTACAGCATCAGCCCACGTCTCTTGTTGGTGCTGCTCGAATATCGGGCAGGCGCTCTTTCGAAGACCGAAAAACCCAGGACTCGCTATATGCTTGGCTTCGAGAAGGCTTATTACGATAGCATGTACTTGCAACTGGTGGGTGTAGCCAACACACTCAATGACGGCTATTACAGGTGGCGCATCGGTACATTGACGGAATTCGAGTTGAAAGACGGTAGTCTCGTTCGTCCGGACCCCTGGCAGAACGCAGCGACCGTAGCGCTTCAATACTACTTTTCGCAAACCATGTCCGCAGACGAATACCGCCTCGCTATTGGACCCGAAGGCCTGTTTGCGACTTACTCAGCCCTGTTCGGGGATCCCTGGGCGGAACCCGTTGAACACATCCCTGGCAGTTTGCACCAACCCGAATTGCATCTGCCCTTCCAGGCGGGACAGACCTGGTCCTATACCGGTGGTCCACATACGGGCTGGGGGCTAGGACAACCCTATACTGCCCTCGACTTTGCTCCACCACTCGACAAATCCGGCTGTTCTGCCGTCGAGGAGAAATATTACAGCATCGCAATGGCAGACGGGATCGTTGTACGCTCCGAGTTTGGCCTGGTCGCCCTCGACCTGGACGGAGACGGGGATGAACGAACCGGCTGGGTGCTGGTCTATTTGCACGTGGGCACCCAGGGACGTGCCCCGACCGGTCTTTCACTAAAGATGGGTGATTCGATTGGTTATCCGTCCTGCGAAGGCGGACGCGTGACCGGCACGCACATCCACGTCTCACGCAAATTTAACGGCGAGTGGATTCCTGCAGACGGTCCGCTGGCTTTCAACATGGAAGGCTGGGTGGCTCACAATGGCGCGCGCGCCTATGAAGGCACGCTCACCAAGGGCAACCTGACGGTGACAGCCTGCGAGTGCGCGGATCTATACAGCCAGATCAGTTCGGAACCGATTCAATAAGCGGTATCTATCGTTTGTCGCCAGTGCCCCGATAAAAGCGCGAGTGGCACCAGTATCGAGAACAGCAAGTATTTGAGGTTCTGCTGTTTTTGGCGGAAAAATGCCGAAATTTGGGCCGTCATAAACGATAGACCCGTATTTGTAATAACGCCCCGTCAGGGGCGTTCGTGTTCAATCGAGCTCTTCGAAAATCTTGTCCAACGCCTCTTCTGACACATCGAAGACGCTATTGTGCGGCGGGAGCGGTTCCCTGGTCATCCAGGCCGGGATGCGGTCATCTTTGGTCGTAAATCCGGCACGGCGGTTGAACTCGCGCTCCATCTTGATGGTCTGCTTGCCCAACTCTGCCAGGATGTTGTCGGGTAGATCGTCCCAGCCATAGCGCGCGGACAGTAATCGTTTGACCACGCCATCCGGCGTGGCGGCATAGCCGAAGCCGGCAAAGAGGCAGGCGCCCAAGGTATCATAACCAGCCATGTTATATTGAATCGTCCGGGAGAGATCGACTTGCACGCTCGGATCCAGGTGGTTGACCTTGGCGCGGATGGTCAGGCCGCAGGTGTGGTCCGCGCCCTGGGGGGTGGTGGCGTAAGTCACGCCGGTGCCCTTGATCGCGCGCGGCTCGTACGCCGACATAGCTTGCCGCTTGACCACTGGCACATGCTCGATATTGTATTTCTCTCCCGTGGCGGCCGCCCCGGCGCCCAACACGCGCCCGATTTCACTACCTTTACGGATCTCCTGGATCAATTCCAGCGCCTTATCACCATCACCCCAGGTCATCAACCCCGCCTCCGCCGCGACACCCAGGGCCGCTCCGACTTCGATGGAATCCAACCCAAGGTCGTTGACTTCCCAGTTCAGGCGGCCGATCGTATCCAAAGACGAGATGCCCAAATTCGAACCTAACAAACCGATAGTCTCGTATTCGAGCGGAGAAACGATGATCTTGCCATTCTCCCCTGCAAAGATATTCGAGCATTTGATGGTACAGCCTGCCATGCACGCATGCGACGGGTCACCCGGTTTACCGCGCGTCAGAATGAACTCACGCAGCTTCTCGCCACTGATATCATCCACATTCTCAAAATGACCTTCCGAGAAGTTTCGGGTAGGCAGGCCACCAAAACCGTCGCTCATGTGCGCCATGGCCGCCGTACCGTAATCGCGATAGGTGGCCGATTGGGGATGTTCCAGCACTGCCTTGGTGTAATCTTTCTGCGCGACTTTGAACGCCTCAGGCTGGACGATGGGCGGCTTCTGCCCTCCGGTATGGTCGAACACGATGGCCTTCAACCCCTTTGAACCCATCAACGCGCCCAAACCACCCCGGGCAGCGATGCGCGAGGGGACCCGGTCTTTGTCGATGTTCTGGATTCCGGCTGAATTCATCCGCATCTCGCCGCCGGGACCGATCAGCGCGATAGCGACTTTGTCCCCATATTTTTCTACCAGCCTTTGAGCGGTTTCGTAGACACCCAAGCCCACGAGACCTTTAGGGTCTTCGAAGACCCTAAAGGTCTGTTCCCACTTTGCTCCTTCGCGTGAAAGGTGCAGCACCCAGAATCCGTCTCCATCGGGTAGATCCTCGATGATGAGCGCCTTGATCCCCATGTGCGCCATGTGCAGGCCGGTACGCCCGCCCGCGTTGGCCTCCTTGATGCCGCCCGTCAGGGGGGACTTGCCGCCAATCGAGATGCGGTCTGTGGACGAGAGCATATGCCCCACCAGCAGGCCGGGGGCAAAGATCAGCTTGTTGCCGGGGCCGAGCGGGTCGCAGGTTGCGTCCACCTCGTCGAGCAGGATGCGCGCCAATAGTCCACGGCCACCGAGTCGCTGCCACGATGCGGGAACAGGTTCCAGGTTCAGGGTCTGTGTCCGAACGTTGATGCGCCAGACACGGGATTGATAATCAGTCATTGTAGCCACTTCTCCAGTACAAAAGCTTCTGCAAACGGGCACACAAATATGAAATTCGTGACTATAAAAACAACATAGATTGCAAGAATTCACACATCAAGATTTACGTATTGAAGGTTTAGCCTAATACCTCTTTCATGGATTCTGCAAAGATACCTAACGCATCATTCACCTGCCTCTCCGTCACATTCAACGGCGGGATCCAGCGGATGGTGCTGTCGTAGGTGCCGCAGGACAGCAGCAGCAGACCGCGTTCCTCGGCAGCATGGATGATTTCCTTCACCAGGGGTTTGGCGTTCTTGAACTTGCCATCCACTTCGAACTCGGAGCCAATCATCAAGCCCAGGCCACGCACGTCGCCGATTTGCGGGTATTCTTCCTGGAGTTTCCGCAGGCCGGTTTGAAGTTGCAGACCACGCTGTTGTGCATTTTCCAGCATCTTCTCCTCGCGCATCGCCTGGATAGTAGCAACTGCCGCCGCGCAGGCGACCGCGTTACCGCCGTAGGTACCGCCGTGCGAGCCGCCCGGCCATTTCTTCATCAAATCGAGGCTGCTGAACACGCCCGAGAGCGGCAGGCCAGATGCGATGCCTTTGGCAACTGTCATGATGTCTGGTTCGACGCCAAAATGTTCGAAGGCAAACCACTTACCCGTGCGTCCCATACCGGATTGAATTTCGTCCAGGATGAGCAGGATACCGTGCTTGTTGCAAATCTCGCGCAAGCCTTTTAGGAAACCAGCCGGCGGCGGGACATATCCGCCCTCGCCAAGCACCGTTTCGATCAAAATGGCGGCCACATCACCAGGTGCGATCTGTGAGGCAAGCAGCTCCTCGACCGCTTCCAGCGCGTATTGGCCTGCCTGTTCCTCGCTCATCCCCAAACGATACGCGTAGGGATAAGGCGCAACATAAACACCGGAAGGCAGCACCTGTGCTCCCTGTTTATAGACAGTTTTTGAAGTAGTCAGCGCCATCGTCCCAGCAGTACGACCGTGGAAGGAACCACCGAAAACAATGACCGAATTCCTGCCAGTTGCGTTGCGCGCCAGTTTTATCGCCCCCTCCACCGCTTCCGCGCCGGAGTTGCTAAAAAAGAAGCCATCGATGCCAGACGGGACGATCGTTCGCAGTTCCTCGATCAATTGCACCATCGGCTTGTGAATCACGATGTTGGCCTGGGCATGCAGGAACTTTCCAGCCTGATCGCGGATGGCTTCGACCACCTTCGGATGGCAGTGGCCGGTATTGGTCACGCCGATGCCACAGGTGAAATCGAGATAGCGCCTGCCGTCCTCGGCGTAAATGTACGATCCCTCGGCGCGCTCCGATTGAACCGAAAAGATGCGCGACCAGACTGGGGACATGTGTGGGATGTTTTCCTGAAAGATGTTTGTCATGGGTACTCCGTTTGATCCTATAGTTAAGTCTACTTGCTCGGCTTGCAAATTGTTTGCAAGCTTCGGGGGGCCGTTTTCTACGGGACGGAAGTCGAAATCTGGCAGTAAAAAACAGGAGAGCCTTAAGCCTCAATAAAAAAGGGATAGGGACATCCAGAGAAATCCCTATCCCTGTAAACATCTCCGCTCGACTATGCAGGCAGGTAATCCACCGCCCACTCGATGTCATGTTGTTTGAGCGTCGCAGGGGTCGGAACGCCATTGTCCGTCCAACCCGCCAGCTTGTAGTACTCGTCGATGGCGGTCTCAACTTCCTCGTGAGTCAGAGCGAAACCGGAGGTGGGCCCGGTGCCCCGCAAGGCTTTGAAGAACTTCTTTGGCAATTTGTCGTCCTTGCGTCCAAAGCCTTCACGCGCGTTGAAGACCCGGAACAGGTTCAGGCGACGCGCACCGACCGCAAGCAATTCGTCCACGGTCATTCCCCAGCCGGTGACGGCATTGATCATCTGGAGAGTCTCGTTTGGACCATACAACGTCCAAGTCGGGCCATATACGAACTGGCAAAGTTCGGCCGAGTCCATCATGCTGTAGAAGAGTTCGGACAGGTATGCAAAGCGCACCTTTTCAGGGGTCAGACTATAAGCAGGCTGCGGCGCACCCAGACCGATGGCTTTCAGGCGATCCAGGTTGAAATCACCCACGCCCTCTTCATAATATGGGTCATGTTCGCTGGACTGGTGATCCGCGCCAAACGGATTGACCGCATAGATCAAAGCAAGGGAGCGTTTGGCTTGCGGCATGTGCGCTGGAGCTTCACCGCCCTTAACAGTGATCAGGAATTCGTCCGCACCGTTGCCCCAGATCTCCGCCGCACGCGCGGAACCCTGCGAGAGTACCCTGCCCAGCGGGCCTTCGTTCTTGACAATGGCATCCAGGGCAGCCAGCAAAGCATCAGCATTTCCGAATCTGAGTTCGATCCCACCAGTTTGTTCCTTGGTGATCACACCGTTCTCGTAGCATTCCATGGCAAAGGCTATGGTTGCGCCGCAGGTGATGGTATCCACACCATACTGGTTGCATATCTGGTTGGCGTATGCCACGACCTTGAGATCGTCCACGCCACAGTAGGAACCGAAGGTGCCCAGTGTTTCGTATTCAGGGCCACCATAGTAGGGGTTAACTTTACGATCACCTTCGGTCACTTCCACCACGCGCTTGCAACGCACCACACAGGCATAACACGTGTCGCGTTCCTTGAGGATGGTTTCTGACATCAACTCACCGCTGATGCCTTGCGCCCCCTCGAATTGGCCTTCATTGTAGTTACGAGTCGGCAGACAGCCAATGGAATTGTTGAACAGGGATACGACAGCCGTTCCATGGATCGCCAGACCATCCATATCTGGATTTTCCTTGATCGCACCCGGGCCGGTACGGTTGAGCGCTGTGAGAGCCTTGCTGTCGAAGATTTTTGGTTTTTTTGTGCCGCGCACCACAACGGCCTTCAAGTTTTTGCTCGCCATGACAGCCCCCATGCCCGTACGGCCGGCATGGCGGTTGGACATGCTGACCAGGCTGGAGAACAGCACGCCGTTTTCTGCACCGGGACCGTGCTGCAGGATTTCGATTTTCTTGTCGCCAAGTTCTTCCTTCAGGATGGCATCCACCTCCCCGGTAACTTTGCCCATCAAATGCGCAGCATCGCGCAGCTCGAACCTGCCCTCGTTGATGAAGAGATAAACCGGCTTTGGAGATTTCCCCTTGATCACAATGCCGTCGAAGCCTGAAAATTTGAACTCCGCCGGGAAAAACCCGCCACCCTGCGCATCCCCAATACCGCCGCTGAGAGGTGACTTGGCATTGGCGTTGATGCGGCTCTGGCCGGAGATAGCTGCTCCGGTTGTCACGCCAGCCATCAAAGTCAGGACATTGTCCGGGCCAAGCGGGTCGGCGCCTTTAGGCATATCACGCAGGATATAAAACATTCCCATCGCCGAACCACCCATGTACTTGCGATAGAAGGCTTCGGGTGGGGTTTCCACTTCCAACTTCCCGTTGGTCAGGTCAACGTGCAAGATGTTTCCGTTATAACCGTAAGGCATGGGGCCCTCCTTTGGGTTCACCAGATTTTTTATGATTTCAATTATACGGGTGGGTTGCCAGAGATGCAACTCATCATTTCCGAAACCTACACAAGAAATCAAATTTACGTTCGAAACTTGGTCTTACAAGGATATTAATGACCTAATTTGACAAGGTCACATTCACCATAAAAGCTCCGAGAATGGGGGGGCGGTCGGGGCGAATGCCCCGCCGCACCCTCATTTTCGGGACATTTTTGAAATTTGACATTGCCAAACCAATTGGAATCTTTAAAAAATGACGCGGATTCCACATCAGAATCCGCGTCCTGGAACGAACTACATCTCCCTGATCCCGTATGGGAAACCGTACTCAGCCATCCGGTCCATGAATGGAAGCGGATCGAAGGCTTCCGGCCCAAGCACGCCAGCGCCCTTCCACTGTCCGTGCTCGATCAGGTCCATCGCCAGCAACGGACTGAAGGCAACCTGCGCAACCACCGCCTGGCAACCCCATTTCTGCATGCACTCGGCGTTATCCGCCACTTGGTAAAGGTAAACCTGTCTCTGCTTTCCATCCTTGACGCCCTTGACCCAGGTGCCAGCACAGGTTTTGCCACTCATTTTATCGCCCAGGTAGGCCGGGTTGGGCAGGCAGGCCGCCACCACATCACGCGGCGCGACCTTGACACCCTTGACATCGATTGGCTCCTTGTTATCCAGTCCGAGCATTTTCAGGGTTTTGAGCACACCGATGAACTGGTCGCCCAAACCATACTTGAAGGTAACACGTTTAGTTTTGACCCAACGCGGGATGAGCAGGACCTCTTCGTGTTCCACATTGACAACCTCGATCTGCCCGATCCCTTCTGGAAATTCGAAAACCTCCGGCTCGGAGAACGGCTCGGTCGTGAACCAGCCTTTGTCCTGCTCCCAGATCACAGGCGGATTCAAGCATTCTTCGATGGTCGTCCAAATCGAGAAGTTCGGCGCAAACTCGTAGCCTTCGATCACCAAATTGGCACCGTCGCGAATACCAATTTCTTCGATTTCATCAAAAAGATGATCCTGCGCATAACGGGCAAACACATCCGCCACCCCGGGTTCCACCCCCAAACCGACCAGGGCAAGCAGTCCTTTTTTCTCCCACTGCATGGAGCGTTCGAACTGGTAATCGCCTAGTTTGATATAGGATTTGTTGAACGGGTCCTCCGGATGTGGCTTGGACAGGGTCATGGCCATGTCCATGTAATTGACGCCGACGTTGAAGGCTGCATCGAAGATTTTTTCATTGTAGACCGGGTCCACTGCGTTCATGATCAGGTCTACACCATACCTGCTTGCCAGTTCTTCGATCATTTCCTGTTTGCTGGCGTCGATGAATTCGACCGGGAAGCGTTTGTCATCTCCCAATTTAGCTTGGACCTCCTTTGCGCGCTTTAGGTTGTAATCTGCCAACACCATCCGTTCAATCCAGGCACGCGGTCTCGCCATCTGGGCAATGGCCTCACCAACCCCACCAGCACCAACGACCAATACTTTCATATTTTTTTCTCCGTTTGTTTTATAACCTGCATGCGCAAGTTAGAATGACCTTAGAAATATACTTCCTTAACAATCTTCAATTGCAGGAAGGATTCTGTTTCCCGAACGCCCTCTATGCTATACAACTTTTCGGTAATGAAACGCAACAGGTCAGCGTGATCGCGGCAAAATACTTCTGCCATGATATCGTAACGTCCACTCGTCACGATCAAATAGACAACTTCATCAAGTGCAGCGATTTGTTCTGCAACTTCGAGCAGCTTTTTGCCATCTGTGCGGATACCGATCATGGCCATGGCCTCGTATCCCATGCGCAAGGGATTGGTGATGGCAACCACCTTTAAATACCCCATTTCCACCATGCGGTTGTAGCGCATCCGTATCATGCCAGGTGACACATTCAACTGCTCTGCAATTTGCGCGAAAGCAATGCGGCCATCGCCCCGCAGGGCTTCCATGATCTTCAGATCGATAGCATCCAGGTTTTGGGAATGTAAAGTCGCGTTTGGGCTGTTCATAACATGATTATATATTTATTATGCACACATGTCAATAATTTTATGATGATTTTGCATAAAAAGCGCCATAATATTGCTCAATCAAAACCTCCTGCGCAGTTGCGCAGGAGGTTCGAGTGGTCAGGAGTAAGTTATCTGGCAACAGCTATTCGCCGCCTTTGATCTCCGTCCAAATCTGGTCGTAGAGTGGAGTAGCATCGCCTACATCGTCAACACGATGGGCCTTTTGAAGTGCTTCCACTGGTGGGTTCGTGATAGGTGAGTTAATAAATGGATCGTACAAATCCGGATGGTTCGCTTTTGCATATTCCAGAGCTGCTATATTCGGGTTGAGGTATGGAAAATCGCGCAACATCAGATAGAACAAGTCGCCCTGCATCGTGTAGTTGATCCAGGCATAAGCAGCATCTAAATGCGGTGCGCTGGCCGGAATCGCCCAGTTGTCCTGCCAAACAACAGAACCTTCAGTCGGATAGACAAAGGTAAAAGCGGGGTTTTCCTGATTTGCAGTATAAGCTTCTCCGGTCCATACGATGCCCAGATCCACATCGCCAGCGATCAAGGCGGTTTTAGGACTGTCGCTGTCGAATAACTTGACACCGGGGATAAGCTCAGCTAATTTGTTTTTAGCTTCTTCAAGTTGAGCCTTATCAGTCGTGTTGACGTCATAACCCAGGGTCAGCAGGGTCATTCCAATGACGACACGCGAATCGTCCAAAAGGACCATGCGCCCGGCATATTCAGGGTTCCACAAATCGGCATAGGACTTGGGTGGGGTCTGCACGGCATCCGCGTTGTAGACAATTGCGTCAAGTCCACCTTCGTATGGAATGGTATATTCATTGCCGGGATCGAAGGGTTGATTCATGTAATTGGGATCCAGGTCATCTAGAATGAATAACTTGCTCTTATCCAGCTTTTGGAGCATCCCGTTGCGGATCATCAAGCTTATAATGTAGTCGGTCGGTTGCACCAAATCATAATTGGAACCGCCCGCTGAGAGCTTGGCGTACATTTCCTCGTTAGCAGAGTATTCATCATGATTGATCTTGACCCCATAGACCAATTCGAAACATTCTTTCCATTCGGTTGGAATGTATTCGGTCCAAACGAACAGGTTCAATTCTTTTGAAGTCACCTCCATCTGGTTTTGAGGCTCTGGGCACACGAAACCACTCGCAGTGACTTTTTCCCCGTCTCCGCCACCGTTGCTGGAAGCGCCGCCCCCGCAGGCCGCCAGCAGCATACCTGCCAGCACAAATACAGCCAGCAATTTCCACAGATTGTTTTTCATCCTTCTTCCTCCTTTTGGTTTAAGTAGTTTTGAAACGTGGACAGAACACCTGCCCAACGACATACATAAATTAGGTCTCCTGGTTCTGGAAGCGTTGCAACAGGAGCACTACCGACACCACCACCAATACCCAGATGGTCGAAAGCGCATTCACCTGCGGAGTGATGATGCGCCGTAACAAACCATAGACATAAATTGGCAAAGTCGTCGAGCCTGGTCCAGTGGTAAAGAACGTAATCACGAAGTCATCCAGTGAGAGCGTGAAGGCCAGCAGCGCACCCGAAAGTACGCCCGGCAGGATCATCGGAAATGTCACTCGCCAGAACGTAACCAGCTCGTTCGCGCCCAAGTCCATGGCAGCTTCTTCGAAGGACTTGTCAAAGCCCTGCAAGCGCGCCTGCACCACCAACGTCACGAAGGGGATACTGAATGCGATGTGTGAAACGATCACCGTCGGCAAACCCAGCGTTAGACGGGAATCGCCTACAAGACCTAAAGCACCATTGAGAAACGTGAATACCTGACTGAAGAGCACCAGAATACCAATGCCCATTACGATTTCGGGGATCACGATCGGGATGTAAAGGGATACTTGCGAGAAGGCTTTTAACTTGAAGTTGTAACGCTGTAAAGCCAACGCAGCCATTGTCCCAATGACAGTAGCGCTGATGGTCGAGACAAAGGCAATTGTCAGCGTATTTTTCGTGGCGTTCATCACTTCCCGATTCTGCGTCAGGTCACAGAACCAGTGGAACGGTCCGCACGGGCTTTGCACTACTGTACTACCTTGCATCTGCAATGGTCCCCATTGGGTGATAAATCCGCCGAAGAATACATTCGTCCGCGATGAATTAAAGGCAAAAACTATCAATCCAATGATGGGAGCGTAAAGAAAGAAATACACCAGCACGGTAGCAACTTTGATGAAGGGAGAACGCTTGTATGGATTCATGCCGCCACAATCTCCTCGCCAAACCCGAATTTGCGCGTGTAAAAGAACGTCACAACCAGGGTCATGGCCATCAAAATAAGCGAAGCGGCGCTGCCAAACGTCGGGTCGCGCGCATCGAGAAACTGGCGCTGGATCAGATTCCCGATCAGGATCACCTGTTTCCCGCCAAGCAAGTCCGACACGATGAACGTCCCCATTACAGGAATGAAGACCAGGATTGTCCCGGCGACCACGCCCGGCATCGAGAGCGGCAGAGTCACCCGCAGAAAGGTGCGGATTGGGTTCGCCCCCAGGTCCGCCGCTGCTTCATAGAGCGAATTGTCGATCTTTTCCAACGAGGTGAAAATCGGCAGGATCATGAATGGAAGGAATTCATACACCATACCCACCAACACGGCGCCGGGTGTATACAACATTTCGAATGGCACGAACTGGATACCGACCAAACCTGCCAGCCAACCCAGCACGCTGTTGATTACCCCCTGCGTGCGCAATAACATCATCCAGGCATACACGCGGATGACAAAGTTTGTCCATAACGGGACCAATACCATGAACAGAAAGGTGTTGCGCCGTTTCGGATGGGATCGGGCGATGAAATAGGCCAGCGGATAAGCCAGAAGGATGACCAGCACGGTCGAGTTGAACGCCAGACTTAAGGAACGCCATAAGATTTGGGCATAAAGTGGATCGAAACAAACGGACTGTCCCCCCGCACAATTCGAACTGATACCAATGATCCGGATATAGTTGTGCAAGCCGAAAGAGTAGATTACGTTTCCATCTGCCGAGCGCTTGCCGAAGCTGATGATCAGGGTCAGGACGAGCGGAAGAATCAGTAGCCCGACCATAAAAATCAGCGTCGGCGTGATCAGCAGGGTTCCCTGAGCAGACTTGTTTTCGCGCAAACGTTTCAACATATCACACCTACACGTTCGCCATCACCAGCGTGTTTTCCGGAAACAATGTCAACCAGATCTTTTGACCGACTGTATAATAAGCAGCCGGATCGAGACTGGATATCTTGTTTTGTTCCCAGACCTTCAAATGTAAATCACTGACACTGACTTGTAGATGTGTATCGGAACCGATATAAGTAACCAGGTCGATTGTACCCTCGAAGCAATTTTGATTGAGTACCGCTTTATCCGCCAGGCGAATTTTTTCCGGACGAATGGAAACTGCTACCGCTTCGCCGAGAGATACTTCACCTGAAACGATCCCTTTTATTTCTGTATTGAGTGCAGGGATGAAGACAGCGGCCATCCTTTTCTCCAGGGATTTGACCGTTCCCTCCAGGAAATTGGACGTGCCAATAAAATCGGCCACGAATTTGCAGTTGGGTCGCTCATAGATTTCGACAGGAGTGCCCATCTGCAACACTTTTCCTTGACTCATGACCGCGATACGGTCCGACATGGTCAAGGCTTCCTCCTGGTCGTGGGTAACATAGATAAATGTGATACCCAGTTTCTGCTGCAGCGCCTTGAGCTCCAGTTGCATCTCTTTGCGCAGTTTCAAGTCGAGCGCGCCGAGCGGTTCATCGAGCAGCAGCACATTGGGTGTCTTCACGATGGCACGCGCCAGGGCCACGCGCTGCTGCTGGCCGCCGGATAACTGACGAGGATAGCGCCTGTCCATGCCGGTCAGTTGCACCATCTCGAGGGCGCGACCAACGCGAGTTCTGATCTCGTCCTTTCCTGCACCATCCATCTCCAAGCCAAAGGCTACATTCTGGTAAACGGTCATGTGATGAAACAGGGCATAGCTCTGGAACACAGTGTTGACCGGGCGCTTGAACGGCGGCGTATGTCCCTGCGCTACCCCTTCGATGTATACTTCGCCGCTCGTCGGCCATTCGAAGCCGGCCACCATGCGCAGGGACGTTGTCTTGCCGCAACCGGAAGATCCCAACATGGAAAAGAATTCACCATTTTTGATCTGCATGGTGACATGATCGACAGCAAATACCTCTCCACCCTCTGGCGTGGGGAATCGCTTGACAACATCCTGAAGTTCAACGGCAAATTCGCTCATGACACCTCCAATCTCATTTTATACCCTCATTTGCATTTATTCAATAAAGCGGGCTGTTTAGGAACTTCTGTGGTGGATACCCGGCATAAAGCGGATTGTGGTGTGTTTTGAGCAATCTTTGCCCATTCAAAACACACCACAATTTCTATTACAACCATATTTATCCAATCATATCTCGAAATACACGTTCCGAGATTTCCAAAATGGTATTCACATGCTGATCCGTGTGCGCCGCCGAAATGAAGAGCGGATGTGTGCTAGCCATGATGCCGTTGGCGCGCAAGCCAAAATGAAACAGATCCGCGGTTTTCTTGTCCGCTTGGAGTTGTTCACGCTTGTTGGTGATTTTCTCCACGCCGAAATGTACCTGGAAGAAGGAGGCAGCGCGATTGACCAGGACCGGGAATCCAAGCCGGCTGCCAATTTCTGTGATACCAGTTTGTAGCTTCTCGGCAATGCCATTGATGTGTGGATAAATCTCGCCCTTTTCCAGTTCGTTGAGCACCGCCAAGCCGGCCACCATCGAGATCGGATTACCTGAGAAACAACCCGATTGGAAGATCTGCTCACTCAAGTTCCACAAGCCCGTTTTGGGTGTGACGACCTTGTCCATGATCTCGCGTTTGCCGCCGTAACCGCCGATGGCAAAGCCGCCGCCGATGATCTTGCCCAGGCAGACCAGGTCGGGCGTGACGCCGAAGTACTCGGTCGCACCGCCCAGCCCCAGGCGGAAGTTGGTCACTACTTCGTCGAAGATGAGCGGGATTTCGTATTTGGCGGTTACCTCACAGACGGCTTTCAGGAATTCGGGCTGCGCTTCGACCACACCCAGGCCAAATGCTGAGACGGGCTCTAAAATAACGGCACCCAGCTCGGCGGCATGAGCCGAGACCAACTCCACGACACGCTCAGCATCGTTAAACGGCAAGACAAGCACGTTGTCCCGTGTGAGACGCGGAACGCCAGCACTATCGACGCGCGAGACCGGTTCCCTGTCCGGTCCTTCTGCGCCGAGGGTACTGATCAAAACTGCTTCATGCTGACCATGGAAATTGCCTTCGAACTTGGCGATACGATCGCGTTTGCTGTACGCGCGCGCGGCGCGCAAGGCCATTTGGGTGGCTTCCGAACCGGTGTTGACAAAGCGCACCATTTCGATGTGCGGCATCAACTTACAGACTTTTTCAGCCAATTGCACTTCAGCTTCCGCAGCCATGTAGTAGTGCGTACCAACCCGCAATTGGGCTTCTACGGCGCTCATCACCGCTTCGGCAGAGTGACCAAGGATATGTACGCCGCCGCCCATCAACAGGTCGATGTAGCGGTTGCCGTCCAGGTCGACAAATTCACCACCCTGTGCAGTCTTGACATAGATCGGATAGGGTGCCAGAAATTTTCCATTACCAGCCACACCACCGGGCAGATAACGGCTGGCACGCTCGAACATGGCCTTTGACGCTGCTGTACGTGATTTGAATTGGGTATCGAATGATATGGTCATAATCTCCTTCGGATCTGACAGGTTTGTTAGGCCTGTCAGGTCAAACCAGAAAGTTCAAAGGGATTTACTCACCCCATCCAAAACATCTCCCACACGATTCAGGACTTGATCGATTTGTTCATATTCGATCACCAGGGGAGGTTCGATGCGGATGGTCTGCGCATTCGTCAAGGTGCCGGCGACCAGTACGCCCCGCTTGAACAATCCGGCCGCCACTTTGTAACCGATTGCCGGGTTATGGAAGTGCATGGCAATCAGCAACCCTCTTCCTGTAATTTTATCCAAAATCTGTGGATATTGAGCCGCCAGCTCCTTTAGTTTGGGGATGAGATACTCTCCTTTTTCAAAAGCCTGCTCCCAAAGTTTGTCGCGCAAGGTGACATGGATGGAGGCAATTGCCGCCGAACAAGCCAGAGCGCCGCCACCTGTGGTGGTAGTATGCATGAACGGATTGGGATACATCATCGGCTGGAAGATTTCCTCCGTGGTTGTCACCGCGCTGATGGGCATCACGCCTCCACCCAGCGACTTAGCCACGGCCAGAATGTCAGGCTCGACATCCCAGTGATTGACGCCCCACAGTTTTCCGGTCCGGCCGAGGCCTGTCTGTACTTCGTCGGCAATCAAAAGCGTTCCATACTGTTTCGTTGCTGCACGGATGCGCGGCCAGAAGTCATCCGGCGGAACGATGGCACCCGCTTCCCCTTGAATCGGCTCGAACAGGACGCCGGCCACACCAACGCCGATCTTTTCACAAATATCAAGTTGACGTTCGACCGCTTCCGCATCCCCAAAGGGGACATGGTAAACAGGTCCACCGTATAGCATCCCCATTGGTTGGCGATAATCCGCTTTGCCCAGCATCGAGAGGGAACCCATTGTCTTGCCATGGAAGGCCTTGACAGCCACGATAAAGGCGGGTCTCTGGGTGTATAGTTTGGCAATTTTGATAGAGGCCTCGATTGCTTCCGTGCCGCTGGCAGCGAACCAGCTATATTTCAAGTTGCCGGGGGTGATATCGGCCAGCATACGCGCCAGCACGCCACGCAACGGGTCAATAAGCTCCTGGCTGGGCATAGGCGTGCGGGATAACTGCGCACGCACCGCCGCCACCACATCCGGATGGCTCCAACCATGGTTCATCATGCCATACCCACCCAGGCAGTCGATATATTCGCGCCCCAGCACATCCTTGAAAATGGCGCCGGAACCCGTCCATTCGACCGCAGCCCAGTCCCCTG
>DAOTXM010000387.1:0-17573 GCA_034435215.1 Anaerolineales bacterium
GGGTCGCTGTCATTCGCGTCGAGCTGGTACCAGGCAAAAGGCCTGCCCTGAGCCGAGCCGAAGGGGCGGTTGGACGCGTTCAGGAAGTCCGCCAGGATGGTGGTCTTGCCATATCCTGCCGGGGCAGAAATCAGGATGAGCCGCTTCTCCATCTGCTTTTCCAGCCATTCAACCAGGTGCGGGCGCGGCAGAAGGTCCGGTGTTGGGCGCGGGATTAAGAATTTGGTGTGCAGCAAGATCGAGGGCTTCATCTGGTTGAATTATAACTTTACAAGTTGGACTCCAAAATGCTTTTGCAAACATTTTGCAAACCGATTGTGCTACGATATAAGTTGATATCCATAACTCGCCGAGAGGAGAAAAGATGAACCGAAAATTGTTCCTGATTGCTTTGCTTGCAGTAGTGATGTTGGCTGCAGCCTGCGGCCCGAAACCTACCGAAGCGCCCACTGCTCCGGAACCCACTGCCCCGGCTGCCACTGAAGCGCCCGCAGCAACGGAAGCTCCCGCTGGCCCCCTGGTGCTCAAGATTGCCAATACCGCCAACATCACCACCTGGGACCCGGTCAAGTCGTTCTCGACCGAAGCCGCCTACATGGCGAACCTGTACGAGCAGCTGCTGCGCATCAACCCGCCTGGCGCGGCTGAAAAATTCACGCCCTTGCTGGCCGAACGCTGGGAATCCAATGCTGATGGCACAGTCTGGACCTTCTACCTGCGACCAAATGTGAAATTCCACGATGGCGAGCCCATGAACGCCGAAGCCGTGAAAGCCTCCATCGAAGCTGCCAAGGATCACGCGGGTGCGTCCTTCATCTGGTGGATGCTGGACAGCGTGGAAGTGGTGGACGACCTGACTGTAAAATTCAACCTATCCGCTTCTGCGCCGATCGATCTGGTTGCGTCATCGTTGTATGGCGCATGGATCGTCAGCCCGAAGGCGCTCGAGGCCGCCGCTGCGGACGAGAACTACTTTGAAGCCGGTGTGGAGGCCGGAACGGGTCCGTATATGCTCGAATCCTACACGCCCGACCAGGAAATCGTCTTCACCCGCTTCGAAGAGTACTGGGGCGGCTGGGAGGAAGGTCAGTTCGACAAGGTGCTGGTGCAGATCGTGACCGAAGCCACTACCCAGCAGCAAATGCTGGAAGGCGGCGATGCCGACCTGGTGACGCGTATCCCGATCGAGAATTACGACACCTTCAAGAACAACCCGGATTACACCTACTACGAAGAACCGTCCTTCTTCAACTATGTCGGTTTCTTTAACGTCTTACGCCCGCCCCTGGACAACGTCAAAGTCCGCCAGGCGCTCTCGTACGCCATCCCCTACGACGATATCATTACCATCGGTGCGAAAGGCCTGGGGACGCAGTCGCGCGGTCCCGTCCCTGCGGGGGTCTGGCCCTGGTCGGAGGAGGTGAACCAGTACACGTATGACCTGGAAATGGCCAGGTCGTTGTTGGCGGAAGCTGGTTATGAGGGCGGTGGCTTCGACCTGCGCCTGACCTACGCCGCCGAAAACGACACCGAAGCTGCTTTTGCCCCGCTGATCAAAGATTCGTTCGAACAAATCGGCGTGAACGTGACCCTCGAAGCAGTTACCTTCAACCAGCAATGGGAGGAAGCCAAATCTGACCCGGCCAACGCCCAGGACATATTCTTGCTGCTCTACTGGCCGACCTACTCGGACGCTGGCTCGGATAACTTGTGGTCCATGTTCTACTACACAGAGAAGCCATTCTTCAACCTGTCGTACTGGAACAACCCTGATTTCAACGCACTGGTCGATGAGGCTATTGGCGCAACCGTCTCTGATCCGGCTGCCTCACAAGCTAAATACATAGAAGCCATGAATTTGCTGGTGGACGAAGCGCCCGGTTTGTTCTTCTTCGATACCAAAGCTGTCTTCATCATCCCCAACTATATCCAAGGTTTCCAGTACAATTTGAACTACCCGTTCGTTCAATATTTCTTCTATGACCTGCGTCCCATAGGGTAGACTTACCTTTTGGTTACCCTTTTCAACAAAAAAACGGGGTGTGGGGTATTCCGGGCGGGATAGCCTGCCCGGAATACCTACCTCCCCCCTACTTTCATGCACAAACTCGAATTTTTCCTTCGACGAATCTTCACTTCCCTCTTCGTGCTGATTGGCGTATCGATTATCGCGTTCTTCCTGGCGCGGGTCGTACCGTCGAATGCGGCGGCCCTGTACATTGGACCGAAAGCAAGGCCGGAGGACATCGCGCGTGTCGAAAAACAACTTGGACTGGATAAACCACTTCCCGTGCAGTACGCCATCTATATGGGCGACCTGCTGCGCGGCGATCTGGGCACTTCCATCGGCAGCAAGCGACCGGTTTTGCAAGAACTGACCAGCCGCCTGCCTGCCACCCTCGAATTACTGGTAACAGCCATAACCCTGGCAACCCTGATCGGCGTGCCGCTGGGTGTGTTGAGCGCCCGCGCCCAGGGTAACGTACTGGACGTGGCTGTGCGCACGATTTCGATTGCCGGCGTTTCGATGCCCGCCTTCTACCTCGGACTGCTCTTGCAAATCCTATTTTTCAGAAACCTGGACTTATTCCCCCTGGCCGGGCGTGTCAGCGGCGACCTGCGTTTTACCAGCCCGGTGGAGCAGATCACCAACTTCATCCTGATCGATTCTCTCCTGACCGGTAACTGGATAGCGTTTAAAGACGCTGCCCTTCATTTGGTACTGCCCGCGATCACACTGGCGGCTTATCCAGTCGGCCTGATCGCCCGCATGACACGCGCTGCCATGCTCGAAGTGCTCGAGCAGGATTACATCCGGACGGCGCGTGCTTATGGCATCCGCGACCTGATTGTCACCTACCTGTATGCCTTGAAAAACGCCATCAGCCCCACGCTGACGGTCATCGGCCTGACAGTCGCTTTCGCGCTGACGGGCACTTTCTACGCCGAGGTCATTTTCAACTGGCCTGGTTTCGGATTGTTTACGGTGCGTTCGCTGTTGAACCTTGATTATCCTGCGATCATGGGTATCACACTCTTCGGCGCAGCCGGGTACGTGCTCATCAACCTGGTTGTGGATTTGTTGCAGGCGTGGATCGATCCGCGCATCAGTTTGAAATAGGTATGAGCGCCGTTCAAGTAGCCAACCTCGAAAGCTCCCAAAGTACGCGCACCTTCAGGCATGTGCTGAACGTCATTGTGCGCGATCCTCTCTCTTTGGCCAGCACGATTGTGTTAGTCCTGTTCGTCCTGATGGCCGGTTTTGCGAGTCAGATTGCGCCTTACCCGGATGAAGGCGCAGGCAAGACCAATGTAGGAAATACTATGCTGGCTCCATCCGGCGAGCACCTGTTTGGCACAGATCGGCTGGGCCGCGATATGCTCAGCCGCGTCATTATCGGTGCGCGTTCCGCCCTGATCGTGCCGATTGGCGTGGTGGCCTTTGCTGTGCTGTTGGGTGCGCCGCTGGGCGCGATTGCGGGCTACAAAGGCGGCTGGATCGACGAAATCATCATGCGCATCACCGACCTGTTCCTGGCTTTCCCGTCATTGCTGCTGGCAATGGCCATCGTATCGGCGCTCGGGCGCGGGCTCGAGAACGCTGCCATCGCGCTGGTGATTTCCTGGTGGCCCTGGTACACGCGCCTGGTGCGCGGTGTTACCATATCCCTGCGCCAGCGCTATTTCGTGGAGGCCGCTCAGGCTATCGGCGTCAGCGATTGGGTCATCATCCTGCGCCACATCCTGCCCAACACGATTTCGCCCATCCTGGTCCAGGCTACGGTGGACATGGGTACAGTCATCCTGGCAATGGGCGGACTGGGCTTCCTGGGTATAGGAACCCAGCCTCCCAGCCCCGACTGGGGGTTGATGGTCAGCGAAGGGCGTTCCTACATCCTGGAACAATGGTGGATTTCCACCTTTCCCGGCATCGCCATCTTTATCGTGGTACTGGCCTTCAACCTGCTGGGCGATACGCTGCGCGACATTTTCGACCCGAGGCAGTATCGATGATGATATTTATCATTCCGAGCCCGGAAGGCGAAGAATCTACTCGCTCCGCGCGGGAGACCCTTCACTTCGCTCAGGGGGACATAATTCAGGATTTTTTAGTTAACCAATGAACGCGTTATTGGAAGTGAAAGACCTTTACCTCGAATTCCGCACCAGCCGGGGCGTGCACCAGGCTTTGATGGGCGTCTCGTTCGAGGTGCAGAAGGGCGAAATCTTTGGTCTGGTTGGAGAAACAGGCTGCGGGAAGACTGTGACCGGTCTCTCCATTCTGCGTCTGCTGCCACGCTCGGCCCGCATCCCAAAGGGACAGGTCATCTTCAACGGCAAGGATTTGTTGCAATTATCCAAACAAGAAATGGAAGAGGTGCGCGGCGGAGAGATCGCTATGATCTTCCAGGATCCATCCTCCTCGCTCAATCCGGTTTTTACGATCGGCTCGCAGATCGAGCGCGTGGTACGCCAGCATTTATCCATGAACGCGGGTGATGCGCGTCAACATGCGGCTGAGATGCTGGAAGCAGTTGGCCTGCCAGACGTGAACCGCATCCTGGCCTCATATCCACACCAGCTTTCCGGCGGCATGCAGCAGCGTGTGATGATCGCGATGGCGCTCTCCTGTCGCCCGCGTCTGCTGATCGCAGATGAACCGACCACTGCCCTGGATGTGACTATCCAAGCGCAGATCCTACGGTTGTTGCGGGATTTGCAGCAAAAAATGGATTTCTCCGTTATTTTGATTACACACAACCTGGGCGTCATCGCCCAGACCTGTGACCGGCTGGCCGTTCTATATGCCGGAAGCGTGGCTGAAAGCGGGACCACGCGTGATATTTTCAACAATCCGCAGCATCCTTACACACGCGGCCTGATGAATGCTATCCCTCGTCCTGGCTCGCGGGGCAAGAAGATGGCAGCCATTCTGGGAACGGTTCCTTCCAACCCGGGAGAGGTGGTGGGTTGCGCGTTTGCACCCCGTTGTGAATTTGCTTTCGAACGCTGTACCATGGAAACTCCTTCCTTGTACTCGATGGAAGAAAACCACAAAAGCGCTTGTTTTTTGGTAGCCGGCCAATGAGAACACCCGTTCGCATTTCCGCCACGCCTTTGGTAGAGGCAAAATATCTGAAAAAGTACTTCCGTTTGCCAGGGGGCTGGCTTTCCCGTGTCGGGACATTGTCGGGTGGGCCGCGTTATGTCTACGCAGTGGACGGCGTCAGCCTGGAGGTTTATGCAGGCGAGGTGTTTGGGTTGGTAGGAGAGTCGGGTTGCGGCAAGACCACCTTTGGCAGGATGTTACTGGGGTTGATCGAGCCGACCGAGGGCAAAGTCATCTTCGATCACCAGGACATTACCTCCTTAAGTGGGAAGAAGATGCGTTCGATGCGCCGTCAGATGCAAATTGTCTTCCAAAATCCGCTTTCTTCATTAAGTCCGCGCTTGAAGGTAGAGCAGATTGTGGCGGAACCGCTGCGCACGCACCGTATCCTCGAAAAAGGGCAGGTAAGGGAACGAGTGGTTGGGTTGCTGGAGCAGGTCGGCCTGGGCGCGCAGCACTTGGATCGATTCCCGCACGAGATGTCCGGCGGGCAATGCCAACGGGTGGCAGTGGCAAGGGCGTTGGCACTTAACCCTCGTTTGATCGTGCTGGATGAGCCAACTTCCGCGCTGGACGTTTCGGTGCAGGCGCAAATCATCAACCTGTTGGAAGACCTCCGTCAGGAGCACGGGCTGACCTATTTGTTCATCTCGCACGACCTGAACGTGGTGCAGCACATCAGTGACCGCATCGGTGTCATGTACCTGGGCAAGCTGGTGGAACTGGGGCCAAGTGAGCAGGTATTCGAAGAACCTTTGCACCCATACACCCAGGCCCTGTTCGGCGCCATCCCCCTACCAGTAGTGGACCAACAGCATGAACTGACCGTCTTGGAGGGTAACGTACCCAGCCCGGTTGCGCCGCCTCCGGGTTGCCGGTTCCACACGCGCTGCCCGCTGGCGCAGGAAATCTGTCATAAAACGGAACCAGAATTTCGTCAAGTTCGAAGCGTCCGCTTTGTCGCCTGTCATTTTGTGGAAGAAAATCCCTGATCTGGGAGAGAGAGATGTCACGTTTATTCGGTGTCACCGGAGTTCAGATGTCTGTGGTGCCATGGGATGCGCATGCCACCGTGGATAAAATGTCGGATATTGCCTTGAATATCCGCCGCAATTTCCCCTGGGTAGAGCTGGTGATGTATCACGAATTGGTGGTGCCAGGGCTGGTGCAATTCGTTTCGACGGTAAAGCCCGATACCTGGAAGCAAAATGCCGAGCCGATTCCCGGTCCGCTCACAGAGCGCCTGTGCGCGCTGGCACACAAGACCGGTCAGTGGTTGGTGCCTGGTTCGATGTACGAAAAGGAAGGCAACCAGGTTTACAACACCGCGATTGTCATTTCACCGGGTGGGGAAATCGTAGCAAAGTACCGCAAGATGTTCCCCTGGCTGCCCTACGAAAATGGGACGGCGGTCGGCGACCAGTTTTGCGTTTTCGACATTCCCAATGTGGGCCGCTTTGGGCTGGTGATTTGTTATGACGTCTGGTTCCCGGAAGTCTGCCGCACACTGGCCTGGATGGGCGCTGAGGTCATTTTGCAGCCGACGATGACGCCCACCTCGGATCGTGAATTGGAGCTGATCATCTGCCGCGCCAATGCCATTTTCAACCAGGCATATTTGGTCAGCGTCAACGGTGTAGGCACCTGGGGTGGCGGGCGTTCCCTGATCGTCGACCCGGATGGACGCATCCTGCAGGAAGCCGGTACCAATCAGACGATCTTGACCGAAATGATCGATCTCGACCATACTACCCGCACGCGCGAATACGGCACCCTGGGCTTAGCCCAGTCTCTCAAGCAGTTGCGTGATTCTGGGCAGAAGTTCCCAGTCTACGGGAATATGGGACTGCCTGATGGGAGTTTCAACGAGCTGGGATCACTGGGATTTCACAAAAATGGGGGAATTCCCCAAAAAATTGAATAGGCACACCGATAAGCTGCAAGATATTGTCCGAGCACAAATGATCTGGCAATTTAAGGGTCTACCGTTTATGAAGGGACGGGGTTCGAATCCAGACAAAAACGGCAGCGCCCAATTTAACAAACCAGACAATGAGCCTAACTGACACCTGCCAAACGACTTTATAATGGGGCAGATGCAAAAGCCCCGTGCAACCGCAAAAACAATCCCAATTGCCCTGTTCCTCCTGACCATCCTGACCTACGGCCTGATGCTCCCGTGGACCGGTTTCTACTGGGACGACTGGCCGTTCGCCTGGATCGCGCAATTCCTGGGACCGGCCGAGTTCATCCCGGCTTTCGAACCCTTCCGCCCCTTCCTCGGCCCGATCTTCTTCGCGACCACCAGCCTGCTCCCGCCCAACCCGCTCCTGTGGCAGTCCCTGGCGTTGATCCTGCGTTTCGCGCTGGCATTGTCCGCCTGGTGGACGTTCAAAGCCATCTGGCCCCACGCCAAATGGCAAACCCTGACGGCTGCGCTGCTCTTCCTGGTCTTCCCCGGTTATAGCCAGCACTGGGTTGCCTATACCCACATCAACCAGGAGTGGATCCCCTTTCTTTTTTATATTCTTTCCTTTGGGTTCACTGCCCAGGCCCTTCGCCAGCCAGAAAAATTCAAGCGTAACACAATCTTTGCCCTGCTGTTCCTCATCTCGGGACTTTTCCCGACCGAATACTTTGCCACCCAGGAACCCCTAAGGATTCTATTTATCCTGGCACTGATCACCGATCACGCCGGCCGACGCGGCGGAGTCGGGGCGGGCTGGTCACTGATTTCAGCTTATAGATCCTTCAAGAAAGCCTTCAAGCTCTGGCTCCCCTATCTGTTTGTCTGGCTGGCGAACACCGCCTGGTTGGTGTATTACTACCGCTTTGGCGCCTATGCTTCCTATGGCGTAACCACTGCCGGGCAGATCTCTCTGGTGGGCTTTTTCCTAGGCATGGCAGACGCGCTCTGGAAGGCCGGCCTGTATAGCTGGGTACAGGTGCTCGTTCTGGCGGCACGTTCGCTTGGCAACCCGTCCACGCTGTTGACATTGGGGATGATCGCTGCGAGTTTCGTGCCAGTCGCTTTTTATTTGCGCTGGTTGAAATTTAACTGGTCTCCAACGTCTGGAGACGTAGAAGTCCGAAACAACTTCAGTTGGGGCTGGCAGGCCCTGATGTTCGGTCTGATCGGGATCGTAGTCGGGCGAATCCCTTCCTGGGCGGCAGGCCTGCCATTGACGCTGCAGTCCATCAACGACCGCTTCATGGTCTCCATGATGATCGGCGGAGGGCTGTTCCTGGCTGGGTTGCTGGAATTGCTTTTCGGGAGGAGGCGCTTGAAAGTCTACGTTTTGGCGTTCATCATCGCGTTGGGCATCGGGCAACAATTTTATACCGCCAACGACTTCCGCCGCGACTGGGCGCGCCAGCAGCAGATTTTCTGGCAAATGGTCTGGCGCATGCCGGGATTGGAACCGGGTACGGTCCTCCTGACCCACGAACTGCCCCTCCGCTACGAAACGGACATGGGCCTGACCGCGCCCCTGAACTGGATCTATGCGCCGGATTATGCCGCTGGAGATCTGCCATATGCACTCCTGTACACGCGTACCCGCTTGGATGGTGTTTCGCTGCCGGCCCTCGAACCCGGTCAAGTTATCTCGTTCGAATACCGCACCGTGGAGTTCAGAGGCTCCACCTCACAGGCGGTGACGGTCATCGTGCCGCCGAATGCCTGCCTGCATGTATTGGATTCTGTCTACGCCGGTGGGGACACCTACGACCGCCAGCCGCGCTTCCTGCGCGATGCCATCCCGTTGTCGAACCCGGCGCTGATTCTCACAAACGTCGATCCGCCAGAAATGCCAGTGGCATTATTTGGTCCAGAACCATCCCATACCTGGTGCTACTATTATGAAAAAGCGGAGTTGGCCCGCCAGGTGGGTGACTGGAAAGCTGTTGCCGCGCTTGGTGACCAGGCCCGCACACAGGGATTCGTCCCCGGCGATGCGCTGGAATGGTTGCCTTTCATCGAAGGCTACGTCATCACAGGGAATTACCAGGCAGCCAGAGAATTATCGATCCTGGCGTACCAGGATGATTCGCGCCCGCGCAAAGGATTGTGCCAGATGTGGAAACGGATACAGGTCAACGGGCAGGGAACAGAGGTGGTTGTCAACCTGGCAACCGAAATGCTGGCAAAGTTCGGGTGCGCTCCCTGACAAATGACTCTGATTGGCTATCCGCAGCGTCTTGACGCTTTAAACGGGATGTGCTACCATCGTTCAAAGCTCACATTTGAGCATCGAACGTTTCGAGGAGAAGACTCATGGCCAACCGTAAAAAATCCGTGATCCTGTTCTGCCTGTTCATGCTGACTGCGATCATGATCTCAGCGTGCGAACGACCTTATTCGACCGTGCCTGTGGAAACGCCACCCGCAGAGGTCACCAGTCTGTTTGTATCACCGTTCCCCACCTCCGATAACCCGATGGCGATGGTGGAAGAGCTATCGACCGGCACCGCCCTGGCCGAGACAGCCGTTGCTCTGACGGCCGGTACGCCGCTGGTCCCAGCAGCAGGGACCGAGATCACACCAGGCAGCGATGCAACCGCCACGCCGACGCTTGAGGGATCTGAACCCACTGCGACCCCAACGCTTGGCGATCTCGTTCCCAGCGCAACCCAGCCAGTGCCTACTGTGATTACCAGCCGCCCGGCTTCATACACCCTGCAAAAGGGCGAATTCCCCTACTGCATCGCGCGTCGCTTTAATGTGGACCCGGCTGAATTGTTGAGCCTGAACGGGCTTTCCAGTGGAGAAGTCTACTACCCCAATCTGACCTTGAAAATTCCGCAATCGGGAAAACCGTTTCCAGGAACGCGCGCCTTGCGCTCACACCCTGATACCTATACCGTGGCAAATGCCAACATGACCGTGTATGGTGTTGCCTGCGTCTATGGGGATGTCGACCCGGCTGCGATTGTCCAGGCCAATACGGGCCTTTCCCTGGCCTCCGCGCTAACTGTCGGCCAGAAAATTAACATCCCATAGAAAAAAGCAGAAGCGAATCTCTGCCCAAGCGTATCCCCTCGCTTGGGCTTTTTTTCTTGATGACTTACAAGGAGAGAGACATGCCCTTCGAACTACTAAAATCCGAAATCTTGATGAAAGGTCGCGCCTTTGCCATCCGGCGTGACCAGTTGAAAACGCCGGACGGTCGTGAAACAAAATTCGAGATCATCGAACACGGCGGCTCAGTGGTCATCATACCAATCGATGAAAATGGAAATATGCTGCTTGTGCGCCAATATCGGCATGCCACGGGGAAAGACCTGCTCGAACTGCCCGCTGGCACGCTGGATGATGACGAACCCCCCGAAGTCTGTGCAGCGCGCGAAATCCGTGAGGAGACCGGCATGCAAGCGGGTAAATTGAAGAAACTCGGGGATTTCTACCTGGCCCCCGGTTATTCTACGGAGTTTATGCATGTCTACCTCGCGACCGACCTGAGCCACAACCCCCTCGAAGCGGATGCGGATGAATTCCTGAGTGTAGAGTCCATTCCGGTCGCAGAAGCAATCCAAATGGCGGAACGAGGCGAGGTGCCGGATGCCAAGTCGTTGGCAGCCTTGTTCCTGGCGAGGCCGCACTTGAAATAACAGCATTTTGATTTCGAGGTATAATTGTGGTCACACAAAGAACCACAATTGAGAGGCAGTCATGACAGAAGAGATTGGCATACGCGAACTGAAAACACGGGCCTCGGAAGTAGTCCGCGCAGTGAAGGAAAAACGCGCCCGCTACATCATCACACAACATGGCAAGCCCGCCGCGTTGATGATCCCGCTTGACGCGGAGATCGACCAGAAGAAATCCGATGAAGTGTGGGCGCGGCTGGAGAAACTCCGCGATGAATTGGCAAAAGGCTGGCAAAGCGAGAAAAGCGCGGTGGAAATTCTCTCGGAGATGCGCCGATGAGTGGGCCAGTGACCATAGATGCCAGTGTCTTTGTCAACGCGTTCAGCTCAACCGAGGAGGGCAGTGAGCAGAGCTGGAAGTACATCTCAAGGTTGAAAGAGGATGGCACTCAAATCATTGCCCCCACCCTGCTTCTGACCGAAGTCGCTGCTTCGATTGCCCGAAAACAAAATAATACTGTTCTTGCCTTGCAATTGATGGCGGAGATTCAAACCATCCCTACCATCACTTTTATCAACCTTGATGAACCGCTTGCAAAGGCTGCCGCCGAAATCGCCGTTAATCACCGATTACGCGGCAGTGACGCTATTTATGCTGCTGTTTCGTTACGTTTTGGGACAGTCCTGGTTACCCTGGACCGCGAACAATTGGATCGCTTGAAAAAAGTTGTATCGGTGCGCAATCCGTAATCTTCCTGAGTATTCAGGAGGTAATCATGTTCCGCAAAATTGATACCTCTAATGGGTATGTTCGGCTTGTTTTTAGCTCAACCCGTTTATGGGTTAAGATTTCGCTTGATGAGAAGGGTAATTTGATTGGAAGAGCCGCACCTGAAAAAGCATGGAGTCAGCTAAACCAACAGGAACAGTTTCTTGCAACTATGCTGCCATTTATTTGGGTTATAAATTCTGAAGGATTGTTAGATCAGGCTAATTATAATTCCTCAATTCGTTTTGGGCACATATTCAATACCTTCTTTCGATCTGCTACAAAAAGAGGCTCACCGCCCCAGATTGCATTAGAATCCACACAATAGGTGCATGTATATTGAAGGCAAGTGAGACGTTCGTATTTTGCTCTTCAATCTGCTCTCGTCGCCGTCCCCGGTGGCTAGGACACTGCCTGGAGCAAGTTTTTTTCTGAAACTTTGCAAGAGGTCTACTCCTGTTTTTGATTTATACTAATCTTGTCCGAAATATGACAACTCGCAGGGGGATTCAGGCTTTAAATAACTAACAAATTCGCATTGGGGGCGCTAAACTTAAACGAATAAGCTCTGGTCGTGATAAAATTCACATTCGGGCAAATTTCCAGGCCTTTATGCCTGTTCTGACCAAGGAGTTCCAATGAAAAGACCGGTAATTACAATTGACGGCAACGAGGCTACTACCTCGGTTGCCCATCGCCTCAACGAAGTGATTGCGATTTACCCGATCACACCCTCTTCGAACATGGGCGAATTTGCAGACGAATGGTCTGCAAAGGGGAAAAAGAACCTGTGGGGTACTGTTCCACTGGTTATAGAAATGCAGTCGGAAGGCGGCGCTGCAGGAGCGGTGCACGGTGCGCTGCAAACCGGCGCGCTGACGACCACCTTCACCGCCAGCCAGGGCCTGCTACTGATGATCCCAAATATGTACAAGATCGCAGGCGAGTTGACCAGTACGGTCTTCCACGTGGCGGCGCGTTCCATCGCGGCCCAGGCGCTCTCGATCTTTGGCGACCATTCAGATGTGATGGCTGTCCGCCAGACGGGTTGGGCGCTGCTCTCATCGGGGAGCGTGCAAGAAGCGCATGATTTTGCCGCTATTGCCCAGGCTGCAACGTTGAAAGCACGCGTGCCGTTCCTGCACTTTTTCGACGGATTCCGCACCTCCCACGAAGTGACCAAAATCGTTCAACTCCTCGACGAGGACCTGCGTGCGTTGATCGACGAGGATCTCATCCGCGAGCACCGCGCCCGCGCCCTGACCCCTGACCGCCCTGTGATACGCGGTACCGCTCAGAACCCGGACGTCTACTTCCAGGGACGCGAGACGGTCAACCCATATTACACAGCCTGTCCCGGCATCGTTCAGGAAACGATGGATAAGTTTGCAAAGATCACGGGTCGCAAGTATGAACTTTTCCAGTACAGTGGACATTCCGAAGCCGAACGTGTGGTCATTTTGATGGGCTCCGGCGGCGAGACAGCGGAAGCCACGGTCAAGTACCTGGCTGAGCAGGGCGAGAAGGTCGGTGCGCTCCGTGTACGGTTGTATCGTCCCTTCTCGATGGAACATTTTCTCCATGCGTTACCCAAATCCGTCAAGAATCTGGCAGTGCTCGACCGCACCAAAGAACCAGGTTCCATTGGCGAACCGCTCTACCTGGATGTGGTCAATGCACTGGTCGAGAACGGCCGGGCAGATATCAAAGTCATTGGCGGACGTTATGGCCTGTCGTCCAAGGAATTTACCCCCGCCATGGTCAAGGCGGTGTTGAATGAACTGAGCAAACCGGAACCCAAGAACCACTTCACGGTCGGCATTCACGACGATGTCAGCCATACCAGCCTGGAGTTCGACACGTCCTTCTCGGTGGAGCACCCCGAGACCGTGCGCTGTCTGTTCTTCGGGTTGGGCTCCGACGGCACCGTGGGAGCAAACAAGAACTCGATCAAGATCATCGGCGAAGAGACCGACAATTACGCCCAGGGTTACTTCGTGTACGACTCGAAGAAATCCGGGCAGATGACCACTTCGCACCTGCGCTTCGGTCCCAAACCCATCCTGGCTCCCTATCTGGTCGAGACCGGCCAGGCTAACTTCGTAGCCTGCCACCAGTACACCTTCCTGGAACGCTTTGATATGCTCAAATATGCAAAACCAGGTGGGGTCTTCCTGCTCAACAGCCTGTACGGTCCCGACGAAGTCTGGGACAACCTGCCGCGCGAAGTGCAGGAAGCCATCATCGAAAAGAAGCTCAAGTTCTATGTCATCAATGGTTATGAAGTAGCCGAAAAGACCGGCATGGGCCAGCGCATGAACACTATCATGCAGACGGCTTTCTTTGCGATCAGCGGTGTGCTGCCACGTGAACAGGCCATCGAGCAGATCAAGTATGCTATCAAGAAAACCTATGGCAAACGCGGCGAAGCGGTGGTGCAGCAGAACTTTGCGGCGGTGGACAGTACACTTGAAAACCTGTATGAAGTCAAAGTGCCAGAGAAGATCACATCCAAAACCACGCGCCGTGCTCCGATACCGGAAGCAGCCCCGCCCTTCGTCCGCAGCGTGTTGGGGACGATGATCGCACAGAACGGCGATAGTATTTCCGTCAGCGCGATGCCTGTGGACGGTACCTTCCCCACCGGCACCACGCAATGGGAAAAGCGCAACCTGGCACTGGAGATTCCCGTTTGGGAACCGGACTTGTGCATCCAATGCGGCAAGTGTGTCTTCGTCTGTCCGCATGCCGTCATACGCCAAAAAGTGTACGATGAAAGTCTGCTGAAAGGTGCGCCGGAAACCTTCAAGAGCACCAAGGCGAAATTCAAAGAATTTTCGGACGGTATGCGATTCACCATACAGGTTGCACCCGAGGATTGCACGGGCTGTACTTTATGCGTGGAAGCCTGCCCGGCAAAGGACAAGAGCCAGGTGGGACGCAAGGCCATCAACATGGCCCCGCAGCCGCCTCTGCGCAAAACCGAGGCTGCCAACTGGGACTTCTTCATGAGCATCCCCGATTTGGACCGGACGTTGATCAACCCGTCCACCATCAAGAATTCGCAGTTGTTGCGCCCGCTCTTCGAATTCTCCGGCGCCTGTGCCGGCTGCGGTGAAACGCCGTACGTGAAGTTGGTTTCGCAGCTCTTCGGCGACCGGGCGATCATTGCCAATGCTACTGGCTGCTCCTCGATCTACGGCGGCAACCTGCCAACTACGCCGTGGGCCAAGAACGCGGACGGACGCGGTCCGGCCTGGTCCAATTCGCTCTTCGAAGACAATGCAGAATTCGGCCTGGGCATGCGTTTGACGCTCGACAAGCAGGCTGAGTATGCCCGCGAACTGCTCGAGCAATTCAAGAAAGAACTTGGCGAAGAGTTAGTCGATGGCCTTATAAAGGCTGACCAAACCACAGAAGCAGGCATTGCCGAACAACGCAAACGCGTGGAACAGTTGAAGACCAAACTCGGCAAAAACCAAGACCCGCGTGCCAAAGACCTGGTAAGCATCGCCGATGCCCTCGTCAAGAAATCTGTATGGATCATCGGCGGCGACGGCTGGGCTTACGACATCGGCTACGGTGGTCTCGACCACGTGCTGGCCAGCGGACGGAATGTCAACGTGCTGGTGCTCGACACCGAGGTCTATTCCAACACGGGTGGACAGGCCTCCAAGTCCACGCCGCGCGCGGCCGTCGCCAAGTTTGCCATGAGCGGCAAAGGGCTGCCCAAGAAAGATCTTGGCCTGATTGCCATGGCTTACGGGTATATCTATGTAGCCCGCGTAGCAATGGGTTACAACGACCAACAGACGCTCCGGACCTTCCTCGAGGCCGAATCCTACGATGGCCCGTCGCTGATCATTGCTTACAGTCACTGCATCAACCACGGGTATGACATGGCCAAAGGCCTGGAACAGCAAAAACTGGCTGTCACCTCTGGCGCATTTCCGGTCTATCGCTTCGATCCGCGCTTGATCGATGAGGGCAAGAATCCGCTCATACTCGATGCCAAGGAACCCACCACGCGGCTTGAAGATTACGTTTATAACGAAACCCGTTACCGCATGTTGCTGCAAAGCGACGAAGAGCGCGCTGAGAAATTGCTCGAACTGGCCAAGAAGGATATCAAATCGCGCTGGACGCTCTACCAGCAAATGGCTGCCATGCACTACAATGGCGATACTGAGAAAAAGGAAAGCTAGGAGACGGACATGACGGATCTTTCTACCACCTATCTGGGCTTCGAACTGAAGAACCCGCTCGTTGCTTCGGCCTCGCCACTTTCAAAGAAGATTGAAAACGCCAAGAAGCTGGAGGACGCCGGCGTCAGCGCCCTCGTGATGTATTCGCTCTTCGAAGAGCAGATCATCCATGAAAGCCTAGAATTGGATCACTACCTGACGCGTGGCACCAACTCATTTGCCGAAGCGCTGACCTACCTGCCTGATCTTGGCACCTATAACATGGGGCCGGAAAAATACCTGGGACATGTTTCTGCCTTGAAAAAGGCGCTTTCCATCCCTGTGATTGCCAGCCTGAATGGCGTCTCCAAAGGTGGCTGGGTTCGTTATGCCCGCCTCATGCAGGACGCTGGTGCTGACGCCGTTGAATTGAACATGTACTACCTTTCAGCAGATCCAGACCTGAGCGGCCAGGAACTCGAAGACAACTACGTGGACCTGGTTGCTGAAGTCAGAGCGGCCATCCGCATCCCACTGGCGGTCAAGCTCAGCCCGTTCATCACGGCTCTGCCCAATTTCGTCCGGCGCCTGGTCACTGCCGGCGCGAATGGTCTCGTGTTATTCAATCGGTTCTACCAGCCTGATTTCGACCTGGATGAACTGGAAGTTATCCGCAAGCTGGAATTGAGCGATTCACGCGACCTATTGCTACCTTTGCGCTGGATTTCCATCCTGCATGGAAAGGTGAATGCCGATCTGGCGCTAACGAGCGGCGTCCACACTGCACAGGATGTGCTCAAGGCCATGATGGCCGGCGCAAAGGTCGCCATGACCGCCTCCGCGATCCTGCAAGACGGCTATGAGCGCGTACCGCTCATTCTGACTGATCTGCAGGCCTGGATGGAAGCGCATGAATACGAATCCATCAAACAGATGCAGGGCAGTATGAGCCAGCAGTCCGTGGCTGAACCGGCTGCCTTCGAACGCTCGAATTACATCCAGATATTGAGTGAATTCAGGGATCTGCCTTAGCCTGCCCTCCCTCATACGAGACACATCCCCCAGTTTGCGTTGAAGTTCGCACAAAATAGGGAAAGGCTGGGGATGGAACCGGAATATGAAAGCCCTCCGTAAAACGGAGGGCTTGTTTAATAAATCCAGGCGGATGGCTATTCTTCCACGTAGGCAGCAGCAGGTTTGCGGTGACGGAACGTAATCCGTCCACGTGTCAGATCGTAAGGGGACATTTCCACGGCGACGCGGTCACCTAACAAAATGCGAATGTAATACTTGCGCATCTTTCCGGAAAGGTACGCCAACACTTCGTGGCCGTTATCAAGCCTCACCCGGAATTGCGTCCCGGGTAACGCTTCGACCACAGTCCCTTCCACTTTAATTTTATCTTCATCTTTCGCCATACACGCCTCCTGCTACCTATCGTTCGATATCACGGGTGAACTGTTTGCGTTTGAAACGCCGGGCTGATTTTTTCTTTTCCATGCGGCGTTGCTCGCTCTTGGAAACAAACCAGCGCTTGCGGCGCACCGTGCTCAGGACACCGCTCTTAACAACTTTTTTACGAAATCGCTTCAGCAAAGAATCCTGTGACTCGCCGTTGCGTAAGTTTACGATTGCCAAATCCTTTCACCTCCTTCCTTAGAAGGAAATAACGCCAAAAAAAATTCCTCGGCTTTGCACAGACTCAGCCGAGGGGAACCGTCAACAAAGACCGATAGAAATCTCGAAACGACAGAATAAGCGCTTCACTCTCCTCTATGGTGTTAACAGCCAGACGACGTACACCCTTCAGCCAAGCTTGTGATGAAAATTATACTATAAGAAAGGTCTGACTGCAAATTTTTATCGTAATTTTAAGATGAACTGCGCCTGGAACCCACTTGCAGATACATTGCCCGACCAA
>DAOTXM010000388.1:0-14812 GCA_034435215.1 Anaerolineales bacterium
AATGAAAAAGAACATCAAGAAAATTCCGAAGAACAGCGTCTGACCCGGCAGGGGGGTGAAGAACTCCCTGAACAACAGGGAATAGCTGGCGATATTCCCCGTCAGCGTGGCGATGTTGAAATCTTGGTACAGCGCCAGGTAGGAGGTCTGCCCACCGGGGAAGACCAGCGTCGAAGCACCCCAGAACGTCCCAAAAACCGCCAGGATGACCAGCGAGTCGGTCACGATTGCCCGGCGCTGCTCGCGCTGTCCCAAAAAACGGATGCCCTGATAGAGCAGCACGCTCCCCAGCAGGAGCAGTCCCTGCGTGCGCACGAAGATGGCCGCGAAGATGGCGGCGCCGGTCAGGATGGCCAGCGCCAGCCTGCGCTGGCTTCTTGTCTCGTGAACATGTACATCCGCCAGCAAGATGGCCAGGGTGGAGAGGAACAGGAAGGGAATATCGGAAAGGATATTGTCGAGGAAAAGCAGAAGTTCGGGGTTGACCGCGAACAGGGAAACGGCCAGCAGGCTTTCGGTCAACGTGAGGCGGCGTTTCAGCAGGTGGAAAAAGACCAGCAGGAAGCCAAGGTAGGCCAGCAGGCCGGGTAGTTTCAGCGCCAGCGGGCTGAGTCCGGCCAGCGCGTAGACCGGGACAAGCAGGAGTGGGAATCCCCAGGGATAAGCCGCCGGGCCCATCTGGTGTCCTGCTTCGCGCGAGGATTGGGAAACGGTGAAACCGTTGCGCGCCACGAAGCTGTCCATCTCGCCGTGCAGGATGCTTTGCGCTTGCCCGATATAGGCGGCAAAATCGTCGCCCCAGAAATGACCGCGCGTGAGCACGGACGAGCCAAGCAGGGCACTGGTCAGGAGCAGGAACGCAAGGGAGATGACTGCCTTCTTGGACATGACCGGATTGTACACTGGAATGGACGAATGGATAATTAGAATATTTGTTCTAATTATTTGATATGGATATGTCCTGCTAAACAAGGACAGCAATTCTCACAGTAGGGCAGGCGTTACAGATCGAGAATTACTGGAATAAGAAAGAGGACGCCTTGTGCGTCCTCTTTTGATGGTTAGCTTTGGATTTCAGTCGCCGACCGGTCACGCTTCTTCCTGCGCCCGGACCGGCAACCGTTTCGTCAGGGCCAGCCAGCCGATGAAGAGTCCCATCACCAGCCAGCCAGGGAGGCTGGTCAATGTACCGCCCAGGGCGGTATCGAAGCCGGGCACCAGGAACAGGTACGGCAGACCGGCCCAGGCGTTGATCGACCCGTGCGCCAGCGCCGCCACCCAGGGGCTGCGTGTGTTCAGATACATCCAACCGATGATGATGCCCAGCAGGACGCAGAAGACGGTCATTAATAGAATGCCGAGGGCAGGGTGGTCCGGGTAGTTGTGTCCCTGCGCGATGGCCGGGGCATGCCAGACTCCCCAGATCGCGCCACTGATGAGCAGGGCCTTCCATTGTCCGAGCGGTAAGAGGCGGGGAAGCAAGAAGCCGCGCCAGCCGAGTTCCTCGCCCATGGCGAAGATGACGTTGAAGAGCGGCGCAATTAGCAACGCCTGGGCGATTTGGATCAGGACCAACATGCCTGCGGAAAACGGCAGTTGTGTGCCCGCCTGCTCCATCATCTGTTGCATGAAAGTGAACTCTGTGTCCAATTGGCCGGCGTGGGTCAGGACCGTCAAAAGGCCGCTCAAGACGACCAGGACAGGCGGCAGCAGCCAGGCCCAGAGATAGTAACGTTTGGGCCCCAGCGTGTTCAGTCTCAGCGATTTGAACGGCTGCCTTGCGATTGCCAGCGTGGCAACCAGCGCGGCGATGCCCGGTCCCCACATGCTCAACGCCCAGAGACCCTGGATTGCCAGTTGGCGGGTGGCAGGATTCAGGTCCGGGAAGAGTAGCGGGGATAGAAATAGCGGCCACGAAATAACGAAAGCGATGACGAGGAACCAGATCAAAGGTTTGCGTTCGAGCATTCTTAGCTCCTAAAACGATGGCCTGGAGCGTTCGCGGCGGGCGCGGTCCGTCAGCGGGCGTTTGGCGATGACATTGATCTTGTTGGCATTTTCGATGATGTGGGTGGAGACGACTTCCCAGCCGTCCTGCCCCCATTCGTTGAGCAGTTCTTCCAGCACTTCGGCTTTTACGCCGGTGAAGAATCCGCCCACAGTTTGGACACGATATTCCCATTGTTTGATATCTTCATACATTGGAACACCTCTATCTTTTCAACAAATTGGGGTGTGGGGTGTTGTGGACTGGGCAGCCCGTTCACAACATCCCACTTCCTCCTTCTTTTGGGAAGAAAAGGAACCTCAAGTTACGGAAAAACTTGAACTTATTCTTAACAGCGGCGAATACAACGGCTGTTTTTTTGTTTCACGTGAAACAAATTCCAGCTTCAATTAAGGATGCTTCCGCCCTGAGCCGAGGGTCGAATAGGCGGTTTTGTCCGTTATCCCATTGTGTTAGCTCTTTGTTTCGCGTTGGTACAACACATATGAATAGACCAGCAGGAACAGCGTCGAGCCTAAGACTGGCACCAGGACGAACCAAATCGCGTGCTCTGCAAAAAATGCTCCCAGCAGGGACAGGATCCCGGAGAGGATGAACAGGATTGCGCCGAGTCGGTGTGTCTCATCCCAGACCCGGTCACTGCTCAGCGTCCAGGGGGTGCGGATGCCGATGAAGAAGTTGCGTTTGGCCTTGCGCAACATGATCCCGGTGAAGACGAACAGCAAGCCCATCGCTGGCAGCATGGCCGCACCTATGTTGAATTGATCATAGCCCAGGTTCCAGAGTATGCTCAGGATATGCATATAGACCAGGAACACAATGATCAGCACGATGAACGCGTTGAAATATTCCCGGAATTGCGCAATGTTGGTCTTGAGCGGGTCGATGCCCGGAATGACCAGGAACAACAAGAGCATGGCGGCAGCAACCACTGGCATCAGGTAAGCGCCCCAGAAGCGGGACATATAGCCGTCCACCTGGTTGGCTGCGTTCCAGTGCGAGGCCATTGGATCCGGCAATCTGTCATAGAGCGAGACGCTGATGGTGATGGCGAAGGCGATCAAGAAGATAGTGGCGAAGATGGTGTTACGGGTTGACATGCATACTCCTTGTATTGTTTCACGTGAAACAATTGTCATTGCGAATACTATGACGCTGTCAAGTTTTTTTGAAAAACCAATGGGTTGACAGGCACATAGTTTGGAATATACGGTTGTTGCGAGCCGTCCTGAGCGGAGCGTAGCAAAGTCGAAGGACGACTCGCAACGAGATTCTTGCGACAACTATTCTTTCGGCAAGTTCTGTTGCGCCATCGAGACAATGCCGCTCAAACCGCCGAGGTTCATCGTATCGACAGCGCTGCTCGGCACGATGACCAGCGCGCCTTTCTCCTTCAATCCTTCGAAAAGCATGTTCATGGCGCGCAGGTGCAGAGCTGTTGGATTGTCTGCATAGGCCTGCGAAGCCTCGGCAAAGGAGGCTGCAATCTGCTTCTCGGATTCGCCCAGGATGACGCGCGCCTGGCGCTCGCGCTCGGCCTGTGCCTGGCGGGACATAGTATCTTCCAAATCCTGCGGGATGACCACGTCGCGGATCTCCACGGACTGCACGGTCACGCCCCAGGGGGTGGTGCGCTCGTCGATGATCTTCTGCAGGTCATCGTCCATCTTGGCACGCCCGATCAGGATGTTGGCCAGGTCCATCTGGCCGATGACTTCGCGCAACGCGGTCTGGGCAGCCCAGGCGATGGCAACTTTGTAATCTTCGACTTCCAAGGCGGCTTTTTCGGCATCCCAGACCACCCAGAAGAGCACGGCATCCACATCCACCGGGACGGTATCCTTGGTCAGTGTTTTCTCGGCCGAGAAGGGCGTGACCATGACACGGTGGTCGATCCAGGTGGGAACGGTGTCGACGATGGGAATGATCCAGAACGGACCCGGCCCTGCCAGTTTATGGAACTTGCCCAGGCGCAGGATGATCACCTTTTCCCACTGGGAGGCCACTTTCAGGGCGAACAGGATGTAGATGCCGACCAGCGCCGTTACGCTGACGTATCCGCCGATGACGCCATCGCTAACGCCATTCTGTGACATGACGATTGCGCCCAGGATACTGGCGACCAGGATGACCGTAAAGATCGTCCCGGCGATACCGGAGATGTGTTCATCTTTCCTGGTCTTCATGGGGAGAAGGGTTTTATCTTTGTTGTATTTGGTGGACATGGTTTACTCGCTTTCGTTGGTTTTGTGTTGTGCTTGTATGACTTGCATGATTTCTTCTACATTACAACCCAGGCGCAGCGCTTCATGCAGATAATCACGGGTCAGGGCTTCGAGCGCCTGCTGTCTCAACTTGTCGGTGCGTTCCGGCGGCGGGACTTCGAGAATGTAGGTGCCGCGCCCCTGTTGGGTGGAGATGATGCCAGCCTCATCCAGCAGGCGGTAGGCGCGCGCCACCGTATTGAAGTTGACCCGCAATTCCAGCGCCAACGCTCTCACGGTCGGCAACTGGTCGCCAGGCTTGAGCGCACCGTTGAGTACCTGTTGCTCGACCTGCTCTACAATCTGGGTATAGATCGGGATCCCCGAGCGGAAATCAAGGTGGATGTTTTCAAGCAGGTTTTTCATGCCAGGATTGTATCATTGTATAAATGAATTAATTGTATCATTGTACTAATTGTATACCAAAATTTGATTCTGTCAAGTCCTGTCCCCGAAAATTGGGCGCAAGCAGCCTTCCCCCATCAGGATGGTTCGAATAATTTTGTCCTGTCGTAATTCCGTTCTACATTGTGCCAGCCAGTTTATGGATTGCACTCCCCAGCCGCTTGATGCCTGCCTCGATTTCATCTGGCGGCTGGACGACAAAATTGAGACGCATCCACTCCTTGCCTTGGTTCGCATCTGGAAAGAACCTGCTGCCGGGCAGGAAATCGACCCCTTCTTTTCGCGCCAATGGGAGCAAGTCCTCGGATGATAGTGGGTCAGGCAGGCAAACCCACAAAAATAACCCGCCCTGGGGTGTATCGAACGGCACGGCGGCCGGCAGGTGGCGGCGGATGGCTGCGATCATTGTATCCCTGCGTTTGCGGAAGATCTGGCAGGAGCGCCGCAAATGCGCCTGATACCGTCCAACCGTGACATAGGCCTCCAAAGCCCGCTGGATCAGGGTCGAGGTTGCCAAATCGTTGACACGTTTGAAATCGACCAGGCTTTCATAAACTGGGCCCTCGATCAACAGAAAACCAACGCGTAGTCCGGGCATCAGCATTTTGGAAAACGTACTGGCGTAAATGACCCGCCCCCCTGGGTCCAGCGCCTTGAGGGATGGTTGCGTGCGTCCGTCATAGCGCAGATCCCCCACGAAGTCGTCTTCCAGGATGGGGACATTATAGCGGTCGGCCAGGACGATCAATTCGTGCCGCCGCGAGGTGCTCAAGCAGGTCCCTGTAGGGTTATGGAAGTTGGGAATCGTGTAAATGAGCTTTGGGTGATGCTGTTGGAGCAGTCTTTCCAGGATTTCGACCTGCATGCCCTGCCTGTCCACGGGAATACCGACAATTGTCAAATTTAAAGCCCTGAACAATTCCAGGGCGCCTCCATAGGTGGGACTCTCGACCAAAATGGTATCGCCTGGTTTGAGCAGAAGCTGTGAGACCAGAGAAATCGCCTGTTGGGAACCCGCAGTGATCAGGATATTCTCAGGGCGCGCCTGCAAACCCTGGCTGGCCAGCACATGGGCAATAGTGGAGCGCAGAGGCGCATATCCATTGCTTTCGCCATAATCCAGGGCGGCATTCCCGTCGCGGCGCATGACGGCCTGGAAAACCTTTCGAAATTCATCGGCTGGGAACATGTGCGACGCACTGGAACCACTGGCAAAGCTGATTAGATGAGGAGGCTGGCTGGTTTCGACCGCCTCATCTGTTTCCATTCTTTTCGATGTGGTGATCCCAATTTGCATATTCTGCTGCCAAAGCGGCCAGGCAGCATCGAAACTTTCCATTGGATGCGGCGGCAGAGGCAGGGAAGGGGAAACATAGGTGCCGCTTCCCACCCGGGAATAGATCAGACCATCTGCCTCCAACTCTGAATAGGCTGTTTCCACCGTGATGCGATTGACACCCAGATCACGGGCCAACTGGCGGCTAGCAGGCAGGCGTGTCTCAGGCGCCAGGCTGCCCGAAAGAATACCTTGTTGGAAATGCGTCTTAATTTGTCGGTAAAGTGGGATATGGCTTTGCCGGTCAAGGGGGATACGCATGGTCTTTCTCCTAATTGGTACTATGAATATATCATTTATTGAACGTTCATCATAGAGCCAATTGCGCGCAAATTGCCCTATTCCAATAAAGTGGACTTAATTATATTCTACGAAATTGGCTCTTAACAATATACCAATTTTCCCTAAAATTGGATTGTGCCAACTTCATCTTCCAATCCCTCCCACCTCACCCGCGGATATTCCATCGCTGTCGTCAGCGCGGTGATCCTGTCGACGACGGCCATCTTCATCCGCTACCTGACGCAGACCTACCAGATGCCGGCCCTGGTGCTGGCTTTCTGGCGGGACCTGTTTGTGGCGTTCACCTTGCTGCCTGTTTTGGCGTTGGTCCGTCCCGCTCTTTTGCGAGTCCAGCGCATGGATTTGCGTTATCTGGTCGTCTACGGCCTGGTGCTCGCCATTTTCAATTCCCTATGGACGCTTTCTGTTGCGCTGAACGGTGCCGCCATTGCGACCGTCCTGGCCTATTGTTCGGCGGGCTTTACTGCCCTGCTTGGCTGGTGGTTTCTCAAGGAGCGCCTGGATTGGGCCAAGATCGTGGCTGTGACTCTCAGCCTGGGTGGCTGTGTGCTCGTTTCCGGCGCTCTGGACCTGGCGGCCTGGTCTGCCAACTTCGTCGGGATCGTGACCGGCATCCTCTCCGGCCTGCTGTACGCGATCTATAGCCTGATGGGACGGTCCGCCTCGCAACGAAAATTGAATCCCTGGACGACTCTGTTATACACATTCGGTTTTGCAGCTATATTTTTGCTGTTTTTCAACCTGATCCCGGGTGATTTTCTGCCGGGCAAGGCTGTTCAAGCAACTGACCTGCTTTGGCTGGGCAATTCCCTGCCTGGTTGGGCCATCCTGTTCTTGCTGGCCGCCGGACCCACCCTGACCGGATTTGGCACCTACAATGTCAGCTTGAGTTACCTGCCTTCCAGTGTCGCCAACCTGATCGTTTCCCTTGAACCGGCGATCACTGCCGTGATGGCATACGTTCTGTTCGGAGAACTTTTGAATGCCATCCAGGTTACCGGCAGCTTGATGATCCTGGCAGCGGTGATCTTTTTGAGGATTTATGAAGGAAAACTTTTACGGTTGTCGAGTGGCGAGGAAGAGTTTATGCTCGTCGAGTCGTAAACCATGGGGGAAACACCCCACACCCCGATCCATTGAAAAGATATGTTTGTACTACCTGAGAAAATCAGCGTGGTAGAATTCAGCCGCAAGTTTTATCTATAAGGAGTTTCGAAATGGAACAGCAGACTGGTACTTTTGCAGTGAAAAAAGGACTGGCGCAGATGCTAAAAGGCGGCGTCATCATGGACGTCGTGACCCCTGAACACGCCCGGATCGCGGAAGACGCAGGCGCCTGCGCCGTGATGGCGCTCGAACGCGTCCCGGCCGATATCCGCTCCCAGGGCGGCGTGGCGCGCATGTCGGACCCGGACCTGATCGAGAAGATCATGGCCTCGGTTTCCATCCCGGTGATGGCCAAGTGCCGCATCGGGCATTTTGTCGAAGCGCAGATTCTGGAAGCGCTTGGCGTGGACTATATCGATGAATCCGAGGTGCTGACACCTGCGGACGAAGCACATCACATCAATAAACATGAATTCAAGGTCCCGTTTGTGTGCGGCTGCCGTAACCTGGGCGAGGCCCTGCGCCGCGTGGGCGAGGGCGCGGCCATGATCCGTACCAAGGGGGAGGCCGGCACTGGCGACGTGGTGGAAGCCGTCCGCCATGCGCGCGCCGTGCTTGGAGAGATCCGCCGCTTGACCACCATGGCCGATGAGGAACTGATGGCCTATTCGAAGGAAATCGGCGCCCCCTATGAACTCGTCAAAGAGACCAAGGAGCTTGGCCGCATGCCGGTGGTCAACTTCGCAGCAGGGGGTGTGGCAACTCCTGCGGATGCTGCCTTGATGATGCAGCTTGGCGTGGACGGTGTCTTCGTGGGTTCGGGTATCTTCAAGTCCGGTGATCCAGCCAAACGCGCCGCCGCCATCGTCAAGGCTGTAACGCACTACCAGGATGCTTCCATCCTGGCCGAAGTCAGCCGTAACCTGGGCGAGCCGATGGTTGGCCGCAACGTGTCCACCATGCCCGAGATCGAGAAGATTGCCGGGCGAGGGTGGTAAGTATACGAGGGTTGAGTAGCCTTGAGCGTTTGGTGCGAAGGGCGTATCGAAACCCGGTGGTCTCGATACGCCCGACGACCACGGGCTACTCGACCACCTGGATTATGATATGAAAATTGGTGTTCTTGCCCTCCAGGGCGACTTCGCAGAACACATCGGTATGCTCAAACGCCTGGGCGTGGAAACCGCTGAGGTGCGCCTGGCGGAACAACTCAACGGGCTGGATGGCTTGATCATCCCCGGCGGCGAGTCCACCACGATTGGCAAGCTCGCTACCGACTTCGGGTTGATGGAACCGCTGCGTTCATTTGGGCAACGGCGCGCTATCTGGGGCACGTGCGCGGGCGCCATCTTTCTGTCCAAGGACGTCAGCCGCGAACAACCCTTGCTTGGTCTGATGGACATAAAGGTCGCGCGTAATGCCTTTGGACGCCAGGTGGACTCCTTCGAAGCCGAGCTCGATATTCCGGAACTGAAGCAAGCCACGGGTACGGATGAAGCGTTTCATGCCGTCTTTATCCGTGCACCCATCATCGAGTCCGTGTCCGGGAATGCGAAGATTCTCGCCTCTTTACCGGATGGGAGAATTGTCGCCGCGCAACAGGGACACTTCCTAGCGACTTCCTTCCATCCCGAATTGACCGGCGACAGCCGCTTTCATGCGTTTTTTCTGTCCCTGGTAGATTGATGCCCATTCGTCCGCTCGATATCCTCGACCTGCCCCTCATCGCGCGTTATCGCAACGACACCCTGACCCTGGATAGCACGCGTGCCTTGACGCGCGGCCATCCGCTGGGGGCCGCCAGCCTGCTGGCATATATCAACCCGGCCCGTCATATGTATGCGGCAGTAGCGAACGGGAACAAGGCAGCCCTGATTGGCGGGGTCATTCATTCGTACGGCGAGACATTTGCGAGATTGCTCTACCTGGCACCCGCCTCCCGGCTCGACCATGCCGCCCTGCCAGGATTGATCGAACACTTGGTGACGCAGGTCGGGGAATGGGGCGCGTTTCATGTCATTGCCGAAATCGACGAGACCAGTGACGCCTTTCCGGCTTTGCGGCAGACAGGTTTTTCTGTCTATGCCTGGCAGCGCATGTGGGATGTCAGTAACTTTAAGAGGGATACCCATAGCTCAAAGGACTGGACGCGCGCCCGTTCAGTGAACAGACCGGCGTTGCAAAGTCTCTATCACCAGATCGTCCCGCAATTGATGCAGCCTGTGGAGCCGCTTTCGAAAAACGCGCGTGGATTGATCTGCAATGGCGATGTCAAATGTTATGTCAACCTGACTTCGGGAGCACAGGGGATCGTGATTTCGCCTTTGATCCACCCTGAAGCCACGCAAGTGGATGTCAAGCTCTCGTCCCTGCTCAATTGCATCCCGGACCGGCGGGGCCGCCCGGTATATCTGTGTGTGCGTTCCTATCAGGCCTGGCTGGAACCCGCTCTGGAAGACCTGGGCGCCAAACCAGCGCCGAGACAAGCTGTGATGGTCAAGCATCTGGCGCGATTTATCAAAGACCCACAAACCGTACCTGCCGTGCCTTCGGGAGTCAGCGTACAACCCTCACGGGTGAGCAGGCTGCAATATAAGGATAAAGAGTAGCTGACCAGGCTGCGACTTAGGAAGCAATCCCAGAACGATAGGGTGATTTTCCCTTGGTTCTTTGGGGATCTCTGTAGTGTGCATGCAAAGGTTGTCAGAAAGTACCGCTGGGTGGGCGTGAAAAGCACGCCCACCCATTTTCGCAGGTTGTCCCTGACGTGTTTTGCGTGCACACTTTCTGTAGTAGATACCCGAATTTGGTGGTGAGACTGCTATAATAGGCGTAGACTGATGAATCAGGCGGTACGTCAACATGTTCACACACATTCGATGAATTTCCTGTATACCGCCCCTGACTGGCAAGACCTGCGGCGCGAGTATTTCCCTTTGCCCCGCATTTTTTACTAAATCGGGCATGGGGTGATGTCCCACTTCCTTCTCTTGTATAGCACGTGGCGTGTGAAGCCTGTGTCCACATGCAACTGACGAAAACAATCCTATGACTCAAAGACATATTACTGACGATTTGGACGCCTTACTGGACGTCCTGCCTTCCAACGTCCGCCATGCGGTCGAGAAGACCAACGATAGCGACAACCTGCTCGAAATCATCCTCGACTTGGGACGCGTGCCAACGGCACGTTTCGTGGAACGCGAAGTGACCTTGCGTGACAGCGAAGTCAACCGCGCCGAGATCGACTATGTAGATGAGCGCGTCGGCCAGTTCGACGCCGATAACCGCGCGGGCATCGAGCGCACGCTGCATCGCATCTCCGCCATCCGTAACCGGCTGGGCACGATTGTCGGCCTGACCCTGCGCGTCGGCCGCGCCGTGTACGGCACGATCGACATCATCGAAGACATCATCGAGTCAGGCAAGTCCATCCTTATCCTCGGTCGCCCCGGCGTGGGCAAGACCACCCTGCTGCGCGAGGCGGCGCGCATCCTGGCCGAGAGCAAACGCGTGATCATCGTGGATACCTCCAACGAGATCGGCGGCGACGGCGATGTGCCGCATCCCGCCGTGGGCAAGGCGCGCCGCATGCAGGTGCGCGAGCCCATGCTCCAGCACGAGGTCATGATCGAGGCGGTCGAGAACCACAACCCCGAAGTGATCGTCATCGACGAGATCGGTCGTGAACTGGAAGCCCTGGCCGCCCGCACCATCGCCGAGCGCGGCGTGCAACTGATCGGCACAGCGCACGGCAACACGCTCGAAAACCTGCTGCTCAACCCCACCCTCTCCGACCTGGTCGGCGGCATCGAAGCCGTCACCCTGTCGGACGAGGAAGCCCGCCGGCGCGGCACGCAGAAAACGGTCCTGGAGCGACGCGCGCCGCCCACGTTCGATGTGCTGATCGAGATCCAAACGCGTGACCGTTTCGCCATTCACATGGACATCATGGCCTCGGTGGATGCGCTCTTGCGCGGGTTCCCGCTGCCGCCCGAAATCCGCATGCGCGATGTCTACGGGCAGATCAAGATCGAAAAAGCGGCACCAATGCCGAGGTCCAGGATCGAAACGAATGGCAAAACGGTTCGACGCGGACATGAACCCTTCGTTCCGACTCAGGGTCGGCCTGCTGAGGCTTCCGAGAAGCCGGGGCCGGTTCCCCCATTCGACCTGTCTGCACCCGCCCACGGACCATTGCAGACCATCCGCATCTACCCGTACGGCGTGGCGCGCAACCGGCTGATGCAATCCGCCAAGCGGCTGGGCGTGCCCGCTATCGTGGTGCGTGATGTGGAGGAGGCCAACGCGCTGGTGACGCTGCGCTCGTACTATCGCAACCGCCAGCAGACAGTGGTGGATGCCGAGGCACGCGGTATGCCGATCTATGTGCTGCGCGCCAACACGGTCAACCAGATCGAGCAGTTCCTGAGCGACCTGTTCAACCTGCCCAGCGTGCAGACCCCGGCGGGCGAAATGGACTACGTCCGCCAGCAGACCCAACAGGCCATCCAGGCCGTGCTGAATGGCGAGCGCTGGGTGGATTTGCCCCCCGGCCCCTCGCTGGTGCGGCGCTTGCAGCACGAGATGGCGCGCTCCGCCGAGTTGACGTCACACTCCTATGGCAAGGAGCCGCGGCGGCATGTGCGGATATTCCGTGAATAAGTGTAGGGGTGACGTAACGTCGCCCCTACAGAGAATCTATGTTCATAACTTTAGAAGGCCCTGAAGGCTCCGGCAAGACCTCCCATATCCCCTATCTCGTCGAATACCTGCGCGAGAAGGGTTATTCCGTGTTCCCCACCCGCGAGCCGGGCGGGACCTCCATCGGTGAGCAGATCCGCGAAGTGATCCACGACTTGAAGAACGCCGAGATGCATCCGCGGGCAGAGACGTTGCTCTACCAGGCCGCGCGCGCGCAGATCGTGGAACAGGTCATTCGTCCGCGTTTGCAGGCGGGCGAGATCGTGCTCTCCGACCGTTACGCCGACTCGACCATCGCCTACCAGGGGTACGGCCACCAGCAGGATATCGCGCAGGTGCGTGCGCTGATCGACTACGCCACGGGCGGCCTGGTGCCTGACCTGACGATCCTGCTCGACTTGGATGTGGAGGTCGGCCTGAAACGCAAACAAAAAGCGGACGAGTGGAACCGTTTGGACGCCTACACAATCGAATTTCACCAGCGCGTGCGTGCGGGGTATCTGCAGATGGTGAAGCAGGAGCCGGGGAGATGGGTTGTAATCGATGCGGGGAGAGAATGGGGGGAGGTGCAGGAGATGCTGAGGGAAGTTATCATAAAAGCATTGCGCTCGATCGAGAGATGACATAGCAGGGTGATTTATGAATGAGTGGGGTGCTGCACGAAAAATACATCTCCGGAGGGGTGGGGCTGGCCTGCACTCTTGGTATACTTAGCAGGCATTCCACCACCAGGAGAATATCATGTCCATACCCGCCCCCCGTTGGGACTTGACCAACGTCTACCCATCCCTTGAATCCGCAGCGTTCAAAACAGCATACAATAGCTTCAAAACCAAAGTCGCTGACCTGGGCGATTACTTCGTCGAAGTGGTCAGCAAGGCTAACGCGGACACCCCGCCCGACCAGCTCGGTCCAATCGTCGGCGAGGTGGTCGAGCGCTTCAACGGCGTCTACATGCTTTCCGGCACGCTCGAGCCCTACATCTACTCTTTCGTCAGCACCGACTCGCACGACAAAACCGCCATGCGGGCACTGTCCGAATACGAGCAGGCCAAACTGCCGTTGCAGAACCTCAACGTGCAGTTGAAAGCCTGGCTGGGGAAAATCGCGCCCGCGCTGGACAAGTCGCTGGAGCACAGCGCCCCGGCCAAAGACCACGCCTTCATGCTCAAGGAAGCCGCCGAGCAGAGCAAATACCTGATGAGCGAAACCGAAGAAGCCCTGGCCGCCGAGCTCAGCCTGAGCGGCGGTAATGCCTGGGAAAAACTGCAAGGGACGGTCACCTCGCAGCTCTCCGTGGACTTCGAGCTGGACGGCGAGACCCAGAAGCTACCCATGCCCGCGCTGATCAACCTGCGCAGCCATCCTGACGAGGCCACCCGTCAGCGCGCCTACGACGCTGAAAACAAAGCCTGGGACTCGGTCCGGGAGACGTTGGCGGCCTGTCTCAACGGCGTGAAGGGCGAAGTGGTCACGCTGAACAGGCGTCGGGGGCGGAAAGATGCGCTCGAGTCCGCCATCGAGCAGGCGCGCATCGATCGTCCGACCCTGGAAGCCATGCTGACCGCCATGGAAGCCTCCTTTCCCCTGTTTCGCAAGTACTTCAACCACAAGGCCAAATTGCTCGGCAAGGGGAAACTGGCTTGGTGGGACCTGTTCGCGCCCGTCGGCAAGGCCGGTAAAACCTATTCCTTCGAAGAAGCCAGCGACTTCATCCTGGAGAACTTCGAAAAGTTCTCGCCTGAGTTGAGGTCCTTCGCCAGGCGCGCTTTCGAGAACAACTGGATCGACGCCGAGATGCGCGACGGCAAGCGCGGCGGCGGCTTCTGCATGGAAGTACAGGGCGTGAAGGAAAGCCGCATCCTGGTCAACTTCGACGGCTCGCAGGACCAGATCTCGACCATCGCCCACGAACTCGGTCATGCCTTCCACAACGAATGCGCCTACCAGTTCGGCAAGACCCCACTCCAGCAGCTCACCCCCATGACGCTGGCCGAGACCGCCTCCACCTTCTGCGAGACGATTGCCACCGAGGCCGTACTGGCCCAGGTCACCGATCCGCAGGAAGAACTAGCCGTGCTGGAAACCCAGTTGATCGGCGCCTCCCAGGTCATCGTGGACATCTACTCGCGCTACCTGTTCGAGAAGGAAGTCTTCGAGCGTCGCGAGCAGGCCGAGCTTTCCGCCGACGACTTTTGCGAGATCATGGAACGCGCCCAGAAGGCCACCTACGGCGACGGCCTGGACGAACGCTATCTGCAAAAATACATGTGGACCTGGAAGCCGCACTACTACTCGACCGGCATCTCGTTCTATAATTTCCCCTACGCCTTCGGACTCCTGTTCGGCACCGGTCTGTATGCCATCTACCAGCTGCGCGGCGCGGACTTCGTAGACGACTATAAGTCCCTGCTGGCTTCCACGGGCGAGGCCATGGCCGCTGACCTGGCCGACCGTTTCGGCATCAACATCCGCACGCGCAAGTTCTGGGATGACAGCATCGCCATCATCGGCAAGCGCGTAGAGCGCTATTGTGAACTTTAAGTTTTCTACGTCCTGAGCGGAGTGAAACGCAGTCGAAGGACATACTTCAACTATGCTTCGACTGCGGTGCAACAACCGCACCTCCGCTCAGCGAGGATAAACCTATTGGGAGGGCACCATGCAATATCGAGAATTTGGTAG
>DAOTXM010000389.1:0-5714 GCA_034435215.1 Anaerolineales bacterium
TTAAATAGTTTTGGCCCTTTAAGGTTAATCGGATACGGCGAGCCGTTGTAGCCCGCCGTATTTTTATCCTAATTCCTCTATTTATTCGGTACTTCACAAAAGCTGAAAGAACATCCCGGCGATTTTGGGATCTACTCATTTGGCATTGCAGAGGTCTTTTTCTGTCAAGAGCGGGAGAGCCTCTAGTATTTTTTCTTGCCTTGTAAGGATGCCGACTCATCTTCCTGTTTTGGGGGGAGTGAAGGAATTCTTCCGAACCAGAAAAGCGCAATCGGGTTCTGCTCGAAAAAGATCCGGTAGATTCCCAGGCAAATCAAAATGCTGATCACAAACGCGGACAGGATGGAAAAGGCCTGTAAATTCGTCACGAAGAGAATCTTTGGCGCCCAGTATTCCTGAATGGGGACGTGGAAGATCAGGATGAAAAGGGAGGCCTGGCCGATGTACTTCAATGCAGAAGCCAGCCGCGTGGTTCTCAAGTCGATTTGTTTCGATACAGCCAGCGTAAACAGAATTCCCAGGATTGCTTCGGCAGTATTGATTGGGAACGATTCGAAAACGCGCGTATTGAAATCACTTCGTTGGGGAAAGAGCAGTGTCAGCAAAATGAGCCCAAGGCCTGTTCCCAGGAGCACCCATATATTATCGAATGTCTTATCAGAAGAGATCTGCCGGATTTCACTTCCCAGCATATAAAAGAAACCGCTCAAGAATACCAGGTCCAGGCTGAATGGCAGACCATACAGTTCATAGTTCTTGCCAGGTAGCGAGATGGAGAATGGATAAAAAGTATCCAGAAAATTGATTGCTACTGCCATGACGATGAGCAGGAGCGACCAGCGTATATAGCGGTTGTTGACTCGATTGAGAACAATACGGTAAAAGACATAGGCAAACAGGCTGGTGATGAACAGACACGGGAGAAACCAGAGCTGTACCCAGTCGATGTAATAGCCGGTGCCGTATAGTGACTTGGCAATGCGGCCAAATACGGTGGCAAAGCGCATATTGGTAAAAGAGAGCGAGGCGATATAGATCAATAAGATCGTGACCAGGTAAGGTTTGAGGACGGTATTGAATCTTCGCTTCAACAAAGCCCAGAAAGGAATTTCCGGGTTGAAGAAGTATCCGGAAAGGAAGAAAAACAGAGGCATGTGAAAAGAGTAGATCAGCCGGTGCAAATAAGGTGAAAAGAGCGAAACATCCGCATGCGCCAGCGCGACCAGCAGGATTCCGATGCCTCTGGCAATGTCGATGTATTCCACACGCTCGCTGCTCATGGCGCACTTTCCTGCCCGGCGGAGTCGGGCTGCCGTAACCCGAACCAACTCGCCAGTCTGGGATTGCCTTTCAGGACCAGTTGGTGGATCAATACCGGCACGCCCACCGAGGCCAGGAAGGAAATCAGCCCCGCAAAATAGATGTTCTCGACCAGTTGCATGATGCGCCCGAAGGTGATCGTCTCTGCCGGCTGGTGAAAAATCAACAGGATAATCGTGATTTGCCCGAAATATTTCAACATAGTAAACAACCGGTTTTGACTCAGGGCGATCCGGCTGGAAAGGGATAGGATGAAAATGCTCCCGGATAACGCTTCCAGTGTGTTCACAATGAGAGAATCGTAATTGCGAAAGAACAGATCCATGCTATCGGGAAAAATGACGTTCAAAGAAATGAGCATTCCTCCCGAGACGACCATAGTCCAGAGCGAAGCAAAGAAGCGCGCTGGAACCCGTTGCCTTATTTCATACCCGAGCAGGAAATAGGTTCCGGTGATCGGTAACAGATCCATGCTGGCCGGGAGGCCATCCAGCAAGATCATCTGTCCAGCAATATCGACTTCTTTCATGTAATACACCGGCAGGAAGGCGACCCCAGCCCAGAGCATGCCCGCCAGGAAGAGTATTCGCAGCCATACCTGCTTGATCCGCCCGTAGACGAGCAGGAACAACACGCCTGCGAACATGTTCAAGACGAACATATGGGGCAGGAACCATAACTGCGCCCATTCGATGTAGTTGCCTGAAGCATACAACGAGCGGACCACGCGCCGCAGCAGGGTCATCCACTTGAGGTCTGTATAGAAAAAATACACAGAATAGAGCAGGATGATCGACGCAAGGTAGGGACGGATCAGTGTCCCAAACCGGCGCTTGAAAAGCACCCACAATGGATAATCCGGCTTGAAGAGCATGCCCGAAAGCAGAAAGAAAAAAGGCATGTGGAACGAGAAAACGAATTTTCCAAGACCCGGCACCAAGATCCTGACATAATTGTGCGCCAGAACCACCAGCAAAATACCAATGCCTTTGGCGACGTCCAGATAGGGGATTCTTTTGGATGGGATGGAAGGATGGTCCACGCCCTTGATTTTACCCGAACTCGAAGGTGGGCATTCCCCGGACTCTGGTCTTCACGCGCATCAGACTCCCCGCATGCCTGTAAGCCGTTAAATCAGCATGATCCAGTCCCGTGCGCGCGGTGGTGATGTAGAGTTCATCGAGATTGGCTCCGCCGAAGGCGCAGGAGGTCACATTTTTAGCAGGCAACGGGATTTGCTCCAGCAGCTTTCCGTTCCTTGGATCCCAACACGTGACTTGCGCGCCGCCCCACATCGCGATCCACAAATTGCCGCTTGTGTCAGAAGTCATGCCATCCGGCCAACCCAGAGCCTCGGGGACTACGATCACCACACGCGGGTTCCCGATTTGTCCGTTGGGAAGATCATAATCGAAGGCTTTCACTTTGCGTGTAGGAGTGTCGATGTAATAGAACGTCTTATAGTCTGGACTCCAGGTCAGGCCGTTGGAGATGCGGATGCCTGTCAGCAGGCATGTGACTCGCGACCCGTCGAACGAGTAGAGTGAGCCACTGGGGATTTTCTCGTCCATGTCCATTGTGCCAGCCAGGAAGCGCCCAGAAGGGTCGCACTTGCCATCGTTGAAACGGTTGTTGGCGGGCCCGGTTATGGATGTGAGGGTCGTCGTTTTACCCTGCTGGGATGATATAGCGGTGGCAGGCCTGCCCTGAGTTCGATCGAGGGGTTGAAGGCTTACAAAACGGAAGCGCTCCTTATCAGGCTCTTCGATCTTTTCATCTGCAACGGCTCTGGTCAGGGCAAGGATAAGTGTCCCATCCTTGCAAGGAGCCAGACAACCGGGCATGTCATCCATTTGGAGGAAGCCATCTTCTCCACCGCGATGAAAATATACACGTTTCTGAAGAATGTCCAACCAGTAGAGGGTTTGCATCTTGGCATCCCAACTGGGACCTTCTCCCAGCATTGCCTGCGCAGCATGTATGATTTCAGGTTGCATTAGAGCCAATCGCGTTTATAAAAGATAAATGCAGCTACACTGGTGAGCGCCAGGGAAATGCCAAAAATAGCCATAAAGGCGAATGGATGATCCTCCCCAGGCAGGCTGACGTTCATGCCATAAAACGAGGCTACCAGGGTTGGCAGGCTGACCACAATAGTGAGTGTGGCCAGAATTTTCATGACCACATTGAGGTTGTTGGAGATGATGGATGCGAAGGCGTCCATCATGCTGCTCAGAATTTCGGCGTTGATGTTTGTCATCTGAATGGCTTGTTGGTTTTCGGTGATGACGTCTTCGAGCAAATCTTCATCTTCTTCGTATTGATTGAACATGCGCATGCGTTGCAAGCGTTCCATCACGACTTCGTTGGATCGCAGGGCGGTGGTAAAAAAGACCAGACTTTTTTGATATTTGAGCAGTTCCAGCACTTCACTATTGCGCGTGGATTTTTGGAGCTGGTCTTCGACGTGATCGACTGCCCGGTTGATCTCGCGCAGGTATGTCAGGTAGCGAGTAGCAGTTTCGAGCAGCACATAAAGCACAAAACGATAGCGTTTGGCGGTTTTGAAACCACGGTATTTGCCATTGGTCAGGATGTTTGTGATCTGACTTTTGTAGCGGCAAATGGTGACAATCAGATTGTCCTTGATGATGATGCCCATCGGGACGGTATTATAGGGAATGTCATGGGTTTCACCTTGGAAATGTGGGATGCGCAAAAGGATGAGCGTGTAACCCTCATCCCGCTCCACGCGTGCCATTTCATCTTCATCCAATGAATAGGTGATAAGTTCCGGTTCGATCCCCCAGTCTACCAATTGTGCGATCTCATCCGGAGTCGGATCAGTTACTTTGATCCAGCATCCGTTCGTTGGGCTTTCAAGAGTTTCCAGACCTTCAGGGGTGGTTTTGTAGATGGTAAGCATGGCAGCCTCCTGTGCGTGAGATCACATCACGCAGGGGTCTGACTGCCTACGTGATGCAACAACCTGATTTAAACGTGTGCCTTCCGCCTGGCCTGGGACTGGGCGGCTTATTGTCCGCGGAAGAACGATCACTTTCTGCTTGGGGCAACATTACAATTAATCCTTGCCAGTCGTACACCGGCTGGCTTATTTTACGCCTGTTGAGGGAATTCAACAACTTAAAATCGACTCTCTGGGAGTTTCCGTGGTAGATACCCGATCCGGCCCCTTTCACGGCTAATCCTGAAGAACCTTAAAATCTTGACAAATCGAACAAATGTTCTATAATATATACACTTATTTGCTTTGCATGGCTTATCCAATAGGAGGTTGCCATGAACCGTTCTTTCCCGCTTCAGTTGTTCCCCATCCTGCGTGGGACCGCCTTGCGGCGCGGCGCGCTGTTTGGCGGTATCCTGATCGGAGCATTGCTGGCCTTTGAGGTTTTCAATTATTCGACCACTGACTTTGCCTTGCGCGACGTGCTCGGTGATCTGCGTTTTGCGGGATTGCGCTGGTCCACGATCCTTTCCATTGCTTTCTGTGGGATTGACTTTGCAGGTATTGCCCGTCTCTTTACACCGGAAAAAGGACGCGACGAACCCGCCGAGGTTTGGTACCTTTTTGGCGCCTGGTTGCTGGCTGCGGCGATGAACGCCATCCTGACCTGGTGGGGCGTTTCGGTTGCCGTTCTCAACCACACACCGGAAGGTGGTGTGCTGGTTGGGCAAACCACCCTGACACGGGTTGTGCCAGTCTTTGTAGCGGTCATGGTCTGGCTGATCCGTGTTTTGATCATCGGGACATTCTCGGTCGCTGGCGAGAACCTGTTCAGCGTGGCCGAGGACCGGCCTCGCCAGCAACATGCACGGCACCAAGCGGCCGACCCGGTCCGTTCCGCCCCTGCTTTTATCCGACCGGCGCCCAAACCGCTTTCTGCTGCGCCTGACAAGCGTGTTTCGCGGGTGGAGCCAACCTACCATCCGATCGGTATCAATGCACAATCCTATGATGAAGGGCAGGGAATGCACCGACGATAAATTATCTGCCTCCTCTCCTTCCACCCATCCAACCGCAAAGACGGCTTTGAAAGGCCGTCTTTGCGCATTAGCATTTTCTCAAAACACCCTGCACCTATTTTATAAATGACTCTGCCGTTTTTAGCGGGAAAAATGCCGAAATTTGGGTGTGAACGCGCGTACGCGTGTTCACACCCAAAATTTCGGACCCCTATCCCGTCATAAACGTCGACCCTTATAAATCAGTAAATCAAGAAATAGCTGGTAGAAGCCCAAAAACGGGGGTGTGGAGCGGGTGAGCGCCCGCTTCACACCTCTGTTTTTGGATATTCTTTCAACTCTCTTGAAGTATTGAAAATGCTGCTTGGTTCACTAAATATCCTCGTCTGCAAGACGGAAAGCAGTGAAAT
>DAOTXM010000390.1:0-27169 GCA_034435215.1 Anaerolineales bacterium
TGAGTAGCCCTGAGCATTCGTTGCGAGGGGCGTATCGAAACCACCGCTCTTCGAGTTACCTTTTGTTTCCAAACAACTCGTTGGTTTCGATACGGCGGCTGGTTTCGATACGCAAAATTCGCTACTCAACCACCGCCGCCTACTCAACCAACGGATTGCTTATGTTATTTTGCTCGTTCCCAGGCGGTCTCGAGTGTGTCTTTCAACAATGGTCCTACCAGGTGATAGCGATACTCCGAAGTAGCTCGCATGGCGCTGGTGCGGAATTTGACCTCTCCAACCAGAGCTTCCAAAGCTATTCTGAATTTTTCGTCTGTATATGGTTTACCAGCCAGGAAGGTTTCCGCTTTGCGGGCGCGGAACGGCACCGCGCTGCCGGGTCCCACTGCAATGCGGATTTGCTCGATCGTATCACCGTCCCGTTCCAGCCAGACGGAGTTATTGATGATCGGCAAGGCCACTCCTTGCGGGCGCATGATGCGTTTGAAGGCAGAAGCCTGGTTTGGCTCGACCTGGTTGACGTAAAAGCCAACGATGATCTCGCTGCCCTGCAAGGCTGATTTACCAGGACCGAGGAATAACTCGGGTAGGGGCACACAGCGATTACCCTGCGGACCAGCCACTTCGGCCTCGGCGTCCAGGCACATCAGGGCAATGGTGCCGTCCGCGGCAGGTAGGGCGTGGGCCACGTTGCCGCCCAGCGTAGCGACGTTGCGCACCTGGGGACCACCAATCAGGTCACAGGCCTCTATCAAGGCCTGGGCATGAGTAGCAACCAAAGGGTCCCGTGCGATGCGGGAGATGGGCACGCCAGCGCCGATAAAGAGACGGTTATCCCGCAGTTCGAGAATTTTCATCTCCGGGATTTCGGTCAGGTCTACAAGTGTATGGACGGGAGAATGGCGGCCCTGCTTAAGGTCGAGCATGATGTCGGTGCCGCCGCCGATGGCGAGCACCGGGCCAGGCGCAGACGTGAGCGCAGCGATCGCCTGAGGAACGGATGTGGGGCGAATGTATTGCTGCCAAAGGTTCATAGGTGGATACCTCCTGCATAAGGACGGCGGCGCTTTTCGAGGGGTCATGACCCCACGCCGCTGGGATTTCCGGTCGCCAGCGACCACCGAACCGATGGAATAGAATTGTAGCATCGATCGATAATTTTCATCCGCTAATCTTCGCCAACTCAGCAATTCTCATTTTGAAAGAAATATCGTGCTTTTGCTGGCTCGGATTGACAAATCCAAAGCCATACTTGTTGGATTCCCTGGCGCCGCCCGCCAGGGCAGGTGTGGCAATCCTGCAAAGCCATAGTGAGAATTGCTGTCGCCAACTTGTGCTATTTTTTGCAAGATTAGCGTAAATGCGCAGGTAAATTAAGAGAGTACGGCATCCTCTCTTACCCCTGCCATCAACAGGCCAAGCTTTTCGGGGGTGGCTTCCTCGCGCGGGACGATGTCCATGATCTGGCCTTCGTAGATGACCGCGATACGGTCGGAGAGCGCCAGGATTTCGTCCAGGTCCTCCGAGATTAATAGAATAGCCACACCCGCCTTGCGCTGCTCGATCAACTGTTGGCGGACGTATTCGGTCGCGCCGATGTCGAGGCCACGGGTGGGCTGGGCGGCCAGAATAACCCGCGGATTGCGCGACAGTTCACGCGCGATGACCACTTTCTGGATGTTACCGCCGGACAAATTCTTGGCAAGCGTTTCCCGTGAGGGGGTCTTGACCTGGAACTTGGCGATCAATTCTCCGCTGTGACGGGCAATCTCGCCCAGGTTAAGAAAACCAGAACGCGAGTAGGGCTGTTTATGATGCTCGCGCAAGACCATATTCTCGGCCACCGTGAAATCCTTGATCATGCCGTCTCGCATGCGTTCTTCAGGGATGTAGGACAGCATGCGCTCGGTGAGTTGCGCGGGCAACATGTTGGTGACATCTTCATCCTCCAGCAGCACCTTGCCGCCGGTCGCTCTGCGCAGGCCGGTAACAACCTCGGCCAGTTCGCGCTGTCCGTTGCCCGAAACGCCCGCGATTCCGAGTATTTCACCAGAACACACTTGCAGGCTGACACCACGCAGACCGGGCGTGCCGCGGTCGCTACCACAGGAGACGTTTTCCAGACTCAAGCGGGCTTCGCCGCACTCGACCACGCCTCGATCAGGCGCAAAGCCGACTTCACGGCCAACCATCCAGTTTGCCAGGTCTTGCTTGGTGGTCTCTTTCGTAGGCCGCGTACCCATCAGGCGTCCATCGCGCAACACGCTGACCCGGTCACTGATCTCGACCACTTCGTGCAGTTTATGAGAGATGAAAATAAGTCCATGCCCGTCACGTACCATCTGGCGCATGATGACGAAGAACTCGTCCACTTCCTGCGGGGTGAGTACAGCGGTTGGCTCGTCCAGGATCAACAGAGCCGCGCCACGATAAAGGGCCTTGATGATTTCCACGCGCTGTTGTTGCCCGACAGAAAGCTGCCAGATATAAGCATCCGGGTCGATTTTCAGTCCGTAGATGTCGGCCAATTCTAGAATGCGCTTGGACACGCGGTCGAGGTCAGTGAGCGGACCGCGCGAGGAGGGCAGTCCCAGCGCCACGTTCTCGGCCACGGTCAATGTCTGCACCAGCATGAAGTGCTGGTGGATCATACCGATGCCAAGGTTGATAGAATCAGTTGGCGAGTCGATGCTGACCAGTTTCCCGTTCAGCAGTATCTCGCCTTCATCGGGATGATACAGCCCATAGAGAATTTTCATCAGCGTGCTCTTGCCTGCGCCATTTTCACCCAACAGGGCATGGACTTCGCCAGCTTTCACATCAAAATCCACATGGTCATTGGCCAGCACGCCGGGGAAGCGTTTGGTAATACCACGCATCTCCAGGCTGTCAATTCGCGTCTGGCCAGAGGGAAGTATGTTCGCTGCTGTCATATTTTGCCTTCCTGTTCTCTAAGGGCTGTCTTTGGCAACGGCCCTGACAGACCGCAGTGACCTGTCAGGGCTTCGTATTCTTATCGGTTATTTCACCGGGTCGATGGAACCGTCTTTGATGCCCGCGATAGCCGCATCGGCGGCTGCCTTGGCCTCAGCCGGGACAGAGTAATCTGGGTTGTATTCGACCACTTCGCCGCCATTGGCCAGATTGATGGCAAAGGACTTGCCACCCAATGTGCCGCCCTTGATCAGGTCGAGCATTTCATTGAGGACTACTTCCCAGTGATAGACCTGGCTGGCAACCACGATCTTGGGGGCCAGGGAGGTCTGGTTGGACTGCGTACCGAACCAAAGCGCATTGGCTTCTTCAGCCTTGCCGATCGCGCCCACCACCATCTGGGCTGTGCCGGTCAGCACGTCCGCGCCAGCAGAGATGTGGGTATTGGCAGCTTCCGCAGCCAGCGCCACATCGGAGAACGAACCGATGTAGTTCACATTGACAGTGATGTCAGGGTTGGTAGCCGCAACGCCAGCAATGAACCCATCCACATACAGTTTAGCATCGCCGGTCTCGATGGGACCGACCACACCGATCACCTTGCTGGTGGTCATGTTGGCAGCCAACACGCCGTTGACATAACCGCCTTCATCAGCCGCGGCTTCGTACGCAAAGATGTTGGGCTGGCCGAAGGTGTCCAACGTGGTGCCCCAGGCGAAGCTGGTCTCGGGGAAGTCGGGAGCAATTTCCTGTAGGGAGGAACCGTACTGCGAACCATGCGCGATCACCAGGTCAAAGCCCTGGGTAGCATAGTCACGGATGGCGGCAGCCGCGTCGTCTACCACAAACATATTTTCAGAGTAGACGATTTCGAACTTTTCCGGCCCACCCATATCGGACTGCACACGCAATAGCGCATCGTACATGCTCTGGCTGAAAGCCAGGTCGTTGATGGCGCTGGGCATTACCACGGCCACACGGAAGGTTTCCGCTTCAGCAGGAGCGGCAGCGCCGCCGCCACAGGCGCTCACTAACACTACGAGCAGAGCAAACAGGGCAAACAAACGTACAGGTTTCTTCATTTTCTTCTCCTTTTGATAGATTCAAACGACGAACAAGATTTTGAGAGTTTCATCCCGATACGCACACCTCCTTCAGGATAAATCAATCCTCACGCTCAAAGGGCTTCGTCAGCGCCGATGGCCCGCGCACCCTCGAAACGGTCAACACAAGTACCAAAATTGTCAGCACGTAGGGCATCATCACCGCGATATCAGATGGGATGGGCACGCCCAGCACCTGGATCCACAATTGCAGCGAGTTGACCATGCTGAACAACAACGCGCCTCCCAACACCCCCCACGGCCGCCAGCCGCCAAAATAGACCAGCGCCACAGCGATGAAACCGATACCGCTGGTCATGCCTTGCTGGAAAACATTGGACTGGGCGATGGACAGGGAAGCTCCGGCTACCCCAGACAGGATTCCACCCAGCACGATCGTAAAATACCGAATGCCTGCTATCGATACCCCAAGCGAATCGGCTGCTTCGGGATTTTCCCCCGCGGCGTGGATCTTCAATCCCAACGTTGTTTTATTCAAGACAAACCAAGCCACCGGCACCAGCAAAAAGGCCATGTAGGCCAGGATGTGATGGCTGAAAAGGATCTCACCTAGCAAAGGGATATCGCTCAGGAACGGGATATGAATTTTCGGAAAGCTGCCCGCAATCTTGACTGTGCCCACCAACTTCTGGAACAATAGATCGCTGGCGCCCAACCCGAACAGGTAAAATCCAATACCGCTGATGCCCTGCTGGGCATGCAAGTTGACAGTCACGAAGGCCATTGCCAGCCCCATGACCGCGCCAACCAGCATGGCTACCAGCACCGCCAGCCATAAATTCCCTGTTGTGTAGGAAACGTAGAAGGCCGCGAATGCGCCTAACAGCATTTGTCCTTCCACACCCAGATTGAGCACGCCGCTGCGCTGCCCGAAGGTCTCGCCAATGGCTGCGTACAGGTATGGAGTAGCCAGGCGGATGCCCGAGGCCAGGATGCCGATCAAGACGGTGACGGAGAACAATTCAGAGATCATGCGCCCACCTCCGTTTGAGCAAAGGCAGCAGAATCGGGATCGGGCGGGGATTCGTCTTCTTTGGCGGCAGCAAGCCTGCGTCTTTGCCTGCGGCGGCGCCAGATCTCGCTGCTGACGACGAAGACTACCACAAGTCCGTTCAGGGCAATCACCAGCGCAGACGGGACCTGTACCACGCGCTGCATCTTGTTTGCGCCAACCAACAGGGCGCCGAACAGGATCGAAGCGGGGATCGACCAGATGGGATGTAGTTGGCCGAACAACGCCGCCACAATGCCGTTGAAGCCCGCGCTGCCGGTAAAGCCCGAAGCAGAGCCGTCTGTGATCATGCGGTAGTTCACGCCATAGACCTGGATCGCGCCCGCCAGCCCGGCAAACGCGCCGCTCAGTAGCAGCGCCAGCACCACGTAGCGTTTGACGTTGATACCTGCATAGCGCGAAGCATGCGGATTCTGTCCCACCGCGCGGATACGATAGCCAAGCACGGTGCGCCAGAGCAAAATATAGACCAGCACAGCGAGGATGACAGCCAGCAAGGCGCCAAGGTGCAAGCGGGTGGGCATCAGGCGCGGCAAGCGAAAAACCTCCAACAGGCGCGCAGTCTGCGGGATCTTGGAGGCCAGTTCAGCCTGCGCCGGGTCGATCATCGGGCCGCGCAGCAGGAAGTTCATGAGCTGGACGGCAATGGCATTCATCATGACCGTGCTGAGGATTTCATTGACGTTGAAATAGGCTTTGAGGAAACCAGGGATACCGCCCCAGATCCCACCGCCGATGAACCCGGTCAGCAGCGCCAGCAAGATGACCAGCCAGCCCGGTAGACCCGTGAAGGTCAATCCCACCCAGGTTGCCAGGATTGCGCCAACAATCATCTGTCCCTCGCCGCCGATGTTGATCACATCCCCACGGAAGGAAATACAGATGCCAAGCGCAACCAGCAACAGCGGCGTGGCTTTGACCAGCGTTTCGGCCAGCGCATTGGAACTGCCAAAGGCGCCATCCCAGAGCGCGGCGTAGGCTTCCAACGGGTTGACGCCCAGAACCAGCAACATGACCGCCCCCACAGCCAGGGCTGCCAGGGTGGCAATCACAGGCAGGAACCCATCAAACAGGCTACTCAGTTTCGCTCGCATTGTCCACTCATCCTCCTCAAAGTCATGCAGTGCTGTTCGTCCAAGCCTGCACCAGGCTCAGGCGCAGGACAGTATCATCGAAATAATTGATCCCCAAGGAAAGCAGGACACTATCCTTGCTATAAAACGAAACATCCAACGCTAACATTACTTTGTCGGGAGAAGCATTAATCAGGCTACCCACTTCTTCTCCCGCCTGCGTGGCGTGGATATCTGTAATCACAAAAGCAATCTCCTGCTGGAAATAATGTTGCAAAATATCACGGATGTGTAAACTGCCATCCACTTCGTCGACCGGCACGCGCAGCAAAGTGAGTGGGAAAATATTGTGCGTCAGGATAACAGGAATATCATCGGCATAAAAAAGCCGCCGCAGGGACAGTAATTGTTCGCCCGGTGTAATGAAAAGTATCTCTGCTTCTTTCGCGGTGGCGGGTCGAATCTCTTTTGAAATGAATTGGATGGATGGGGAAAAACCGTTGCTCTCGATCAGACAGATGAAGTCCCACACATTGCCAAGGTGCGCGCTGATCTTTTCTACCCGTGCGTTGACATAGGTTCCGTCCCCCTGCTTGCGTAGAATCAAGCCATTTACTGCAAGTTTTGCCAGCACCGTCCGCACGGTGGCGCGGCTGACGCCCAGCTCTTCAGAAAGCTCGCTCTCAGAAGGCATACGGCTTCCCGGCGCGTAAACTCCCTCGCGGATGCGTCCACGAAGCAGGTCTTCCACTTGGTTGGCCAGGGTTCTTGCTTGGATCAGGCGCATAAGAAAATTGGTTAGTGGATTATCGTCTGACGTTTACAGTTACTTTGTATCATTAATCACAAAGGATTACAAGTACTTTTCGTAAATTGATGACAAAAGTCACATAAAAATCGGCGGGATGCTCTTGAAAGCATCCCGCCGCCATCGTGAAACCGACAAAGTACTACAAACCACGCTCTCCCCGGATATAAGGATTACCCAGCGCAGCCGGAGCGCCAAGGCGTTTGCGGATAGCCTCGCGCGAGCCAATTACCAGCACGATGACAGTGAAGGCGTAGGGTAGCATCTGTAGGAAGAAGCCCCAGTAGGGATTGTAATAAAAAGGGTTCGCCATACCGAAAAGGACAGTGGGGCCCTGAATATCCAGGATCAGGCGACGCAAGGCGCCGAAAGCATACGAACCTACCGCCGCGCGGACCGGGTCCCATTGCGCGAAGATGACCAGGCCAATAGCAATCCAACCCTGGCCAGCGGTAGTCAACTCGCTGAACCAGCCCGGCGCAACAGCCAGACTGATGGTTGCTCCCGCCAAACCGGCCAACACCCCACCGACAAAAACATAGGCGTACCGCATACGGAACACGTTGATCCCCAGCGCATCCGCCGCAGAGGGATACTCCCCTACCGCGCGCAGGTGCAAGCCCGGACGGGTACGGTTGATGTAATACCAGGCCAGCGGGATCATCAGATAACCGAAATAGACCAGGATACTCTGCCTTGCAAAGAATATCGGCCCAAGCAAAGGAATCTGAGACAGCAGCGGAATGGAAAAGTTGGGCAGCAAGGAAACTGTGCCAGCCTTGCTCAACCCCTCGCCCAATACCAGGCTTATGCCCGTGCCAAGGAAGGTCAACGCCAACCCACTGACTACCTGGTCCGCTTGGAGAGTGATGGTGATAAAGGCATGTACCTGGCTGATCAATCCGGCAGCAAACATGGCGACCAGCACGCCCAGCCAGGGATTGCCGGTAGCAATCGTTGTACTGAAGGCAGACATGGCACCGATCAGCATCATACCTTCTACCCCCAGGTTGAGCACACCGGAGCGTTCAGCAAAAATCTCGCCGATGGTGGCAAAGAGTAACACGGTCCCGGTAGCGACACCCGCTTGCAGGATGATGATAAAGTCCATATTCTACTCCTCCGCCCCCGCGCGAACGATGCGCACGCGATAGCGCAGCAGGAAATCGCTGGCAATCAGACAGACCAGGATGATGCCCTGGATCATCTTGGGCACGCCCGAAGGCTGGATCTCACGTCCCGCCAGGAGCAGCGCGCCAAACAGCACCGAAACCACGATGATTACGCCCGGATGTAACTTGGAAAGCCAGGCAACGATGATGCCAGTGAAGCCGTAGCCGGCCGCAATAGGCGACGTCTGCAAACGATGGACGACCCCTGTGATCTCGCTCATGCCACCCAATCCCGCTAACGCGCCGGAGAGCATCATCACCAGGACCGTATTACGAGAGATATTTATGCCTGCATAACGCGCCGCATTGGGGTTATCGCCGATCAAACGAATTTCATACCCCCAACGGCTGCGATAGACCAGCAGCCACAGGATGATCGCGGCCACGATGCCAATCAACAGACCAGCGTGCGTTGTCAGACCACGCAAAATCGGGATGCTGTCAGCATAATCCAGCAGGCGCGGCAACCAGGTGTTATCTGGAAATTTAGGGCTCATCTGGAAACCACCTTCGGACCAAACGCCAAAAATCCAGAAATTGACCCAGGAAATCGAGATGTAATTCAGCATCAAGGTGCTGATGATTTCGTTGACATTGAAGCGCGCCTTCAAGATACCAGGAATCCAACCCCACAACGCGCCCATCAACATGCCCGCAGCCATCATAACCGGAATGAAAATCCAGGCTGGGGTTTCAGCCGGCAGCAAGGGTGCGAGCACGACCACGCTGGCGCCATACGCGCCCATGATGAACTGTCCTTCCGCGCCAATATTCCATAATTTCATGCGAAACGCAATCGAGCAGGCCAGAGCTGTCATCAGAATCGGGGTGGCTTTTACCAGTGTATCGGAAATCACACCGATGTTGCCAAAGGAAGCACGCGCAATATGCGCGTACGAGCGGAAAGGATCACCGCCTGCAAACGCAATCAGGATTCCACCCAGGAAAAGTGCAAGCATGATCGCGCCCAATGAAACCACAACCGGGTACCAGCGCGGAGGTTCCTGGAGACGCGGCTCCAGTTTAACGCGGAAGGAGCCAGTTCGAGGTCTAGATCGAGGCGTTATTTTTTCAGTCATGCGGCTACTCCCTTGTCAATTTTTTCCAGCGGTGTACCGGTCATCATCAATCCAATCGTTTCAATGACTTTGTCAGATTCTCGTTCAACGCCGAGGTGGATTTCACCCATGATCTTGCCCTCATAAATAACATAAATTCGGTCGCTGAGTGAAAGTAATTCTTCCAATTCTTCGGATATTAACAGGACCCCAGAACCTGCATCCCTTTGCGCGAGCAGCAGCCGGTGGACGCCTTCGATTGCGCCCACATCCAGGCCGCGCGTCGGTTGTACCGCGACCATGAAGCCCGGTTCTCCTGAAATCTCCCGCGCCAGGATCACACGCTGGAGATTCCCGCCCGAGAGCAAACGTACGGGCGTCTCGACTGTTGGAACAATGATGTCGTAAGCTTCCTTAAGTTCCTTGGCAAAGCGTGTAGCCTCTGTCATGTCCAGCAGCCCACCGTGAGAAATGGGAGGCTGGCGATATTTTTTCATGATGACGTTATCGGTTACGCTCAGATTGGGCGATGAACCCACATGCGTGCGATCTTCGGGCACGTAAGCCATACCACGTTCGATGCCGTACAATGTTGGGCGGTTACTGACCAGTTCACCAGCTAGACGTACTTCCCCGCGTGTACATTTTCGTAGGCCGCTGATGACTTGCGAAAGTTCGCGTTGCCCATTGCCAGCAACCCCCGCCACCCCTACGATCTCTCCCCTGCGCACGTTCAGAGACAACCCACGCAGGGCAGGCAAGCCCTTGTCGTTTTCAGCATATACATCCCTGACGTCCAACACTACATCCCCCGGGTTACTGGGTTGCTTCTCGATGCGAAACACCACCTCACGGCCAACCATCAGGCGCGCCAGTTCCTGCGTGGTCACACCCACGGCCGAAAGACCATTGGCAGTCACTTTGCCTCGTTGCAAGACCGTGATGCGATCTGCAATGGCCGTCACCTCGTTCAATTTATGGCTGATAAAGATGATGGATTTACCCTGGGCAGTCATCGAGCGCAAAATTTTGAACAGGCCCTCGATTTCCTGCGGCGCAAGCACCGCTGTCGGTTCATCCATGATGAGCACTTGGGCACCACGATATAACATTTTCAAAATCTCGATGCGTTGCTGCTCGCCCACGGATAACTGCCATACCTTGGCACGTGGATCCACATGCAAACCGAATTGCTCGCCAAGCTCAGCGATTTTGCCATCATATTCGTTCAAGCGCATCAGAAACCGCGGTTCATCTAACCCTAGTAGCACGTTCTCGGTCACGGTTTGAGACGGGACCAGCATGAAATGTTGGTGAACCATGCCAATCCCCGCTTTGATGGCATCGCGCGGTGATGAGAGACTGACAATTTCGCCATTGATCCGAATAACACCTGCATCAGGTTTATATAACCCAGCTAGCACATTCATCAGGGTGCTTTTTCCAGCACCGTTTTCCCCCAACAAAGCATGGATTTCACCGCGCCGTAAATCAAAGTCTACATGATCGTTTGCCAGCACGCCCGGAAAGCGTTTGACAATACCGCTCATCATTACAACAGGGGGGAGTGTGGTTTGGTTTGAAGTCGCCAAGGGTTTTTCCTCCGCGCTCTTATTTTCGTTTGGCAATGTCACATTCTTTTGAACGTGATATTGTCAAGTTAGAAACAGGGCCAGAACCCCAACGAGTTCTGGCCCATATAACAGACTTGGTCTTACTCAGGTAATTCAGCGGTAATGCCTTCGGCCCACCACTTCATGCAATACTTACAGCCCAGGCCGTATTCGGGGAATGCATCCAGGTCCACCTGCTCCAGTGCTTCGCCCGCGGGAACAACCACATTACCTTGGTTGTCATTGATCGGACCGGAGAAGACATCGAAGCGGGTGAATTGACCAGCCAGCATCTGCGCGAGAATCGTGCGGACTTCCTCGATGACTTCAGGTGGCAGGTCTTTCATTCCAGGCGTCAGTTCCTGCCCTTCCATGAAGCCATACAGACCGAGCGCGCCGGTATCGGCATCGAAGTAATCCCAACCAGGGGTATAGGTGCCGTCAATGGTGCCCTGTGTGATACGGGCATATTCGGGACCCCAGACCCAATATGGTGCGGTCAGGCAGCGCTCGACCTTGCAGGAGCCGTACCAGTCATAGGTGACGCCCCACTTACCTTTTTCCTGGGCTACGTCAGCCACAGCTGGTGTATCCGCGCCTGTGAAGACCACCTGAGCACCGCCATCAAACAGGGAAGCAGCCGCTTCCTTCTCGATGATCGGGTCATGCCAGGTGTTGATCCAGCGCACATCCATGGTGCACTCGGGACAGGTTTTCTTCATGCCGAGCGCTATGGCGTTACCCAGACGGATTTCTTCGGGGATCGGGAAGGTAGCCATATAACCCAATTTCGGGTTACCGTCCATCTTGGCGCGCGCGCCAGCCAGCATGCCCGCCAGGTACTTCATGTTTTCCATGGCGCCCATAAGATTACCAAAGTTCGTCTGGTTGGATTTGATGCCAGTCAGATGGATGAACATGACATCGGGATATTCATTAGCCACAGCTTCCATCGGATCCATAAAGCCAAAGGAGGTTCCAAAGATCAGGTCGAAGCCCTTGCGAGCCAGGGCGCGGAAGACCTGCTCAGAGTCCGCACCTTCAGGCACATTTTCGATGTAAGCTACGTGCGTATTAGGCACATTCTCTTTCACATAGAGCAAACCTTCGTAGTGAGCCTGCGACCAGCCGCCATCATCATGCGGGCCGATCAGGACCATGGCTACGTTGAATTTGCCTTCATCAATTGCGGGGATTTGAAACCCGCCGACTTCTTCTACTTTCGGGGCACAGGCCGAAATGATCAGCACAAGCGCCAGCGCCAGTGTTACTAATGTTTGGCGTTTCATTCGTTTACTCCTCCAAATTCATAGGGATAGGTTGGTGGTACAGTAAGGATGTAACGGGGAAATTTTGAGTGTAGACCTCCTTCCAATGATAGAAAATCTCATTATTATTGGGTAATCCATCAATCCATTTTAGACTCAAAGTGCATGGATTTGCAAGTCACAATTCTCACGGATTACACCCGAATAATGTCTTAGATTGTATGACAAATTCTGTTTTCTCTGGTGAAACAGGAACCTCACGCTCGATCCGTTCCCACAATCTGCACAGCAACGGTCCAACATAGTTTTTCGAAACCTTGTAAGAGACCTGCGCATATTCGAGCGCCTTTTCCCATTCACCGACATGAGCATAGCCTTCAACAAAAACGAAACGCTCGAGCGGATCATTGGGATAATCATCCAACCTGAAGGCTTGATCGCCCAACGCGGCTACCTTTCCCCAGTCCCTCACTTGACGCGCCAGGTCTGCTTGTTCAAAATAATAACACCAATTATGTGCAGGTTCGGGGTTGTAAATTTCTGGCATACGGGCGATCGGCTGGCTCAAAACCGTCATGGTTGTAGATAAATGCGCGGCATCGCGCAGAAATGACTCATCAGGGATCAGGCGGTTATACGGATCGATCTCCGGGTCGAGCAGGCGCAGGCAACCCGGCGGCGCGTAATAAAAGGCCACCACCTGCGAAGTGTTGCCCTCGAACTGCCCGGCCAGGTAGTCATACTCCACCGGGACTCCCGGTTCCAGGCTGGTCAATGCCCCGCCCAATCGGTTGGTAGGATAGAAAAGCACATATTCTACGCGACCGGTGTGGTTGTCCGGCGCATAGATCCAGTTCAAAGCCGCGCCAAGCGAGTTATCGGCGTAATAGGCCAATTTCTCATTCATCATCACAATGGTGCCCGGCTCTAAAGCCGGAGCGCGCCAGGTCATCTGCCAGAACAGGTTTTTCTGCGCATTCCAATCGCGACGGAACTCGTTCGACCACTGGAACTGTCGCCCGGCTGCCAGGGAAACGAACACCGCCAGGAGGATCCAATCGAAACGATGCGGCAACAGTGCCAGGAAACCCGCAAACAGCAAACTGACACCCAGCATGAAAGATAGCGTAGCTCGGTTGGCAGGATAGCCCAGGGAGACCGGCACGCCCGTCAGCCAGAACGGCCAGCCTGCCACCAATAGGATGAAGACTCCTAGACCCATAGCCCAGAAGGCATCTCTCCTCCCGCCTCCATCTCCGCCCTTCGACTGCGGTAACCCTTCGCTCAGGGCGGCACCTTGTGCCTGCCTGCCAAACAAAGCAGCGACCAACACCCCGTACGCGACCAGCGTCACCGCTCCGTAAACCAGCGTAGTGCGCGGGCCGTCTGTCGTCAGGTCGGGCATCCGGAAAATCTGCGCCCAGGCCGCCACTGTGACCGTCCACAGGCTGGCCGGGATGGTAGTTAACAAATCAAACGGAGTCGTTCCAGCCTGGTCGCTGCCGATCTCGTAGATCTGGTTGTTGAAGATGAATAAACGGGATAGGACCGCAGCCAGGAATACGGCCAGATAGGGCGCCCACAGGCTGAAGGTCCGATGCAGACGCGCGCGAAAGTCCAGGTTCTCTTCACGTAGCGCAGTCCAGATGACGGCCGGTCGCATTAATTCCAGGACAAAGAAATATTCGTGCATCCACAAATTCAGCGCGGAAAAGAACAAACCGAAACCCGTCTTGAGCCAGTATCGGCCGCGTTTGGCATGTAACATCAAGAAATAAGAAAAGAGGAAAAAAGAGAGAACGATAAAAAAATGACTGTACAGGTATGCCCCCCATTGCTGGTTGAAACCGGGATAGACCAGGAAAAGGAGAGCGGTCATCAGTGCAAAACGGGTTTGCTTGGGAAACAACTCCCGTAAAATAGCCCAGGTCAGCATCCCGGTCACCCAACGCCAGAAGAGCGCGAAGACCTGCCAGTAAATCGGGACCTGCGGGAAGAGTCGTGTTGTCACCTGGTACAGCAGACCCCAGACCGGACGGTTGGTGGAAAAATAGCGTGCCATCGCATCCGGCCCAAACTGGTAACGGATCCAGGACATGGGCAGGTCATCCCAGTAAAAGCCAAGTTGCGGCAGCAGCAGCCCGTAGGCAAGGATTGCCACAAGCGCCAGTACCAGCGGCGGGGATATGAGGGAGACGATGATGCGTTTCATGAAAATGCAGGGGCGACATCCTGTCGCCCCTACGATTATGGAACAATCCAGGTGCCGGTTTCGCCCTTAAGGGCGCGGCCAATGTTCTCGGGGTTGGTGATGAGAGCCTGCTTACCGCCATTTTCCAGGAACCAGATGATGGCCTGGATCTTGGGCGCCATGGAACCTTTGGCGAAATGTATGCCTTCGGCCAGGTATTGCTTGGCTTCAGCCAGGGTCATCTTATCCAGCCACTTCTCGTCCGGTTTACCAAAGTTGAGGGCCACCTTCTCGACCGCGGTGGAGATCAGGAACAGGTCGGCGCCGATTTCCTGCGCCAACAAACTGGAGGCAAAGTCCTTGTCGATGACCGCTGCGGTACCGACGTATTCTCCCTCCCCCTTGTCGATGACCGGAATGCCGCCACCGCCCACTGTGATGACGATCACACCGGCATCTAGCAGGGTCTTCACCGAATCCAGTTCGACCACTTCCTTCGGCAGCGGAGAAGCGACCACACGTCGCCAACCGCGTCCCGCGTCTTCGACGACGTTCCAACCCATCTCTGACTCGCGGCGCTTGGCCTCAGGTTCGTCCATAAAGCCGCCAATTGGCTTGGTGGGATTCTTGAAAGCGGGGTCATTTTTGTCCACCAACACCTGGGTTACCAACGTGACAACATTTTTCTTTATCTGACGCCGGTACAGCTCATTCTGCAGGTTTTGCTGGAGGGCGTAACCAATCGCGCCCTGGCTGTCCGCGCCGCAAACGTCCAGCGGGATTTCGTGCATACCCTCGACCTTGGCAGCAATCTCCGAACGTCGCAGGATGAATCCAACCTGTGGACCGTTGCCATGACCGATGGCCACGTCCCAACCCTGTTCGATCATGTCGGCGATGTGATAGGTGGTCTCTTTGGCGGCCTGGTACTGGTCTTCGACTGTTTGATGCGCTTTATCCTTGATGAGAGAGTTCCCACCAATGGCAACAACCGCTAATTTTTGTTTAGCCATGGGATTACCTCATCGTCAGGGCCATTACAGCCTTCTGGGCGTGCAAGCGGTTCTCCGCTTCGTCGAATACGACCGAATTCGGGCCATCCATTACTTCGCTGGTAACTTCTACATCGCGGTCGGCAGGCAGCGGGTGCATGTAGATGGCATCGTCCTTTGCCAGTTTCATCTTCTTCGTATCCGTGATCCAATGCGCATACTTCTCGATGATCTTGGCCCCTTCGTTGGCGTCTTCGGTGGTCAGCATTGCGCCCCACGATTTGGCGTAGACAACATCGGCATCCTTGAACGCCTTTTCCATTCCGTCCGGGTCGCTGATAACCTCAAAGCCGGTGTGGAATTTCCTGGCCTGTTCCTGGGCTGCGTCCATGATCTCGGGCATCAGCTTGAACTCCGGCGGGTGCGCCAGCACCACATCCAGGCCGAAGCGGGGCATTTGCAGGATCAGGGATTGAGGTACGGAAATCGGCTTCTGGTATGAGGCCGCATAGGCCCACGAGACCACCATCTTGCGCTTGCGCAGGTCACGGCCTTTTTTCTCGATAATGGTCATCAAGTCTGCCAGGCATTGGAAGGGATGGTAAATTTCGCATTGCATATTGAGAATAGGCGTACGCGAATACTTGGCTACCTCGCTGATGTATTTGTTGCCCACTTTCCAGTCCACGTGGCGGATAGCAATGCCATCGAAGTAGCGACCAAAGATTTCGCCGATTTCCACGGGGGTATCGCCGTGTGCAATCTGTGTGGTCTTACTTTCGATGAAGGCGGCATGTCCTCCCAGTTGCGCCATCCCAGCTTCGAACGAGCCGCGCGTGCGCGTGCTGCTGAAGAAGAACAACATCGCCAGCACCTTGTCGCGCAGGTAGGCATGCGGCTCACCCAGGGCACGCTTGCGCTTCAGGTCAAAAGCCACATCCAAAACGGTTTCGACTTCTTCCTTCGAGAAATCGAGATCGCCGATCAAGTCGCGATTTCGTAAATCGGTTTGCATAGAAATACTCCTTGTTTATTGAAATTAGATCGTTCGGTAGAGGTCTTCGAGGCGAGAAAAAATTTCCGGATTTTCCAACGCTTCTGCAAATTGAGACAGCCAGTTGCGGATATATTCGATGTTCAATTTGCCGCGCTGGCGTACAAGAATGATCTCGATATCCATCCAATCCTTCTCGCGATTTGCTATAGCTTTATGAATGATAAAATCTTCGGCTGCGCAAACACGCGCTGGTATACCTAACACATCGGCTTCAACCGCCCGTTCAATCGCTTTTTTTTCGTAATCAAATATGCTTACCAGCAAGTCTATTGCTACATCGGGGGAAGCCCAGATATGAACAACGTATTGGCTTTTTTTATGAGCAGGGATGTTTGAATGCCGTTCTGGAAAATGCTCGAAAACCAATTTACGGAATTCAGTCAACGGCACATCGATGCTTACCTTGATGTCAGCATCGTGAGTGACGCGTATTTCACCCCAGACAGACATCGCCAATCCCCCAATAACCATATATGGAATATTGTGTTCTTGTAGAAAGTCTATTACCAGCTGTAGCGATTGTGGGCTGCTAAACATGCTTCAGCCTTTCCGATAATCGTTTCCATTTGTTCGCCAATTCAATATAATGTTTTTCTCTTGCTTCTAGCAATTCAGGTGGAACATCTGGACTACCTGCAAATGCCAGCGCTAATTCGCACATAGCAAAATACGACCGGACGCTTTGCTCGACGGGTTCATTTGGCAGGCGTTGATGCAATTCTTCGCGTTCCATTTCGTTGATAAGTCTGTATTCAGCCGCCCATTCTCTGACAGCCTTTTTATCCATCACGCCTTCTTTCCGATTGTGCTCCTGCGGGGTCTGGCGACCCCGCAGAGCCTTAAAACCTGACTGGGTTATTCCATCTTTCCCAGCACCAGCGCCAGCAGCGCCATGCGCATGACCACACCGTTGAAGGCTTCCTGCCAGTAGCGTGACCACCTGGTGATGTCCACATCGGTCGGGACTTCGTCCATACGCGGCAGGGAGTGCAGCAGGATGGCATCCGACTTGGCTTTCTTCTCAAGCAATTCGCGCGTGATCTTGTAATTAGCGGGCGTCAGGCCAATATCACCGCTGCGCTCATCGCGGGATTTGGTGTAATCGGGCTGCACCACCGGTTCCACCAGGATGACATCTGCATCGGCGATGGCCTGTTCCACATGCTCGACTTCCTTGAAATCCACGCTGTATTGCTTGAGTTCAGCCTTGAAATCGTCCGTCAGGCTCATTTCGGGCGGCGAGACAAAGGTAATCGGGCAATCGAACTGGCTCAAGGCGTAACCAAGCGAGTGCATGGTGCGCATACGCATATCACCGACCGCCAGCCATTTCAGGCCGTCGATGGTACCTTTTTCGGTCAGGACCGTATACAGGTCGGTCAGGATCTGGGTCGGGTGCTCGCCCCAGCCATCGCCGCCGTTGATGATCGGGATGGAGGCCCATTTGGCTGCTTCGTGCGGGGCGCCCTGCTGGAAGTGACGCATAACGATCACGTCCCCATAGAACTCCAGCATCTTGACCGTATCCTTGATCGACTCCTGATAAAAGTCGCCCGCGCGGGTCATCTTGGCATCTGCGAAACCGGTCACATGGCCGCCCAAGCGGTGCATGGCCGCCTCGTGCGCCAGGCGCGTGCGTGTGGATGGTTGATAGAAAGCCGTTACCAGCGTCTTCTCGGCGAGAAGATCGCTGTTCTGCCGACTGCGGGCAATCGGCTCCATTTCATCGGCTACTTCAAATACATGAAAGAATTCGTTCCGTTCGAATTCCTTGAGTGACAGAATGTCACGACCTGCAAAACTACGCATGTTGTACCTCCAGAGAATTTTTTGAGTTATTGTTCAGTAACAATGAATGCAGCGCATGCAAACATTGGAAACTGCCTATATATGTTCTATCCGCCGGATGACATGGAAATTGAAATATCCGGGGATGAAGTTGCTTACGGAGTAATCTACCACACTGCCATCTGCCAAATAAAGCTGGGAGGTAAATTGCAGCAAGACGTCTTCGCGCTGGATCTCGAGCGCCCGTGCCACCTCTGCAGGCGCACCGATGGCGCTGATCTCTGCCCGCGAGATGGTCAATGGGGATCCGCGCGCAATCAAAAAGTCCAGAACCGAACCGCTGAAATTCATTGGCAGGTCCTCCGGCTTGAGAAAACTCTCGGGCAATGTGTCTATCAGATAAGCCACCGGGCGTCCATCTGCACGGACCACGCGCCGGATTTTGACCAGGCGAGATGCCAGCGGCAGTTTGAGTCCTTCCGCCAGTTCCTGGTCGGCATACACCCGCTCGACGTGCAAGTCACTAACAGTGACAGCCAGATTCAACCGTCGGGCCATGGTCTCCAGGCTCTCCAGCACCTCCAGGCCACTATCCAGCACCGGTACCTGCCCAACGACAAAGGTACCTGCCCCCTGCCGCCGCCGGATCAAACCTTGCGTTTCGAAGGTGCGCATGGCTTCGCGCAATGTGGCGCGTGAGACGCCCAGTTCCTTAGCCAGTTGTGGCTCGGAGGGCAAACGCTCGCCTGCCGGCATGTTCGAAATCAAAATGGAAAGTTCGGATTGCAAGCGTTGAAAAGGGAAATGTGACATAGCTACTCCAACACCGGGATCAATTCAAAACGGTTTACATCCACCAACCCCTTATCAGAAATACGCAATTCTGGGATGACCACCAGTGCCAACAGGCTCAATTGCATGTTCGGATTGTTGAGCGTGCAGCCACAGGCATGAAAACCGTCCAACACACTGGCGGCTTTTTCGGCCACGATATCCGCCCGTTCGGTGGACATCAAACCGGCAATCTGCAACTCGACCTGACCGATCACCTGACCGTTCTTAACCACTACCTGACCGCCTCCGCTGCGCGCCAGACTGTTGGCTGCTTCCGCCATATCGGCCTCATCCGTGCCGACCACGATCATGTGATGGCTGTCATGCGCAACCGTCGACGCAATGGCGCATTTTTCAGTAAAACCAAAACCGCTCACCAGACCTAGACTGATACCGCCCGTGCCCTGGTGACGTTGGACCAGAGCGATCTTGGCAATATCCCGTTCCATATCGATACCAATTTCTCCAGCAGTGGTCGTGACTGGAATTTTCAAATGGCGCGTCGGTGCCTGGTTTTCGATCACACCGATCACATTAGCGGTCACCTCAATCCCATTTCCCTCAGGGAGAGGCACGAGAGGGGAGGAATATTTCAAAACGAAATCGTCAGCCTTCAATGGTCTTTGCAAGTGTACCGACTGCCGGGCCCACGCAGGATATTTCACAACCGGCAAGTCCACCTTCCATTGACCATCTTCGGCGATCACCTGTCCTTTGGCAATCACCAGGTCTGCATGAAAATCGTGCAAATCCTCGACCAGCACCATATCCGCCCAGCGACCCGGAGCGATCATACCCATTTCACGCGTCAGGCCAAAGTGCTCGGCAGTATTGATCGTGCACATCTGGATAGCCGTCATTGGCGCAAGCCCGGCCTGAATGGCATGCCGCAACACGCGGTCCATATGGCCGTCCTCGGTCAGGGTATGGGCATGGGAATCATCGGTACAAAGCAGGAAACGGCGCGAGTCCAGACCCATCTCCGTAATGGCTTTGACCTGCTCTTCCACGTCCAGCCAGGCTGAGCCATAACGCAGCATGGCCTTCATACCCTGGCGCACGCGCGCCACAGCATCCTCCACACGTGTGCCTTCGTGATCGTCTTCGATCCCACCGGCAACATAGCCGTGGAAAGGCAAGCCCAGATCAGGCGCAGGATAATGCCCGCCAATGACTTTGCCCGCATGGCGCGTGGCGTGCATTTCTGCATGCATCTTCTCGTCGGAAGCGATTACACCCGGGAAGTTCATCATCTCACCCAGGCCGATAATGCCGGGCCAGGTCATGGCCTCGGTCACGTCGGCCGGGCTGATCGCCGCACCCGGCGTTTCCAACCCCGGCGCGGACGGCACGCAGGACGGCATCTGCACCCATACATGGATGGGTTGTCGTGCCGCCTCGTCCACCATCAACTTGACGCCTTTAAGCCCAAAGACATTGGCGATCTCGTGCGGATCCACGAATAAGCCGGTGGAACCGCGCGGCGCCACTGCGCGCACGAACTCCGTCACGGTGACCATGCCCGATTCGACATGCATGTGCCCATCCAACAGGCCGGGCACGAGATAACGCCCATGTGCTTCGATGACCTGTGTCTTTTTTCCAATGCAATGCGAGGCATCCCCGCCCACATAGGCGAAACGCCCGTCTGCGATGGCAATATCTGTGTCAGGAATGATTTCCCCGGATTGCACACAGACCCACGTACCCTTGCGAATGACCATATCAGCAGGTTTACGCCCCATGGCGACATTAACAAGATTTATAGAAAGCATTCACTCTCCTCATCGGTTCATTCGTGATATTGACCTCTGACAAGCGGACGTTCGACCTGCAACGGTTCAAGCTCCAGGGTCAGGTTAAGAACAAATTCACGAACCTTGGTGTAGTTCTGTTCAAAGGGATCAACCGTATCAATAAACAAACCCGTACCGGGTTGCCAGGGGGCAAACCATTGCTGTTGATGTTGAATCTGTTCCCAGGTGGCTACACCAGAATGCTGAAGGGTATCGAGGCGTTCAGTGACTCGCCTCTTCCACAGCGCTTCATCTGAAACAAAGCAATACACCGGGCGAAAGATTGCGCCATGTTTTTGGGCAAGGTCCCGGGCATGTAACCGATCGGTGCCCATAAAGACTGAATCGGCAATGACACTGATGCCTAAAGCTAATTGCACTTCGACCACGGTCAACAGGATCAGAATCTTCTCATCCCAAAAATGGTAATCTGCATTTGAAGGTACGTTTCCGGCAACATCGTCGATGCATAACAGAGGCCAGCGCAATTCGCGGGCGAGACGGTCGGCAAGGGCGCTCTTGCCCGTTCCAGGTAAACCCGAGAAAATGACGAGGGTGGGTTGGTTCGTTTCGTTCAAATCGATGTTCGATTACTTTGGCATCACGACCGGAAATTTGACCACATCGATGAAGCGCAAAACACCTTTACCCGTATTACGGAAGAGATGGTTCTCCTGCGCCGAGATGAAAATAACCGAGCCTTCCTTGAGTTTGGCTATCTCTTCTTTTGTTTCGATTTCGCCGCTGCCCTCCAGCACAAAGGCCTCGTGCTCGTTATCGTGTTGGTGGAAAGGCGACTCCTTTCCGGGTTCGAGTTCGAAGACACGCATGGCAAAGTTCGTTGCACCCTGCGAAGCGTTGATCACCCAGCGCACTGTCAGGCCATCGGCGCCACCGGGTTCGGACGGGACGTGTTGATATTGCTTGACATACATGGTGGTCTCCTTTCGAGGTGTCGATCAGATCCTTGCGAAGGTTATCTTTAAAAAGTCATGCGCACTATCTCTAAACCTTCGCAAGAGTTGTTATATGAAGGGGAAGTGGGATATGGTGGGCGGACACGGCCTGCCAGCAACATCCCACGCCCCAGTTTCTTGTTATGAAAAGAGCGATTCAAAGAAAGCAAAGAAAGTCAGGTAAGCCATCAACAAAGTAGTGAGCGCCAGCGGGACCAGCAGGCCCCAGGCGAGTCTATTTTTCTGCTTCTTCACCGCATAGGCAGCTCCGAACTGGAACAAGGCTATCAGGTAAAGCGGCAGCCCGGATGCGGCGGTCAGGTAAAAAGTGAACGGGATGGTTAGGATGCCAGCGATCACCAACCAGATGAGCCATTTCTTCCAGATACCGAGCGCCGAGAGCGACAAAGAGATCACACCTGCTGGAAAACCAAGCATCAACTGGATCAGGATGTCGCTCAACATTGTTTTTATCCAGACAACAACCGTTTCGCCGCCTGGTTATGCACCTCGACCAGTTTCTGTTCATCGAGCGTGACCACGCACCCTTCGCGGACCACGAACCTGCCGCCGACTACGGTGTAGTCCACTCGGACGGGTTGGCAGAAGACCACCGCCGAGACCGGGTCGTGTACCGCGCCGCCCGAATATTCCAAACGGTTCATATCCACGGCGAAGAAATCGGCGCATTTGCCGGGTTCGAGCGAACCGATGTCAGTACGACCCAAAACGGCCGCCCCGCCGCGTGTACCAAGATAGAGCGCTTCGCGAGCGGTTATCAATTTGCGGTTCGGGTCGTTGGAGAGCGAGTAGCCGGTGATGCCTTCCTTAACACGCGAGAGCAGGAACGCCTGGCGCACTTCGCCCAGCAGGTGCGAACCGTCATTGGAGGCCGAGCCGTCCACGCCAATGCCGACGTTCACGCCCGCTTTACGGTATGCCTTGATCGGCGCAATGCCGGAGGCCAGGCGCATGTTCGAGCTGGGACAGTGCGCCACACCGCATTTATGCTCCGCAAAGACATCGATCTCTTTGTCATTGACCCAGATGGCGTGCGCGAACCAGACATCCTCGCCGATCCAATCTACAGCCTGCATGTAACCGACCGGGCGGTGGCCGAACCTGTCCAGACAGAACTGCTCTTCGTCTTCGGTCTCGGCCAGGTGCGTATGCAGATGCACGCCGTACTCGCGCGCCAGTTTGGCAGATTCGCGCATCAGGTCGCTGGTGACCGAGAAGGGCGAGCAAGGCGCCAGCACGACCTGTGTCATTGCGCCGGGCCTGGCATCATGATAAGTTTCGATCAGGCGCTGGGAATCCTTCAAGATGTGCTCTTCGCTGTCGACCACGCTGTCGGGTGGCAGACCGCCGTCTTTCTCACTCAGGGACATCGAGCCGCGCGAGGCCTGGAGACGGAGTCCGGTCTCTTTTGCGGCGGCAATCTCATCGTCCAGTTTCGAACCGTTGGGGAACAGGTACAGGTGGTCGGAAGCGGTCGTGCAGCCGGATAAGGCCAGTTCGGTCAGAGCGGTCTGGGTCGAAATGAAAATGTCATCCGGTGTGAGACGGGCCCAGATGGGATAGAGCGTCTTGAGCCAGTTGAACAGGTTGGCGTCCTGCGCAGCGGGGACGACGCGCGTGAGGGTCTGGTAGAAGTGGTGGTGCGTATTGATCAGCCCGGGCAGCAGCACGTGTCCACTCAGGTCGAGGCTTTCGTCAGCTTCGGTTGGCAGTTCATCGGTAGGACCGACCTGCTCGATGAAGCCATCCCGCACAAAAAGACCACCGTCGGGGAACTCCCGCTGGTGGTCGTCCATCGTGACGAGGTAGGCGTGCTTAATGAGGAGGGTAGGCATGGCTGGATCTCGTTGGTCTTAGGAGTCTACCGATCTTACACGTCAACACGGTCTACGACCTGTCCGACCTGTAAAATCGCAGGGCTTGCAAGACTGCTAAAATTTGTCTGACAACTTGTGTTTATAGTTTAGCAAAGTTTGGGGAGGATGTCAATTGGATTTAAATCAATTACTTGCTATAATCCAAAAAGAAAAAGGTGAAACCATGGCAAAACGAAATGTTAAGGGACTTTATTACATTACTCATATCAACAACCTGCCATCGATATTACAGCATGGAATCCTGTCTCATCAGCAAGTGGAAAAGCAGGGCATTCCATTTACGCGTATTTATAATCCCGAAATTGTTGCGAATCGTCAAACAAGAAGAACTCCCGCAGGAAACAGTCTTTGGTCTTATGCAAATGTTTACTTCCAACCTCGAAATCCAATGTTGTACAAGGTGCTTAGCGAGGTTAATAAAAAAGAAGTCTTAATAATTGGGGTAAATCCTCAAATATTAGGAACCCCAGGTGCATTAATTTCTTTAGGAAATGCAGCAAGTTCTCTCTCGCCAATTCTCGATACGCAAGAAGGGTCGAAAGCTATTAATGGGGAGTATTGGTCAATTATTAACAGCGATTGGTGGAAAACCGAGGATGGAACAAAACGAAAAATTATGTCAGAATGCCTCGTACCAAATTTTATTCCACCAACACAAATCCATTCCATCTACGTTGCCAGTCAGTCTGTCGCCGACAATATACGGCCTATCTTAAAGAATTATCCGCTTGTTTCGGTTGTTGTTGAACCCCACATGTTTTTCCAACCACGAAAACATGGCAAAATTACCGATCGACTATCCTGGGTAGATGGAGATATGTTCTTTTCGCAAATGCAAACTCTGACAATTAGTGTCAATGTCGTGGGTGTGATGGGTAAAGGACTCGCATCTAGGGCAAAATATCAGTTTCCTGATATGTACGTTGTGTATCAAGATGTCTGTAAAAGTAAGTTAATAAAGATGGGTAAACCACATCTTTACAAGCGAGAAACTTCCTTGGATGAAGATTTAGCTGATGAGCCTTCTTCCTTACCGAATTTGAATGCAAACAAGTGGTTCTTAATGTTTCCCACGAAAGAGCATTGGAAGCAAAGGTCTGACGCTGAAGGCATTGAAAAGGGATTAAAGTGGGTATTGGACAACTATAAAACTGAAGGGATACAATCACTTGCGGTACCTGCTCTTGGATGTGGATTAGGCGGATTGGATTGGAAAAATATTGGCCCGATGATGTGTAGATATTTGTCTAAATTGGATATTCAAGTTGCCATTTATTTACCACAAGAGCAAGAAATTGATTCAGAGTATCTTTCTCGTGAATTCCTACTTGGCAAGTAAATTCTAACTTCCCTGGAAAACGTGAGTATCCTCGCTCTGTAAAAAGAAAATCCGGACACAACGCCCGAGCAGTTCGCGCCGCATCTCGAAGCCCAAACCGCCTTGACACATCCGACGCCTATGGTAAACTATGGCCTGCAATCATCAAATTCTAACGAAAGGAGCGCGCTTTATGTTTAATAAATCAGCATCGGTACTTGTTCGCACATCACTGTATGGGCGCGCTTCCGTTTAGCAGCGTAAGGCCAGTCTTTTCGCACAGATAGACTCTGCTGCCACGGGCGTCCCCATGCCCGTGGCTTTTGTTTTAACAGCCGCGCCTCTCAGCTTGGAAGGATACCAGGCAGTAGCGGACAAGCTGTTACACCTGACACTTCCACCGGCCACGGGAATTTCCCTGGCCGGTTTTTTCTTTTTCCTCGCCGAGCGGAAAGTCGAACGACAGTGAGACTTGCAGTCGAAGCGCAGATTTACCTGAACATCGTCCTTCGACTGCGGGTCTCGATACAGCAGAAAAACACCGCCTACTCGACCCTCCACTCAGGACGGGAACATTTTAGAAAGGAGCATTGTATGTTGGCCCAAGTCATCCAAACCATCTTCCCTTTTGACCTATTCCCTGCCCATCCTGAAGGATGCGGGCAGTTAGCAACTTTTTCTCATCGCGTTATGCGTGCTCCATGGGGCACGCTCATAGGAAACCCTGACAATGTCAACCAACACCACCGAAGACGGCCAGGGTGTCGTCTTCCGCAAAACGCTCGGGCATTATATCGTCCGCGCAAACGGACGAGAGATCGATTGTGTGCTCTCGTCCCTGTTACGTAAACAACTGATCTATCCCACCGCCGCCCCGACGTCGTTGCGACATCGCGTGCGCGCCGTGCGCGAGGTCGAATATATCGACCCGGTGGCCATAGGTGACCGCGTGCGCTTCATTGACGCAGGTGACGGTACCGGTATGATCAACGCAGTCCTGTCCAGGCGCTCTGTGCTCTCGCGCCCGGCGCCGGTGCCCGGTCAACGCGTCTTCGAGCAGGTCATCGTCTCGAACGTGGATCAGGTGGTGCCCGTTTTCGCGGCGGCCAGCCCGACCCCGAAATGGGGCCTGTTGGACCGTTACCTGGTCTCAGCCGAAGCCTCCGGGCTGCCGGCGTTGATCGTCATCACCAAGCTCGACCTGGCCTCGCAAAACCGTTCGCTCGAAGCTGACCTGGAGATCTATCGCCATATTGGCTACACGATCCACATGGTCAGCGCGGTCACCAGTCAGGGACTGGATGAACTCAAGGGAGCGCTGGCAGGCCGCATGTCGGTGCTGATCGGTAAGTCCGGCGTGGGCAAGACTTCGCTGCTGAATGCCGTCCAGCCAGGACTGGGTTTGCGCGTCAAGGAAGTCAGTCGCGGGGAGTTCGGCAAAGGTCGTCATGCCACCACCCACCTGGAGATGTTCGGCCTGAACATAGGCGGTGCGCTGGTGGATACGCCCGGCATGCGCGAGTTCGGGCTTTGGAACGTGAGCGGCGAAGACCTGGCACTGTACTTTCCGGAGATGGCCGGGTACGTCGGTCAATGCAAGTTCGGGCTGAGCTGCCGCCACGACCAAGAACCAGGCTGCGCCATCCGCAATGCGGTGCTGGCTGGAAAGATCAGCCCATACCGCTACAAGAGCTACCTGAACCTGCGGGAGGAATTATGAGCCGCCTGCAGACGTTCGGGGATTTCCGGTGTATCCACTGCCACCACCTGGTTTCCAGCGCACACTGGCTCTCCGGCGTCCACAACCGCAACCACTGCCCCTACTGCCTTTGGTCGCGTCACCTGGACCTGTACGCGGCGGGCGACCGGCTCTCGGCCTGTAAAGCGCCCATGCAACCATTGGCTCTGACGGCCAAACGCAGCCGAAACAAATACGGCCACAGGCGCGGCGAACTGATGCTCGTTCATCTTTGCATGGACTGCGGGGACATCGCGATCAACCGCATCGCCGCCGATGACGACCCGCAGGCTTTGCTCGACGTTTTCACAGCGTCCCTTGCGCTTCCCATCCGGACCCGTGACCTGCTCCTGCGCAACGGAATTTACATCCTGCCCCGAGAGGACCTGCCCGTGCTGGGACTCCAGCTTTTCGGAGGCTCTGTTCCTGTCCGATTGGCAGAAATCACCTGATGAAGTCCCGTCCTGTTTCCAGGACGGGATTTCTGCCTGAAAATGCATCATAAAGCCGAAAACCACTGCACTCGGAAACTGTGACAG